>JAYEIJ010000118.1:8996-31977 GCA_034660035.1 Actinomycetota bacterium | reverse complement strand
GAGTAGCGGAGTAGCGGAGTAGCGGAGTAGCGGAGTAGCGGAGTAGCGGAGTAGCGGAGTAGCGGAGTAGCGGAGTAGCGGAGTAGCGGAGTAGCGGAGTAGCGGAGTAGCGGAGTAGCTGAGTAGCTGAGTAGCTGAGTAGCTGAGTAGCTGAGTAGCTGAGGAAGAGCTGCCGGCTACCAGCTTTGAGCAAGAGACTGCTTTGGTCTGACTACTGACTACTGACTACCAATTCCGGATAGGCGAAGACCGCGAAGCCGCCTCCTGTGTGCCAGAACACGACGTGGTCGTCCGGGGTGAGTCGGCCCTGTTCGATCTCCCGTTTCAACCCGAAGATGGCCTTTCCCGTGTACGCAGGGTCGAAGATCATGCCGGTGAGGCGCGTCGCTTCAACCCCAACAGCGAGTTCCTCCGGCGTCGAGAGGCCGTATCCGCGTCCGACGTACTCGTCGGTGAGGCTCCACGACACATCGTTCGGGGAACCACCGAATCGGGCAGTGGACTCGCTGAGGAGCGTGCGGATGCGATGCTCGACATCGTCGGCCGGGTCGCCGACAGACGATCCGATGATGTTGACGTCGAGGCCGAGTTCACCGGCGCCTCTGATCATCCCTGTGGTTGTCCCGGCGCTCGACGCGGCGTGCCAGATGACCGGTCGCACGATGCTCCGATCCTCGAGTTGGGGTGCGATCTCGTGCATCGCCGCGACGAAGCCCAGAGCACCGAGAGCGTCCGAGGCACCCTCAGGGATGACCCACGCGTTGCCGCTGGCCGCAGCGGCCTCCGCCATGATCCGATCCCGGTCGTCGTACACCTCAGGCGTGATGAACCGGCACTGCGCGCCCGCCAATCGTTGCAGGAAGTGGTTCCCCGTAGGCGCGTCGGGCGGTTTTCCGTCGGCACTTCGGAGATACAGAATCGTGTGCAGTCCGACACGAGCGGCGGCGAGCGCAGTGGCCCGACAGTGGTTCGACTGCACCGCTCCGCACGTGATCACGGTGTCGGCACCGGCGTCGAGCGCTGCTGCGAGATGGAACTCCAGTTTCCGGATCTTGTTCCCCGACAGGCCGAAGCCGGTGAGATCATCTCGCTTGACCCAGATGGTCGGGCCGCCCCATGCTGCGCTGAGGCGCTCTGCTGGTTCGAGCGGCGTTGGGAGATGAGCGAGACCGATGCGTGACTGGTTCATACTCTGACGGTATCACCCACACATCGAGGTGTACCGGGTCATCTGCTGGACCGTGCTGTTCCCGCGCCGCCCGTCGACGCGCAGTGTGCAACACTGCGGCCATGCCTGAAATCACGATCAACGGCCATGAGGTCTTCTATCGCGAGCAAGGGAGCGGTTCTGTAGCGCTCTTCGTTCACGGGTTCCCTCTCGACTCGACGATGTGGCTCGAACAACTCGACGCCCTGTCCGATGTGCGGCGGTGCATCGCTCCCGATCTGCGAGGGTTCGGCCGCTCTGCACCGTCGGTTCGCCCTGTGCTCACGATGGAGGATCACGCCTTTGACCTTGTTGCGCTCATCGACGCTCTCGGCGTGGAACGGGTCGATCTGATCGGGCTCTCGATGGGCGGCTACGTTGCCCTCGCGTTCGCAGAGCGCTATCCGGAACGGCTTCGCACGTTGGCGCTCGTCGACACGAAATCCACGGAGGATTCCGTGGATGCGAAGGCCGGGCGCGACGCGGCATCCGACCGAGTTGCCGCTGAGGGCCGATCCGGCCTCGCCACCGATATGGTCGGTGTCCTGGTGGCAGAGTCGGCGTCGTCCTGGACCCGTGCTCGTCTGAGGACCATGATCGAAGCGACACCCGCTGAGGCGATCGTTGGTGCGCTCAAAGGCATGAAACAACGCCCCGACCGAACCACGGCACTGTCGAGCCTCACAATCCCCGTCGCTGTGATCGTCGGGGAGAACGACGTGCTCTCGCCGATCGCCGAAGCCGATCACATGGCGGTCGCCGCAGGTGCCGCTCTCACCGTCGTGCCGGATGCCGGTCACATGACACCGATCGAGGACCCGGCAGCGGTCACAGACGCGCTGCGATCCCTCTGGTCCTTGGGTCAGTCCGAGTAGTCTCCGAGCGGGACAAGAGGGAGAACCAAGGATGACCGACGCGATCGCCGGATACGGAGCTGTCGACGACCGGGAGTACCGGAGACGGGTCCGGGCATGGACACTGTACGACTGGGCGAACTCCGCGTTCGCCACCACCATCCTCTCTGCCGTCCTGCCGGTCTACTACAGCCAGGTCGCAGGTCGCACCCTCGGTTCCGCCGCCCAGGCAACCGCCTACTGGACGGCGACACTCTCGATCTCGCTGATCATCGTCGCGATTCTCGCTCCGATCCTCGGAACGATCTCGGACCTCAAACGAGGGAAGAAGAAACTCCTCGCCGTCTCCATCCTCGTGGGAGCGCTCGGGGTCTCGGCCCTCTTCTTCGTCGGCACCGGCGACTGGCTCATCGCATCCGCTGCGTTCGTCATCGCGAGACTCGGATTCGCGGCCGGTAACGTCTTCTACGACGCACTGTTGCCTCACGTCGCCCGGGATGAGGACATCGACCGCGTCTCGACCATGGGATACGCGGTCGGCTACCTCGGAGGTGGTCTGCTTCTGGCGATCAACATCGTGATGATCTTCACGATCGGCGACTCGCTCGGAACGCGTCTCTCGTTCCTGACCGTGGCGATCTGGTGGATCGTGTTCTCGATCCCGATCATGCGCCGGGTCCCCGAACCGCCCGCTGCCATTTCGACCGAGTCCGGCAGCCTGCTCTCGATCACGTTCAAACGCCTCGGAGACACCTTCAGCCACCTGCGCAGCTACAAGGAGCTCCTCAAGTTCCTCATCTCGTACCTGATCTACAACGATGGGATCGGGACGATCATCGGTGTAGCCGTGATCTACGGCGCCGAGCTCGGCTTCGGGTCGATCGAGCTGATCGCTGCGATCCTCCTTGTGCAGTTCGTCGGGATCCCGTTCTCGATCGTGTTCGGCAAGATCCCGTCCAAGGATGAATCGAAGCGGGCGTTCTTCCTCGCGTTCGTCGTGTGGAATCTCATCATGCTCCCACTCGTCGGGATCGGGAGCCAGTTCGTCCTCAGTGAGGACGTCACCGGGACCAGGCCGCCGGCGTATGAAGACACTGCGACCTCGGTCGGTGAGGGCGACTATGCGGTTGACTCGACGGCTGTCGCGCTCGAAGGTGTATGGGAAGCAGACGGTGAATACGCCGTCACCCACGACGCCGGGGCGACCTACGCGCTGGCATACAACGGCACGACGGTGCGAGTGCACTACAGCGAGGGACCGGACCGAGGAGATTGGGGCGTGTTCATCGACGGATCAGCTGTGATCGAAGATGACGAGCCGGTCATCATCGACGGCTACAACTCGGCGGTTCACGAAGGTGTGGACATCGATATCACGGCAGCGGAAGCCGGAGAACATCTCCTTGAGATCGTCAACACCGGCGAGGCGGACCAAGCCTCGTCCGGCACGGCGATGGTCGTCGGCGAGACCACCGTGATGGAGCCACCCCGAACCAGTGCTCTTCTCACGATCCTCGGCTTGCTGTTCGTGGTTGAAGTGGTCGGACTCGCCGTCGCGATCGTCCTCGGACGTCTCCTGTTCTCGGGACTCGCCGACACGATGACGACGAAGCGCACGATCATCCTCGCCCTGATCGTGTATTCGGCGATCGCCGTCTGGGGCTTCTTCCTCGATAGTGTGATCGAGTTCTGGTTCCTGGCGTTCATGGTCGCCGTCGTCCAGGGCGGCTCGCAGGCACTCAGCCGGAGCCTGTATGCGTCGATGTCACCGAAGGCGCTCTCCGGGGAGTTCTTCGGGTTCTTCTCCGTCATGTCCAAGTTCTCGGCGATCATCGGACCGTTGCTCTTCGTCGCTGCGGTCACCGTGTTCGGTTCGTCGAGACCGGCGGTTCTCGGGCTGATCGTGTTCTTCCTGGTCGGGATCTATCTGCTGACCCGGGTGGACGAGACCGAAGGCCGCCGCGTGGCCCGTGACGCCGACGAGGCGGCAGCGGCCGCAGGCATCGTTGAATCGGGTTGACGTGCGATGGCTCATAGCGGGCGCCGTGACGGTCGTGATGATCGTTTCGGCGTGCACCGCCGGGTCATCACCGGAGACCATCCCCAGGGCGTCTCCAACAACCACGGCAGTGCCGGCCACCGGACCCGGGTCCGTGCCAACCGCCACGACGTCAGTGGCATCGGGGGAGACGCAACCCTCGACGCTGCCGGCTGCCGACACGATCCTCGCTCTCGAACCGGTTGCGGAAGGATTCGAGCAGCCTGTCTTCTACACAACGATCGGCGAGCGCGCGTTCATCGTGGACCAGCCGGGGGTGATCTGGACGATCGCTGCGGATGACGAACCCGCGGTGTTCCTCGATATACGCGAGCGCGTCAAGTTCGAAGGAGAGCAGGGACTGCTTGGGCTTGCGTTCCACCCGGAACACCCGGATCGGCTCTACGTCAACTACACCGGGCGCGATGGCAGCACGATCGTGTCGGAGTTCACCATCTCTGGCGATGAGCAGATCGCCGACCCGATGACGGAGCGTGTGGTGCTTCAGATCCCGCAACCGGCGTCGAACCACAACGGTGGCATGATCGCCTTCGGACCCGCCGGCGATCTCTGGATCGGGATGGGGGACGGCGGCGCCTCCAACGACAAGTTCGGAAACGGACAGAGCGAGGACACGCTGCTCGGAGCGATGCTCCGAATCGTGGTTGGACCGGATATCGACACGTACGAACTGACACAACGCCGGGCGTTCGATGCGCCTGAGGTGTGGGCGATCGGACTCCGGAATCCGTGGAGGTTCTCATTCGACGGCGACAATGTTTGGATCGCCGATGTCGGACAGGGCGACGTCGAAGAGATCAATCGAGGAGGCACGGGGGATGAGGGGCTCAACTTCGGTTGGCCGCTTCTCGAAGGCACGGACTGTTTCGCCGGACCGTGCGACGGGGTAGATGCATCCGGCCGCGCCCTCAGCGTCCCCCTCTACGAGTATCGCCACGACGAGGGCTGCTCGATCACCGGCGGCTACGTCTACCGGGGGGATGCGATCCCACAACTCGACGGCCACTACTTCTTCTCGGATTGGTGCAGCGGTTTCATTCGTTCGATCGCACCGGACGGATCGATGCATGACTGGACGGGCGGTACGGGATCTGTTCCCGCCGTATCCTCATTCGGACAGGATGACGCCGGCGAGATCTACGTCGTCTCCGGTGCCGGTACCGTCTATCAGATTGTGGAGGAGCAGAGATGATCGCCGTCGTCGGATCCGTGAACCGGGACCTTGTCGCTCGTGTCGGGCACCATCCCGTCCCGGGAGAAACGGTTCTCGGATCCGGTCATGAGACGATGCCGGGTGGCAAGGGTGCGAATCAGGCAGTCGCTGCGGCACGCCTCGGCAGCGACGTCGTGTTCATCGGTCGTATCGGCGCCGACGAAGCCGGCCGTGATCTCATCGGGGAGTTCGAACGAGAAGGTGTCGATGTGAGTCACCTCACGGTGGATCCAGAAGCTCCGAGCGGTCTCGCCATCATCACCGTCGATGACGGCGGAGAGAACTCGATCGTTGTCAGCACCGGGGCGAATGGTCGGGTTTCTCCTTCTGATGTGGATGGGGCATCGGCGGTCCTCATGGCAGCGACGGTGACGCTGCTCCAACTCGAGATCCCGATGGACGCTGTGCTCGCGGCTGCTACCGGATCGGAGGGAATCGTCATTCTCAATGCGGCTCCTGCCGCGCATCTCTCTGCTGAGCTCCTCAGTGCGATCGACGTGCTCGTCGTCAACCGCGGTGAACTGGCAACACTCACAGGGTCTGGAGATCCGCTCTCAGCGAGAAGCCTCCCGGTCCCGGTGACTGTTGTGACTCTGGGTGCGGACGGCGCCCGCATCGTCCGAGCCGATACCGGCGAGTCCGTCGCAGCGTTGGAAACGACCCCGGTTGACACGACGGGTGCAGGCGACACCTTCTGCGGCGTGCTCGCCGCCGGACTCGATGACGGACTCAGTCTCGAGTTCTCTGTGAAGCGGGCCGTTGTCGCGGGATCGATGGCAGTGATGGCGATGGGAGCAAGAACCGGTATGCCCACGGCCCAGGAACTCGAAAGGACGCTGCGAGCCCAGGGTTCGCAGAGCACCGGGTAGGCTCGCTACGCAATGGCGCGACCGATCATCATCGACACGGACCCGGGACAGGATGACGCCGTCGCGATCCTTCTGGCCCTCGCCTCGCCCGAACTTGACGTGCTCGGCATCACAACCGTCGCAGGGAACGTCCCCCAACCGCTCGTGACAACGAACGCCCTGAAACTCTGCGAGCTTGCCGGACGCACCGACGTTCCGGTGTTCATCGGCGCCCATAGGCCCATGAAGCGCGAACTCTTCACTGCCGAGTACGTCCACGGACCGACCGGCATCGATGGAACCGACCTGCCCGACCCCGTGACGACCGCCGAAGCGCGGCACGCCGTCGATTTCATCATCGACACATGCCTCGCCGCAGGGACCGATGGCATCACGCTCTGCCCCGTCGGACCCTTGACCAACATCGCATCGGCGATCGCCAAAGAGCCGGATATCGCGCCGAAGATCCGGGAGATCGTCCTGATGGGTGGCGGCTTCTTCGAAGGGGGGAACACGACCCCGGTCGCCGAGTTCAATATCTACGTGGATCCCGATGCTGCGGCGCTTGTGTTCAGCAGCGGCGTTCCGATCACGATGTTCCCACTCGACGTCACGCACAAGGCATTGGTGCTGCCTGAAGACCTCGACCGGGTGAGGGCCATCGACACACCGGTCGGTGAAGCTGTGGCGGGCATGCTTGGCTACTACGAACGCCACGACATCGACAAGTACGGCATCGCCGGCGCGCCGCTTCACGACCCGTGCGTGATCGCCTACTTGATCGACCCTGAACTGTTCTCCGGCAAGGCGTGCCGCGTTGATGTGGAGATCGAGTCGGAACTCACGGTCGGTCAGACGGTTGTCGATTGGTGGGGCGTGACGGGTGCCGAAGCCAACGCGATGGTGATGTCCGACGTTGATCGCCAGGGGTTCATCGATCTCATCGTCGGACGGATCTCGAAACTCTGACCGGTCACCGAAAGCGCGTTCAAGCGTCTTCGTGCGCCTTGCTCATCCAAGCCCAAAGGGCGAGAAGTAGCGCCATACCGACGAGGACGGTCGCGACGATCATCGTGTCCGCAAGGGCCGCTGCCTGTGCCGCAGCGGGGGCATCGGCAACCGCTCCACCGTCCGCGTAGACGGCGGTTCGCGCGGCCCACAGCGCTCCAAGGACGGCGATGCCGGTGACGCCGGCTGTCGTGCGGTTGATCGTCAGCATGCCCGATGTCACGCCCAACTGATCAAGAGAGACCGAACCCAGGATCGCCGAGTTGTTCGGGGACTGGAAGATGCCGAAGCCGAGACCGATGATGAGACCAACGATGACGACGACGAGGGCCGTTGTGGCACCCTCGAACAGGAATCCGGCGATCCCGTAGGCCACGGTCATCAAGGCGAGTCCTGCGACCGTGACCGGCCTTGATCCGATCCGGTCCGACAGCGTGCCGGACATGGGAGCCACGAGTCCCATGGTGATGGGGATCGCTCCGAGAACGAACCCTATCCCTCGCGGTGACAGCCCGATCACGTCGGTCAGGTAGAACGGCACGAGGAGGATCATCCCCGAGAGTGCGAAGAACCCGACGAAACCGGTGATCAGGTTCACCGTGAGATCGCGACTCCTGAACAGCGCCAGGTTGAGCATCGGCTGTGCGACCCGTCGTTCTACGACGACGAAGGCCGCGAGGGCGGCGACCGAGATCGCGAACATTCCGAGGATTCGCGGCTCCGTGAAGCCGATGCTCTGCCCCATCGTGAGCGCAAGGAGGAAGGTGAGGAGTCCGACGAAGAACGTGCCGGCGCCGGGGAAGTCGAAACGTTGTTTGCCTTTCGGCTTGGTGTTCGGGACGAACTTGATCGCCGTGATCGTTCCGATGATGCCGATCGGGAGATTGACGAAGAAGATCCACCGCCAGTCGGTCGCCTCGAGGATCAAGCCGCCGATGATCGGTCCGGCCATGATCCCGAGTGACACAGTGGTCCCGTTGATGCCGAGTGCCTTTCCACGTTCCGAGGGAGGGAAGGCCTCGGTGGTGATGGCGAAACCGAGGGCGAAGATCATCGATGCGCCCAGAGCCTGGACGACCCGGGCTGCGATGAGGAACTCGATCGTCGGGGACAGGCCAGCGAGCACAGAGCCGATCGTGAAGACGCTGAAGCCGGCTGTGAAGATCGGCTTCTTCCCGATCATGTCCCCGAGCCGACCGAACATGAGTGTGAGGGTCGTCTGGGTCAGGAGGTAGGCGAGCACCACCCACTGTGCCACGCCGAACGTCGTGTCGAACTCGTCCACGAGAGTCGGGAGCGCCACATTGACGATGCTCCCGTCGACGGTCCCGAGGAAGATCGCCATGGCGATCGCGATGAGGACGAACCACTTCCGCGAGTAATCGACGCCTTCCGGGGGTGTTTCGGGGTGACCGGCCATGGCCCAGGGAGGGTAGACAACCCGGTAGCGCTGCGATCGCCGGGCGCGCAGCGTTGCATGTGCGGCTGTCGTCGGCCCGCGATTCAAGGAGATTCTCATTCTGTGGGCTCACAGCGTCATATACGACGCTGTGAACCCTGGGTATGCAGGCTCGTGTTCCCGTTTGGGGGGCGGATCGGAGGGGATCCGGATGTGCGTGGATCGTGCTGCTTCGTGTACGCTCGTTGTTGACACAGGGCGGCATCGGAGAAAGGGGCGTCCCGATGAGGTATCGACGAGGGCTGGCATTCACGGTCGTGCTTACGCTCGCACTTGCAGCGTGTTCGTCGGGTAGCGAGGACACGACCACTTCGACATCTACGACGTTCCCGACGGCGACCACTTCGACGCCCACGACGTTGCCGGCGACCACCACCAGTTCATCGACGACCACGACGACCTCTCCCTACGGTGGCGCCACGCTTCTAACAGCGATCATCCAGCAGGAACTGCGGATTCTCGACTACTTCCACGGCGAACCCGACGGGATCCTCGGACCCGTGACCGAAGAAGCGCTCAAGGAGTTCCAGACCGAGGCGGGAATCACCGTCGACGGTCAATACGGTCCGGAGACGTACATCGCCCTCGCCGATGCCCTCGAGGCCAACACCGAGTTCATCATCACGGTGCAGGAGGATCTGATGGAGTTGAAGCTCTATCCGGGTCCGGCAGACGGCGACTACGGCGACGGAACGGTGAAGGCGATCGAGTCCCTTCAAGAGGACTGCGGCATCGAAGTCGACGGTCGCTTCACTCCGCACACACACCTCTGTCTTGAAGAGGCGATGGACCGCCTCTGATCGAGAGTTCGGCGTGGCCGTGACTCCGCTCGACGATCTCGTCGTTATCGAACTCGCGGGTCTGGGTCCGGTCCCGTTCGCCGGGATGGTTCTTGCTGGGTTCGGTGCCGATGTGATCCGCGTCGACCGCCCCGGTGGTCCTCCCATCCCGGACCCGATGGTCGGTGCCGTCGGTCGTGGCAAGCGCTCTATCGGCCTCAACCTCAAGAACTCAGAGGCCGTCGACGTCGTGCGAAAGCTCGTTGCCGAGGCCGATGTTCTGCTCGAGGGATACCGCCCGGGCGTGGTCGAGCGGCTCGGGATCGGTCCCGACGACTGCCTGGCGATCAACCCGGATCTCGTATACGGTCGTATGACCGGATGGGGCGCCGACGGCCCGTACGCGCCGATGGCCGGCCACGACATCAACTACATCGGACTCAGCGGTGCGCTGCACGCGATCGGCGATGCCGAACGGCCGGTGCCGCCCCTGAATCTCGTCGCGGACAACGGTGGAGGTGCCATGTATCTCGTGGCGGGCGTTCTCGCTGCGATCCACGACCGCGAGCGTTCCGGTGGCGTGGTCGTGCACGCCTCCATGGTCGAAGGTGCCGCGTCGCTCATGGCCCCGTTCTATGAGATGGTCGCCACCGGACTGTGGGAAGATCGACGCGCGGCGAATCTCCTCGACGGCAGCGCCCCCTTCTACACGACCTACCGGACCTGCGACGAGAAATGGATGGCCGTCGGTCCGCTCGAACCGGCGTTCTACGCCGAGTTGCTGAACGGACTCGGCCTCGATCCGGCTGAACTCCCCGGTCAGTACGACCGGGATGGATGGCCCGAGCTTCGTCGCAGGATCGGGAACGCCTTCGCCGAACGCACACGGGCCGAGTGGCAGGCAGTATTCGATGGGACCGACGCTTGTGTGACGCCCGTGCTGTCCCTCGCTGAGGCCCCGGAGCACCCGCAGAACGTGGCTCGCCGGGTCTTCGGCGGCCCCGCCGACCATCGCTTGCCGAACCCGACTCCTCGTATCGGTGATGGTTACCCACCGACCCTTGCCGACGCTCCCGAACTCGGCGTCGATACCGAGGAGATCCTCACCCGGCTCGGGTACGGGAGCGCCCGTATCCAGGACCTTCGCGAACGCGGAGTGGTGTCGTACGGTGAGCCGATGGTCGATGCTGCCCAACCCGGCTCTTCCGATTTGAGCGGGGTGAAGCCTCGGAACGTAGTACGTAGAACGTAGAACGAAGTACGACTCGGAGGTCTTGTATCGGTCCGGGAATCCGCTCGAGTTCTACGCAAGCGCCTTGAGAAGCTCAAAGCGTCACCCACGAACCTCGAAACAAGGACGTCTCCCCCCCTGATCCGGGGTCGTACTACGTCATACGTAGGGCGTACTACTGCCTGCAGTCCCCCCGGTTCCAGGCGACCCCGCCCATTTCCGAAGTGTCGTGAATCGTCGACAGCCCGAGTCGGACGATCGGCGAGAGCATCGAGTTCCGGAAGCGACGATTCCGCTCAGTCGGCGGTGAGTTCACCGACTTCGTCGTCGACGGTGTGGTGGCCGATCTTGCGGCCGAGCGCTTCGATTCCGAGAACCAGGGCGAACGCGAACACGGAGGCTGCCAGAGCGCCGAGGGCGTACTCACCCGGTGCGTGGATGGCCGTGCTGTCGACGCCCAGAGGCCACGGCCAGAGCACCCGGAGCGAACCGAGCATCAAACCGATCAGGGCCGCCATCACCGTGTTGTAGTGGTCGCGCAGCGCCCGGTGGAGGATCTGGGAGAAGAGCGCCAGTCCGATCACAGCGCCGATGGTGAACACGATCAGCGATAGGAAATCCCGGGACGTGACGGCCGAGAGCAGGGGGCCGTACATGCCGAGCATCACCAGGATGAACGATCCGCTGATCCCGGGGAGGATCATGGCGCAGATCGCGATCGCCCCGGCGCCGAAGAACGCCCACATCGCGGGGTCTGTGGCCTGAAGGGCGGTCTCGCTCGATGTGCTTTCCCGTAGTCCCAACAGTACGAACACCGCCAGGGCAACGCCGATGATGATGGCAACCCTGTGAATGTCGCGAACGGTGAGGAGCTTCCAGGCGATCACTGCCGAACCGGCCACGAGTCCGAGGAACAGTGCCGCCATCAACACGGCGTGTTCTTGGAGTAGCCGCTCCAGCAGGTGAGCCAGAGTGATGATCGCAAGTCCGATCCCGGCTCCGAGAGGCAGGATGAACGACCAGTCCACCTTCCGGAGCCAGTCGATGCCGCCGGCGAAGTCGAGGCGAAGGAACGAACCCAACGCGGAGCTTCCCGCACGCACGGAGGCGACGAGTCGTTCGTAGATTCCGAGGACGAGAGCGATCGTTCCCCCGGACACGCCGGGGACGATGTCGGCGGCACCCATCAGGAAACCGCGGAAGAGCGACCAGGGGATCTCACGAATCACGGCGGGGAGTGTAGAGGCGGGTTTCCACCAGCGGTGTACCGTGCATCCCGAATCAACGAGGAAGGTCCGATGCGCATCGTCTTGCAGCGAGTCAGTCGATCCGCGGTGGTAGCCGACGGTGAGACGACCGGGCAGATCGGGACCGGGCTTCTCGCCCTTGTTGGCGTCGCAACGGGAGATACCGGGGCCGATGCGAGCATCGCCGCAGCGAAGACGGTCGGTATGCGGATCTTCCCCGATGAGGCAGGCAAGATGAACCGAAGTGTCGCCGACGCCGATGGAGCGGTCCTCGTCGTGTCCCAGTTCACTCTCCTGGCCGATGTCCGAAAGGGTCGCCGCCCGGCTTTCACGGCGGCTGCGCGGCCCGAGGAAGCGATCCCGGTCCTCGAAGCGTTCACCGAGGCGATCGAGGCCGAAGGTGTTCGGGTCGCGCACGGGCGCTTCGGTGCCCACATGGAAGTGGATCTGCTCAACGATGGCCCGGTGACGATCGTGTTCGACGTACAGAAAGGGAGGATCAGATGAAGATCAAGGGAATCGTTCCGGACGGTGTTGTTCTGACACGGGACGAACACGGGATCCCCCACATCCAGGCAGATGATCTCGCAGGCGCATACTGGGGGATGGGCTATGCCCATGCACGAGACCGTGCGATGCAGATGGGGCTCATGCGACTGCTCGGGCAGGGTCGGGTTGCCGAGTGTCTTGACGGCAGCGACGAGTCGGTCGAAGTCGATCGGTTCTTCCGACGGATGAACTGGTACGGGAACACGGCGTCTCAGATTGATCTCCTTACACCCGAGACCCGGTCGCTCGTCGACGCGTACTGTGCCGGGGCCAATGTCCGTTTCGGGGAGGCGCGGCCGTGGGAATTCCGGGCTCTCGGCTACCGGCCCGAGCCGTGGACCGTCGAAGACGTGCTCCTCATATCTCGCATGACCGGCTACCTGACCCTCGCGACGTCGCAGGCGGAGATCGAGCGTCTCTTCGTTGAGATGGTGCAGGCGGGCGTCGACGATGAGCGACTTGATGCCCTTTTCCCCGGGTGCATCCAGAACCTGGATCGCGACCTGCTCGAGCAGGTGAAACTCGGAGAGCGCATCGTGCCCGACTCGGTCAAGTGGACCGTCGGGGGACCACGGATGATGGCCTCGAACAACTGGGTCGTGTCGGCAGAACGCTCAGCAACGGGTCATGCCCTGCTCGCCAACGATCTGCACCTGGAGGTCAATCGTCTCCCGAATGTGTGGGCCGAGCAGGTTTTCGAACTCCCGAACGACACCGTGTTCACCGCGACCATGCCGGGCCTTGCCGGTCCGCTCGTGGGCCGGAAGAACGATCTCTCATGGGGCGCCACATACGCATTCATGGATGCCGTCGACTCGTGGATCGAGGAGTGTCACGACGGCGCGTTCCGACGCGAAGACCGCTTTGAGCCGTTCACCGAACGGCGCGAGCAGATCCTGGTGAAGAAGAGCGAGCCGGTTGACGTCGTGTTCTACGAGAACATGCACGGGACGCTCGACGGCGACCCCTTCGAAGCCGGCCTCTACCTCGCGACCAGGTGGGCACCTGCCGATTCGGGCGCCGAGGCGCTCAACGCTGTCAGCGACATCTGGGCCGCCCGGAACGTCGAAGAAGCGCAACCCATCTTCGGTCGACTCGAAACGGCTTGGAACTGGGTGTTCGCCGACAGCTCCGGACGGATCGGATATCAGATGTCCGGCCAGCTCCCGATTCGCGACGAAGCAGCGACCGGGTTCGTTCCGATGCCCGGGTGGGACCCGAAGTGGGACTGGCGCGGATTCGTAGAGCCTTCAGATCTGCCCGGTGTGATCGATCCGTCCGAAGGGATCATCGTGACGGCGAACAACGACCTGAACCATCTGGGAGCCGCCGACCCGATCAACATGCCGATGGGCGACTACCGGGCCCGCAGGATCACCGGTCTCCTTTCTGAAGAACCGGTCGATCTGGACTCGTTCCGGCGCATACACCAGGACACGTACTCGATTCAGGCCGAAGAGATGATGGCGATCCTGGCACCGCTCCTTCCCGCCTCCCGGATCGGTCACCGTCTCGGCGGGTGGGACTTCCGATACGAACTGGACTCGCGGGGAGCGGTTCTCTTCGAAGCTTTCTATCGCGAACTCCTGGTCGAGATGTTCGCACCCGACGGCGTGGGACAGCCGGTGGTGGATCACCTCATCGACGCCACCGGTGTGTTCATCGATTTCTACCAGAACTTCGATCGCATCCTTCTCTCATCCGAGTCGCCGTGGCTCGGTGAGCGCGATCTGGACTCGGTCTATCGCAACGCGTTCGATCGTGTGGACACGGGCGAGGATCGCCGGTGGGGCGACGTGAACCGGGTGACGCTCACCCACATCCTGCTCGGTGGCAAGCTGCCCGGGTGGGCAGGCTTCGACGTCGGCCCGATCGAGGTCAAGGGAGGCAGAGCGACACCGCACCAGGGCCAGATCTACGAAAGCGCCGGCCGCACAACCAGCTTCGCCCCGTCGCTGCGACTGATGGTCGACATGGGAGAGGACGGGTTGCTGACGGCGCTCGCAGGCGGGCCGTCGGACCGGCGATTCTCGAAGTGGTACACGTCGGATCTCGAGCGGTGGCAACGCGGCGAGTACAAGGATCTCCGCCGTCTCAACGAATCGGAGAAGTGACGCCGCCCCGAACGGTGTCGCTCAGCGGCTGAGGAACTCGCGTCCCGCCTCGCAGAAGGAAACGAAGTCACATCGTTGGCACGATTCCGATGGAGTTGGCTCGTACTCATCGTGCTCGAAGCGGAGCGACAGGCTCTCTACTCGCTGCCTGGCGGTGGCCAGCCACTCGTCATCGACGTCGACCGACCGCTCCGCGTATGCACCGCCACCGAAGAACGCGAACGTGACCGACAGATCGTCCGGGATCGGTTCGGCCACTGCGCCGTCGACGGCTGCGATCGCATACGTCTGGAGTTGAACGTCGAGGGCGGGGTCATCGGACGGACGGCCCGATTTGTAGTCGACGATCTCCCATCGTCCCGGTTCCGGTTCGTACACGGCGTCGATGCGGCCCCGCACCCTCACGGCGCCGAAACCCATGTCGATGGGGACCTCCGCGAAGCGGGCCTTCTGTTCAGCGAAGCGGGAAGCCAGGAATACCTCGAAGGGTTCAGCACCCGAAGCTGCCGGTTCGCCGCCCCGTTCGCCGGGGAGGTCGTATGCGACCTCTTCGAGATCGTCGAGCGGGACCTTCCCCAGGTTGTGCAGTTCGACGCTGCGGTGGAACCGGACGCCGCGGCGGAGCGCCGGCGATGGTCGACGGGGGAGCCGATCGACGAACGCCCATCGGAACTGCAGGGGGCATCGTGCGAGGGTGACAAGGCCCGTGACCGACGTTGTCCTCGAGATGGGCAGGTCTGTGAGCACCGGCTGAGGAAGTGCTTCGAGTTCGAGTCGCAACTGGGATGCTCTGGCCCCGGCATTCGACTCGTGCGCAGGATACGCGCTGAGCCAGTCGGGATCGTCTGCTGCTCGGCGGAGCGCCGCCTCCCACCCGGATTCTGTGAAGAGTGGATCGGGCGCCGGGACGGGCGGTTCCCATGGAGGCTCTTCGATGGTTCCGGGGTCGTCGCGGACGATGTTCGTACCGGCGATCGCGGATGCCATCTCGAAGAGCGGGGATGGGATCCGAGCCGTCTTCCGTTCAGCGGTTCGGTGGGAACCCGTGATGATGAGGTGGTGGCGCGCCCGTGTGGCGGCCACGTACGCCGTGCGCCACTCTTCCGCCTCGTGATATCCACGGAGGATCGCGTTTCGGTCTGACTGTTTCTGGGCACGGCTCAGATCGGGGAGGCTCTCGGCGTCGAGTCGCAGCGAATAGGGCAGGTACTCGGCCTTGTCGATCGGACTGGTGTACGAAGGGGAACGTGAGGGGAATCCACCATCGACCACCGATGGGATCACGACCGTGTCCCACTCGAGTCCTTTGGCCCGGTGGATGGTGAGGATCGCGACCGCCGGTCCGCGGGAGATGGTGACCGTGTCCAGTTCCTGTGCGGCATTGTCGTCGGATAACACGCGGAGGTACCGAAGGAACGAACCGAGCGTGGCTCGACCGACGACCGGCTTCCACGACTCAACGAGGTCCAGGAACCGGTACAGGTTCAGCCGGACGGACAACGCGGCGTGGTCGTCCATTGCGTCGATTTCCGTCCATGCGTTCATCGCTGCCAGCACACTGCGGCAGAGGTCCGGCGCGGGGACGCTCTGTGCTTCAACGAGCAGTCGGCTGTACCGGCTTCGGAAGTCCTCGAGTCGTGTCTTCGCTTCTGGAGAGCATTCGCTGATCTGCTCGACGTGGTCGATCGCTTCGACGAGGGTGGGTTCGGTGGCCGTCCGGTGCTTGTGGTCACGGACCCATGCAGCGAGCGGTGCCAGATCTCCGAGACCTAATCGGTAGGCACTGCCGAGGAGGATCCGCGCAAGGGAGATCGAATTCGAGGGGTCATCCAGAATCTGCAGCCAGGCCACGAGTTCGGCGATCTCCGGGACTTCCAGCAGGCCGCCGACGGACGCGACTTCGGTCGGGATGCCGGCCGATATCAGGGCTTCCCGGATCGTCGGGATGTCGCCGTTCTTTCGAACCAGGACGGCGATCTCGTTCCACGGAGTTCCATCGTCATGGGTCTCCTCGATACGGGCTGCGATCCAGGCCGCTTCCTCTCCGCGGGTTCCGAGCCACGCGGTTTCGATCTCGCCGATCCCCGCATCGGGGCCGGGTTCGAGTGGGTCGAACGGCGAATCGCCATGCAGCTTGCTTCTGATGCGGTTCGCGAGGTCGAGGATGGCTCGATCGGATCGCCGATTGAGCGTCAGCGGCAGTGACGCGGCGTGGGTGCCGTCGGGATTCGGGAAATGCCGAACGAAGCCGTCGAAGTTCAGACGAGAGGCGCCCCGCCACTCGTAGATCGTTTGATCAGAGTCGCCGACCGCCGTCACGGGGAATCCGTTGCCGAACACAGCACGCAGGAGTTCTCGCTGCGCCGGATCGGTGTCCTGGTACTCGTCGAGAAGCACGACCCGGTACCGATGACGGATGCGCTCGGCGATGGAAGGATGCTCGGCGACAAGCCGGTAGGCGCGCCCAACGAGATCGGCGTAGTCCACGACGCCGGCGACGGATTTGGAGTGCGTGTAGGTGTCCACCAGAGAGAGAAGCTCGAGACGGGTTCCCCACACCTCGTCGTCGGTCTCCGCGGTGGGGGCTGCCGAACGTACGTCGGAGGTCTCGAGGAGATTGTCTCCAACCTGGCCGGCAAGCGTGAATACCTTCTCGATGATCCCCTGTGGCTTGGTCAGGTCGAGGTGGTCGTAGCGGACCGTTCCCAGCCCCTCCTCGATCAGCTGGCGCTGATGAGCAGGGCCGATCACCGTGGTGTCACGTTCCACACCGACGAGGGCGCCGAACTCCCGGAGCACGTCGTACGCGAAACCGTGATACGTCGCCACCTGCACCTCGCGGCCATCGGCCGTCAGATCCGGGAACTCAGCTCGGAGCCGTTCGGCGAGCTCTCCTGCAGCCTTGTTCGTGAACGTGATGCCGAGGGCCGATTCGGGTTCGACGCCGTTGGCGATGAGCGCCTTCAGGCGGAGCACGATCGTGGTCGTTTTCCCGGTACCGGCTCCGGCGGCCACCCGAAGGGGCGCGAGCGGGTAGTCGACGATGGATTCCTGTTCGGGGGTCAACCGAAAGGTCATGTGGAGAACGCCTCCCTGCCTTCCGGCACGGCGGGACAAAGGATGCGGAGATGGCAGCGGTCGCATGCGGTCCCTGTCGTCGGTGCCCAATCCTCTTTGCCGATGCCGTTTGCGACGGCCGTCATCCGGTCCTCGACGGCGTCGAGATTCGAGATGTCGAAGGATCGCGTGGCGATCGATCGCTTCTGTGGACTCATCGGGAACCACATTTCGGCTGCGGTGGCAAGCCCCAGCGCGGTGATGTCCGGGGCTTCCCGTGCGGCGATCAGATAGAAGCCGAGTTGGAGCGAGGTCGCGGCATCGTCGAGGCTGGGAAGCTGTCCGGTCTTGTAGTCGACGATCGCCACCTCTCCTTGACGATCCTCGATGCGATCAACCCGTCCGAACCAGCGGACATCATCGCGTCGCACGCTGAGTTCGGTTTCGGAACCCAACGGTGATCCGGTCCCCGGCCACAGTGAGTAGGTGTTCTCAAGAGCAACGCGGGCGCGATCCCGCCACGCTTCGTCGTAGGCGACACCCCCGAAGGCACCCGGTTCCATGATCTCGTCGAGAACGGCAACTGCCTCCTCGGCGGTTCCGTGCCTGTCGCCACGTTCGGTGGCCGCGTTCTCAACACGCTCGAGAACGGCGTGGATGAGCGTCCCGAACTCCATGTGAACGCTCGGCTCAGATCCGACGGCGAGCTTTCGTTCGAGGGCGTAGCGGCGGGGGCAGGTTTCATAGGCCATGGCCTGACTGGGAGAGAGCCGTAGGGGGAGATGAACCACGCCGGTGTCGGGGCCCGATTCCCTCACGCCGGCGAACAGCTTCGGACTCCGCAGACCCAGGTCCCCTCCGTGAGCCAAGGTTTCGACCGCGGCGAGGCGCTCCGGGGATGGCAGCGAAGGATCCGTCACCATTCGGCGAAGAGCCGCTTCGAATTGATCGGTGGTGATCGGTCGGTGATGCCCGACGGGTTCCGAGACGGCCTCCGCGACGGTGGGAGCACCAACGGCGAGAGGAATGAACCGGCTGGGCGCACCCCCGCCGAGGCCGGAGCCGGAGTCGGTGGCCGTCCATACGACCCTCCGAGTCGCCCGGGTCATCGTTGTGTATGCGAGCCTCCGCTCTTCTTGCAGCCGGAATGCGAGATACCCGGCGGTGTCGGTCGGCAGGTGAGGTTGGAGGTGGCGCGTTCCGAGGAGGGAGTCGCGTGTGCGGAGATCGGGGAAGACGCCTTCAACAGAATCGGCGATGAACACGACGTCGAAGTTGAGGCCTTTCGCCTGGTGGAGGGATGTGACGGTGACCCTGTCGTGTTCGTCGGCCTGGTACGACAGGAGGGGACTTGCTTCGAACTCCTCGATCTCGCTGTGTTCCCGGTACTCGAGGAGCGTGCCGAGGGGGTTGCGTTCGTTCCACCGTTCGATCACCTGGGTGAACGAGGCCCAGGCAGCACGGTCCTGTTCTCTCTGGGGGTTGGTCGCCAGATCAGCGATCTGAGGAAGCGTCGACCAGAGTCGCCACAGGCCCACAACGGCCACGTCCTTGTTCGCCCAGGTTGGGTCGGCCAGGAGATCGCCGAGCGCCATGCCGTTCTCGATGCCTGATCGGACGACAGCGGCCCACGACCGCTCGTTGTTTGTCCGTTTCCGGGAGAGTTCGGCGAAACGCGCCGGCGGTGTTTCGAACATCGGCCCGAGGAGGACGCGACGAACGGCGTGATCCGTTTCCGGCGATCCGTCGGTACCCGTTGCCGCTGAGATGGTGTCGAGGATGAATCGAATGGCGGGTTGGTCGACGAGCCGGCTGCCGGGTCGTTCGTGAGGTATGTCTCTCCGTTCCAGGGATCGGGAGAGTGCTGCAAGGAAACGAGTCTTCGACCGCGTGAACACCGCAACACGATTGAACGGGACGTGCTGTTCCAGGTTGAGCTTGTGGATTTCCGAAGCGATCCATTCCGATTCCTCGACCTGCTGCTCGAATCGATAAGCCTCCACAGATCCATCTCCCGGCGCTGGAGTCACCTTCCCCGCGGCGCCGGGGAGTTCGTGGGCGGTGATCCGGACGGCGGCGTCGAGGATCGCCTCGGGCACGCGGAATGAGGTGGTGAGCACGAGCCGCTCGGCCGGCCGACCCTGGAACGCGAAGTCGTCGGGGAATCGAGCGACGTTCTCGATGTCGGCTCCACGAAAGCTGTAGACCGACTGGTATGGATCTGCAGCGGCCGTGACCCGGCCGTGCCCGCTCACGAGACGTTGAAGCAGGACCGACTGCGCGTGCGTGGCGTCCTGGTACTCATCGACGAGGACGTGTCGGTACTGGTCACCGATGTTCTCGGCGATCTCCGGGTCGGCCAGCAGCGCTGCGGCTTCCGAGAGGAGGGTGCCGTAGTCGATCACCAGTCGGTCCCGCAAGGCCCGGTCGTAGCGATCGAGAAAGGTCGAGAGGCCGTGCCAGTCGGCCCGGTTGGTCGACCTCTCGGCGAGGTCGCTTGGGCCGATGAGTTGCTCACGGCACCGAAGCACGAAATCGGTGACCTCATCGGCGAACGTGCGCGTTGCGAGGAGTGACCGGTAGGCGGGCGACCAACGATTCGGGTCCTCGGTCTTGAGGAGTTCGGCAACGAGCCGCTTCTGATCCGGGCCGGGTAGCACGTCTGGAGGTCGCTCCCATCCACGGTACGGGGCGAAGGCCTCGAGGAGTCGGGCGGCGAACGAGTGGTACGTCGAAACGTCCGTTGCATGACCGGGACCGGCCGTCGAGGTCCGGATGCGGGTGTCGAGGTCAGCGGCGCCGCGCCGCGAAAAGGACAGCACAAGCAATCCGTCACCGTTTCCGCCGCCTATGAGTTTGATGGCTCGCCGAACGATGAACTCCGTCTTGCCCGTACCGGGGCCGCCAACGATGAGTTGCGGTCCGGGACCCGGAGCGACTCTTCGGGGCCAGTCGGCCGGGTCGACGCGGATGTCGGCGGTCATCGGGCGAAGGGCAGCGGGGACTCGTGGGGTCGCGTGCTTCCGTCCGGAAGGATGTGTACGACGTTGATGTCTCTCGCCCGCAAGGCCGGTGCGATCACCGTTGAACGGTGGCACTGCAAGGCGTCGGGCTCGCGACAGAGGATCACGGTTCGCGATGCCGAAGCGATCGCGACGAGGCCATCGACAGCGACGCCGACATCGGCCGCTGACTCCTCGCCGAGCGTCGTACCCATCCAGCGATATCCGATTCCGGCTTCGGCGGCGAGTTCGTCGAGCCGGCGATGATCGAAATCAGGTACTCGAGGGTCGTCGCGAAGGGTGCGGATGTCGATGATCATCGAGATATCGAGAGCGGCAAGGTCTCGCTCGATGTCGTCGAACGATCGTTTGCCGTAGCCGATGGTCCAGATCGTGGTGGTCACACGCCACCTCCCTGATCATGGGCGAAGGCGGGACAGATGTCTTGATACGAGCACCAGTCGCACAACACGCCGGTACGCGGTGGGAAGTGGTCGGTCGCGATCGCCTTTTCGATGGCGCTCCAGAGCGCTTCCAGTTGTCGTTCCATGGCGTCGAGTTGGGCGTCGTCGACCGGTATCTCCAGGACCGTTGGACCCGTCAAGTACATCAGGCGGAGCCTCACGGGCGTGCGATCCTCCCGGATGCGGATGAGGAGCGCATAGATCTTGAGAGCGAAGAACGCCGCCATGGCGAATCGCTCCGAGGGGGCTTTGCCGCTCTTGTAGTCGGTGATCACGAGGCCGTCTGGGGTCTCCTCTATGCGGTCGAGGATGCCGCGGATCGTCATGTTCCCGACGGCCTGTGTCATGTCGAGTTCGCGGGAGAGCGGTTCGATCTGCGTGGGATCCTCCATGGCGAAGTAGTTGTTGAGGATGGCGAGGCTCTCGATGCCCCAATCCCGTTCTGTCGCGATATCGGTGAACAGATCGGCGAACTCTCCGGGCTTGAGTTCCTGCCATGCCTCTCGGAAGAGGTCGGAGAGACGCTCCGGTGTTCGTTCCGCTGCCGGCAGTTCGAAGAGCCACTCGAGGGCGAGGTGAGCCGTCGTTCCCCTTGCCTGGTACACCGTCGGTGGCGTGGGAATTCGGTCGATCGCGCTGAACTTGAACAATTGAGGGCAGCGTTTGAAGTCACCGGCCCGCGAGGGGGAGAGGCTCTTCAGGCCCACGGGATCATCTCCGCTCTCCTGTGTGCTCGACGTCATGGGGAGGACTATACGGGACCGGTGTGACACGAACCACAGGTGTGTAACTCCTCCGGGTCGAGGAACGGGAAAACCCGGACAAGTACGCGAAAACAGACCACGGGATTCGGTTGACGAACCGCACACTGCCGTCGTAGGTTCTCATCCACTCGAAGGGCTTCGGCCCGGAGAGTGACCCGGACGACGGGCCTTCGGGCCCACCGGCGCAACGGTGGGAAACCTCCGGAGCGGCGGATCGAACGGGTTGCCGGGTGAACCGACTTCGGTCGGAATCCCCGGCCGGTGAATCGCTCCTCGGAGCGGGACGCCGGTGGCCGTCGGAGCCGCCCAGTTCCCGGCGAGCCACACCGAACCGCCGCAAGGCGGAGCGGGTCCGATCGGTGCCTCCGGGTTCCGAAAGGACGGGCAACGGCCAACGGGCACCGGCTAACGCCGGAGTGCGGAGGAACCGGGCCTCGCAGAAGACGATGACGAGAGTCACCGTCGGAAGCACATCGGAGCGGCATTGTCGTTTCGATTGAGAACCCCGAGAGGGTGAGGCGAGAGCCGAACTCCCTCGGGGTTTCTCGCGTGGCCTTCGGCCGGTAGTCCGTAGTCCGTAGTCTGTAGTCCGTATTAGGCACTCGGTACGTCGAGTGCACCTCGCTCCCTCGGGGGCATTCCCTATTGCCACTTCGGGCGCCGGCTCTAGCGTGGAGACATGCGGATCGTTCTGGCGGGTCTGAGTTCTGTCGGTGCTGTTGTGTTCCTGATCGTCGGGGGCGTGGCGATGAAGTGGTACTTGTGGGACGTGGCGATCGGGCAGGTGGGGGAGTCCGATCGGTCCATGCTCTTCTGGGGTATCCCGATCCTCTTCATCGGAGTCTTCGCCGCCGTCACCGGCCTGGTCTTGATCGTCGTGGCTATCCGCGGCTTTCGATTCGGTTCATAGCCTTTCCCTGGACCGATTACCGGCTACGGGATATGGAGTACGGAATACGGGATACGCCGCACGAAGTGCGGTTCGCGAAACTTGAGCAGCGAACGCGAAAACCAATCAGCGTTTTCGGTGGACATATCCGCAGAGGCCCTCTACCTTCTCGTTTGTCACCGGGACGGGAGACCGAAACGGAGACACTCGGCCCGAGAGGGTCGACCCGGAACCCGA
>JAYEIJ010000118.1:7709-8896 GCA_034660035.1 Actinomycetota bacterium | reverse complement strand
AGGGCGACGGGGAAGTCTGACCGGGCACCCCCCGAAAGGGACGGCGCCGGCTCCGCAAGGGGCCACCAGAAGCGGCCTTCGGGTCGGGACCGGGCGGAAGGACACCTCAACGAAAGGCTTCGGCCGGACGGTGAGGGCGAACGGTCGAAAGGCCGCTCGCACCGACGGGATCAGCCCTCCGGGGCCGAGACCGCCGGAACGAGGACACCCCGAGGGGGCGAAAGCTTTCTCGGGGTTTCTCGCGTCATCGGCGGCCTGCGGCCGGTACTCCGTATCCCGTATTGCGCATTCCGCATTCCGTATGGCGGCGTCGGGGGACGGGCGACGATGTCGGTACGGACCACTACGGACTACGGACTACACCCATCGCAGGGAACACAGGCACGGGAATATCCGATGGCCTACACTCTTCTCCATGCCATGGCCTGAAGACGCACTCACCCAAGACGAGACCATCGTCACCTCATTCCGTCAGCACTGGAAGCTGCTGATCATTCCGATCGGATGGTTCATCCTTTCCGTTGTGATTGTTCTGCTTGCGTTCTCGTGGTTCGACTGGCCGTGGCTCCGGTGGGCCGTCGTGGTTGTCGTGGTCGGTGGAGCGATCTGGTTCGTTGTACGACCGATCGTCAGTTGGGCTACGACCCGTTACGTGCTCACAACCGAGCGGCTCATCACGCGCAGGGGACTTGTCGCGAAGTCCGGGGTGGAGATCCCACTCGAGCGGATCACGAACGTCAACTTCAGCCAGAGCGTGTTCGAGCGGATGCTCGGCGCGGGTGATCTGCTTGTCGAGTCGGCCGGTACGGGTGGGCAGAGTCGCTTCTCAAACATCCCACATCCCGATGACTTCGCGTCGTTGCTCTACAAGGTTCGCGAGGAGCGTTCCGTGTCACTCCAGGGTCGGCCGCAAACCGCGCCGGCAGCAGCACCGGAGGCGCCGTCCGATGCGACGGAACGACTCCAGCGGCTCAAACAGCTCCACAGCGACGGTGTGCTCACCGACGCCGAGTACGAAGAGAAGCGCGCCAAGCTCGTCGGCGAAATCTGAGCCGGCTTCGCCGGCGGTAGACAGACCACAGCGACCAGACTACAGACGACAGCCAGACCCGCGGTGAGAGAATCTTTGTTGTCTGTTGTCTGTTGTCTGTTGTCTGTTGTCTGTTGTCTGTTGTCTGTTGTCTGTT
>JAYEIJ010000118.1:6315-7609 GCA_034660035.1 Actinomycetota bacterium | reverse complement strand
TCTGTCGTCTGCTCCTACCGGAGTACGAAGCGGGTGACGGTCTCGACGTGATAGGTCTGTGGGAAGAGGTCGACGGGCTGCACCCAATCGACTCTGTACCCGGAATCGCCAAGCAACGAGGCATCGCGTGCGAGTGACGCCGGGTCGCACGAGATCAGCACGATCGTTCTGGGGCCGGCGCGCGTAACAGCGGCTACACCATCTGAGCCGAGACCGGCTCTTGGCGGATCGACCACAGCGACATCCCACCGGTCCTTCGCCGTTGGAGCGATTCGTTCGAAGGGGCCGAGCATCGAGCGGTATCGACCCGGGATGACTTGCTCGAGGTTTCCGGTGATCGCACCGTACGCCGCCTTCCCTGCATCGATCGTCACAACACGACCGGCGGATCGACCGATCGTGGCAGCGAACAACCCGACGCCGGCGTAGCCATCGAGGAGCACGTCGTTCGGTGTGACGGCGGCCGCATCGGCGACGAGGCGGACCAGTTCCTCCGCGCCGGCTGTGTTCACCTGGAAGAAAGCGTTCGCCGGCACCCGGAACCGAACACCGTTGTTCTCCTCCTCGAACCACGGTCGCCCGTGCACCACACGAAGGCCTTCGCGCGATTGCACAACCACTGAGGCGTTCCATCCATCGGCCTGCGACGGGACGCGGCCCTCGACCATGATGAGTGCGTCACCCGTGTTCACGCCCGATCGCAGGACGATCTTCGTGGTCCCTCTCAGATCCCCGAGGGCTGCGAAGCGTTTCGCCAAATCCGGGCGCAGCAGTGGGCACCGGTCGAGTCCGACCAGTTGATCCGATCGATGCTCGTGGAGGGCGGGGCGACCATCCAGGACCGAGAAATCCATCCGATTGCGATAGCCGTACGGCGGCCCTGGTGCGATCGTTGACCGGACCGGCACGTCGCTGAGACCGCCGAGATGGGCCAATTGACCAACAACGACCTCACGCTTCCATTCGAGTTGGCGCTCGTAGGAGGCGTGCTGCCAGGTGCACCCGCCGCAGATCGGGTAGGCGGGGCAGGGTGGTTCGATCCGATCCGGAGAAGATTCGAGGATCTCGACGAGCCTGCCCCTCGCCCAACGCGCCTTCTCCTTGAAGACCTCGATCTCAACTCGTTCGCCCGGGATCGCTCCCGCAACGAAGTGGGCCTTGCCATCGATCCGACCGACAGCCTCGCCTCCATGAGCGATCGTGTCGACAGTGAGTTCAGTCATGAGGGGAACAGTAGGTCAGTCACGCTTCGCCTGTCTTCTGTCTTCTGTCTTCTGTCTTCTGTCTTCTGTCT
>JAYEIJ010000118.1:3057-6215 GCA_034660035.1 Actinomycetota bacterium | reverse complement strand
CTTCTGTCTTCTGTCTTCTGTCTTCTGTCTCTAGTCTTGCTCCATGCGCGAATCCTCTGCACTCGACGCCGTCGCTGAATCTGGAGTCGACTACCGGATCGTTCGGTTCGAGCCTGCCCGGAATCTTGCTGAGGCGGCCGACCGTCGCGGGACCACCGTTGATCGCATCCTCAAGACCATGGTCGTGCGGACGGGTGAAGACGCCTACGTGCTCGTGCTCGTGCCCGGCGACCGCGTTATCGATTGGGGAGCACTGCGCGGACATCTCGGCCTCCGACGACTGGCGCTCGCCGACGCCGATCAGGCTCTCGAGGCGACCGGCTATCGGAGGGGAACGATCACTCCTTTCGGCGTGACTCCCGCGCTGGCGGTGATCATCGATGCGGACGTGGCCGGTCGGGGTGAGGTCTCCGTCGGAGCAGGTCTTCCCGGGACCGCCATTCATCTGGACGTCGATGATCTGACAGCGGCAGTCGACGCGACCCCGGTGCACTTCACGAAGCAGGCCGAGGGACCGCGATGAGTTCGGTTCTCTGGTTCCACCAGAACTGGGTCTACGTCGCCCTTGCGACGACGGGTCTCGTCGGTATCTGGGGACTCGTTCTCGCAGCGCTTCGTCGCCGTCCGGAACGAGCGTTCGGGATCGGCACCGGTGTCGCAATCGCAGCGATCCTGATCCAGATCGCGGCCGGCACCGTGCTCTACGCAGACGGAATTCGACCGCTGAACGGGTTCCACGTCTTCTACGGCGTCGTCATCGCTGTAACGTTGAGCCTCGCCTACGTGTACCGAGCACAGCTCGCACGCCACCCAGCGCTCTCGTACGGGCTGTTGCTGCTCTTCGTGATGGGTCTTGGCTTTCGAGCCTGGTCCAACGTGACATGAAACCGGCACCTATCATGCCTCGCCGAAAGGGAAGGTGCGCATGCTGCTGAAGGACAAACGATTGGTGATCACGGGCGTGCTCACCGATGGGTCGATCGCGTGGCACGCCGCGCGGATCGCCCAGGAGCAGGGAGCCGAGATCGTGCTCACCGGGTTCGGACGTGCGATCCGTCTGACCGAGCGGTCCGCGAAGCGACTTCCCGATCCACCGCCGGTGCTGGAACTCGACATCAACGATCCGGACCACATGCGGGCGCTTGCTGCCGACCTCACCGACCGATGGGGTGCGGTCGATGGGGCACTCCACGCGATCGCCTTCGCTCCCGGGGATGCCCTCGGCGGGAACTTCCTCGAAACCCCCTCCGATTCTGCTGCCGCTGCGTTCCTGACATCGGCATTCTCTTACAAGACACTGGCGGCCGGATTGCTGCCGCTGATGCGCAACGCGGGCGGCGGGGCGCTCGTCACGCTCGACTTCGATAACTCGTCGGCCTGGCCGGCGTACGACTGGATGGGTGTTTCGAAGTCTGCGTTGCAGTCCGTCACCCGGTACCTCGCTCGCTACCTCGGCGATGATGGGATCAGAGTCAACGCAGTGGCGGCCGGCCCGCTCGCGACCGTCGCGGCAAAGTCGATTCCCGGCCTGGAGGAGTTCGTCGACGCCTGGCACAAGCGTGCTCCCTTGTCCTGGGACATATACGATCCGGAACCGGTCGCTCGCATGGTTTGTGTGCTGCTCTCTGATTGGGCGATGGCGACAACCGGAGAGATCATTCACGTCGACGGTGGGTTCCACGCCGTGGCGCTGGATCGCCCGACCGGCGAGTCTTGACACCCACATTGCCAACCCAGCAGCACCGCCGTCGGTAATCTGCCCGCATGTCCCGTGTCCTACTGCTGTTCGGGGGTCGTTCGGCCGAGCACGAAGTGTCGTGCACTTCGGCCGTTTCTATCTACGACGCCCTCGGCGAGGGCGGTCACCACGTCATCCCGGTTGGAATAGATCGAGACGGCGAGTGGTGGATCATCGATTCGACACATCGCCCGTTCCGGGCCGAAGGCCGACCGACTGCTCTTCGTTTGCCCGACGGCCGTCTCATCGTCGGGGACGACGACCTTGGCTACGACGTCGTGTTCCCGGTCCTGCACGGCCCGTACGGAGAGGACGGCACCATGCAGGGTGTCTTCGAGATCGCAGGGAAGCCGTATGTCGGCTGTGGGGTGCTCCCTTCAGCGCTCGCGATGGACAAGGACATCGCCAAGCAGATCTTCGAGAGGGCAGGCATCCCAACCTCGCGATGGAGGGTCGTGAGGGGATCCGAATACCGCCAAGACCCGACCGGCACCGTCGTATCTCTTCTGAAGTATCTCGGTTCACTCGTATTCGTGAAGCCGGCCGAACTCGGTTCTTCGGTCGGCATCAGCAAAGCCGAAGGGGTGACGGCTGTACAAGACGCTGTCGATGAGGCTCTCCGCTACGGGGACAAGGTCGTGGTCGAGGAATTCATCTCGGGCCGTGAGATCGAAGTCGCTGTTCTTGACGGACCTCGAACAGCCCTGCCGGGAGAGGTCCACTCGGCAGGTGAGTGGTACGACTACGACTCCAAGTACGAGGATGCCTCAAGCGACTTCGAGGTCCCGGCGAGGCTCCCAGAACAGCGCATCGCTGAAGTGCGTGCTCTGGCGGCCCGGGCGTTTGCAGCCGTTGAGGGTCGCGGCCTCGCCCGTGTGGACTTCTTCTTCGAGGAGAGAGGACGCGGTTTTCTCATCAACGAAGTGAACACGATGCCGGGCTTCACCTCGATCTCCGGGTTCCCGAAGATGTGGATGGGAACAGGGATGACCTACGCCGAACTCTGCAACGAACTGGTAGAACTCGCCCTCAACAAGCCGTAGTCAATCGCAAGTCGTCGGCAGCGTACGGAGTACGGACTACGGAATACCGCCTGCGAAGCAGGCCCTCAGATCTTGATGACCGGGCAGGTGAGCGTGCGAACGATGCCCTCGACCGTTTGAATCGATGTGACGACTAGTTGGCCCAACGCATCGACGTCGGCGGCCTCGACGAACACCACGACGTCGTAGGGGCCGGTCACGGCCTCAGTGGAGATCACTCCCGGGAGGCCGCGGATACCAGTGGCTACATCGGCGGCGCGTCCGGTATCGGTCTGGATCAGAATGTACGCTCGAACCATGGGGTCCTCCTTTGAATCGCGGCTCAAGTGTAACCAAGCCGTACGAAGGGGGAAGGGGACAGCGGAGTAGCGGAGTAG
>JAYEIJ010000118.1:0-2957 GCA_034660035.1 Actinomycetota bacterium | reverse complement strand
GGAGTAGCGGAGTAGCGGATACGGATTACGGATTACGGACTACCGAGTACTGAGTACCGAGTACCGACTGCGCAGCAGTCCTAGTATCCGTCTGCGCCGAATCGAAGGTCGCGGGCGTAGAGTCGACCGTCGTCCTCATCGGTTTCGAAGATCACCCGCTGGCCCTGACGGAGCATGCGGAACATGGAGCCGTCGAGAGAGCCCGGGCGGAGGTAGACCTCAGAGCGGTCGTCGTCTCGCATGATCACACCAACCCCCGATGTCGGGTCGTAGACCTTGACGAAACCCTGCACGGCGCTAGACCTTCTCGACCTTGCCGGCCTTGATGCACGAAGTGCAGACGCGAATGCGCTTGGAGTTGCTTCCGTCGCGAACGCGAACTCGCTGAATGTTGGGGAGCCACCGGCGACTGGAGCGCTTGTGGGAGAAGCTGACTTGCTTGCCGAACCACGGTTCCTTGTCGCAGATTTCACACCGATATGACATGTGGGGGGACCTCCTGAGGTGACCTTGGAGGCTAGCAGTCTCCCGCGTACATCGAACTTGGGTTCCCGAAGCGCCATCATGGTGTCGTGAATGGCAGCAACGACCCGCGTCCGGGACGCTCGATCGCGTATCTTCTCGAGGTGCCAATCGATCTGGTGAAGAACGTCGGCTCCAGTAGGGCGAAGCGATTCACCGATGAAGGCATCGGATCGGTCGGCCAATTGCTTTTCCACGTTCCACGCCGCTATCTGGACCGCTCGCAACTCTTCGACCTGTCCTCGGTGCCGATCGGTGAGGAGGTAACGGTCGGCGGTGTCGTCAGCCGCGCCTCGAAGCGACGGATCTCGAAGAACCGTACGATGATCGAGGCAACGATCAGCGATGGGACGAGCACGCTCCGAGCCGTCTGGTTCAACCCGTATCTGAGAATCGCAGTGGGTGACGAGGTGGCGTTGTCGGGGAAGGTCGAGGCGTACAGGGGAAGCCTCCAGATGAAATCGCCCGATCTCGACCGGCTCGACGGTGAGAATGCGCTCGTGACCGGACGGGTGCTGCCGATCTACGGGAAGGCCGGCGGCATGAAACCCCGGGAGTTCCTGAGGTCGATGGGCAACGCCCTGCGGCGTTCACGCCCGATCACCGAGATCGTGCCCGCCGACATCCTCGGTCGACTGGGCCTCGTGGAACGCGATGAGGCGTTCGCCAGCATTCACTTTCCGGAACACCTCGATGATGTCGGTCCCGCTCGCCAGCGTCTCATCTTCGACGAGTTCCTCCGGATCCAGATGGCCCTCAAGACACGTGCGTACGACGACTTCGAATCGCAAAGGGGTGTATCCAACTCGCAGCAGGGCGATCTGTACGCCCGGTTCGAAGATGCACTCCCGTTCCGGCTGACGGCCGACCAAGACAGGGCGATCGGCGACATCCTCGACGACATGATCAGTCCTAAGCCAATGCACCGACTCCTGCAGGGTGAGGTAGGTTCGGGGAAGACCGTCGTGGTGATCCTCTCGCTCCTGACATCTGTCGAGAGCGATCACCAGGGAGCGGTGATGGCGCCGACCGAAGTGCTCGCTGTGCAGCACTATCTCGGAACCGAGATCGCGCTCAAGAACGCCGGTCTTGCGCCCCCGATCCTGGATATCGATATCGGCGAAAGTGACACGCCCTCGCTCTTCCAGGCTGAACCGTCCGCCACGCGAGGCGTGCGAATCGGGCTCTTCACGAGCGGCAAGGTGACGACGAACTTCGTGGTGGGCGACATCTCGCGCGCCAAGGGACTCGAGTTGCTCCGGAACGGGACTATCGACATCGCGTTCGGCACACAGGCACTCATCCAATCCGATGTTGAATTCCGCTCGCTCGGCATAGCGGTGGTCGATGAGCAGCACCGGTTCGGTGTCGAGCAGCGGGTCGTGCTGCGCGACAAGAACGACGGCGAGGGTGTACCCGATCTCCTCTTGATGACGGCGACGCCGATTCCGCGAACCCTCGCGATGGCGGCCTACGGTGACCTGGACCTCTCGACGATCGTGGAGATGCCGTCCGGGCGTACGGACATCCTGACTGAGGCGGTCCCGGAGTCCGCCGACTCCGAGATCGATCAGCGCATCTTCGATACAGTGCGTGAGGGGAGGCAGGTGTTCGTCGTCTGTCCACTTGTCGACGACTCTGACAAGATCGACGCGAGGTCCGCGACCGCCGAGTTCGCGAGACTGAAGGAGGCGCTCCCCGGTGTTCGGTGTGATCTGATCCATGGTCAGATGCGGTCCGACGAGAAGGCGGCGGTGATGCACCTGCTCAGAGCCGGAGACGTCGACATCCTCGTGTCGACCACGGTGATCGAGGTCGGTATCGACGTGCCGAACGCCACGCTCATGGTCATCCGCAACGCAGACCGATTCGGTCTGAGCCAACTCCACCAACTCCGAGGGCGCGTCGGGAGAGGGAAGCACGCCGGTGCCTGCCTGCTGGCGGCTGATCCCGCCACGCCGGATGGCGAACGACGGATCGAGGCGATGGTTGGATCGAACGACGGATTCGAACTTGCGAACATCGATCTCGAGATCCGTGGCCAGGGAACCGTGTTCGGGGCTGCACAGTCCGGCGCGGCCGACCTCCGCCTCGGGGATATTCTCCGCGACCACGAACTCCTCGCCGCCGCCAATGCGGTGGCGAAGGAGGCCGTGGACGCCGATCCGAACGGTCCGTTCGTCGAAGATGTGATGCACGAGGCGGCGTTGTTGTTCGGGGACTCGGCAGAGTGGCTCACGAGGAGTTGAGATGAGGATCATCGCAGGGGAAGCGAAGGGGCGTCGTCTGATGGCGCCGAAGGCCGGCACGCGGCCATTCACAGGTCGAGCGAAAGAGGCCGTGTTCTCCTCCTTGCACGCTCGTGTCGGTGGTGCTGCGGTGCTCGATCTGTTCGCCGGGAGTGGGTCGCTTGGGCTTGAAGCTCTGAGCCGGGG
>JAYEIJ010000117.1:24341-32137 GCA_034660035.1 Actinomycetota bacterium | reverse complement strand
CGGAGCGTTCTGCTCATATCGTTGTACCCGACAACTTCGACGGTCCCTGTTGGGCGCGGCTGCCGAAGGTGGGTAGAGTCTCACTAATGAGAAGTTCCGTCGGCGCCATCGCCCTACAGCTTGTGGCCGGGGTTATCCCATTTGTGATCATCTTGTGGTTGTTCGATCTCAGCATCTGGCTTTCGGTCGTCCTCGCCCTGGTTGTGGTCGCATTCATGATGATGGGCTGGGAGGCGTACCTCAGGAACAGGGATTCCTCCTGAGGCGGATCCGACTCCCGGGCTGACCCCTGCCGGTCGGTAGCCGTTTGCGACAGTTGTCCCTGGACGCGGGCTGTAGCTCGTGCGACGATTGGGCATGGGCACTGAAGAATCTTCTCTGACCCGAAAGCAGCGAATCGCCCTGTCGGCGGCGATCTGGGTGGTTGTCGGCCCCCTGATCGTCGCGTTCTTCTTCATGTCGCTGTGGTTCGGTCTCATGATGCTCGCCGTGGCCGGATGGACCACCTACGACTACATTCGCAGAGGCGACATGGCGGGACACGTCGCCTCCGGCATGTCGAGGCAAGGGTTCGTCGCCGACGGCGCAGAGGAATCGTTCGGCAGGCGGGACGACGGCTGAAGCCCAGCGTTTCGGCTTCCGATGAGAATCGCGGACGGTCGCCTGACGGCCGCCGTCGGCGTTGTCCCCCGATAGGCTGCTCTGGTGACGGAGCGCCTTTTCACCAAACCGTTCCTGCTCGTGTCGGTTGCCAACTTCACGAGCGGGATGGCGTATGCGCTGTTCCTCCACTTCTCGGGCTATCTCGCCGATCTCGGTGCCAGCGACACACAGATCGGCTTCATCTACGGAGCGACCGCTGTCGCGTCGATCGCGATGCGTCCGCTGCTCGGTCCGATCATGGATCGACACGGACGCAGACCGGTGATCCTGGTCGGGAACCTCTTGAACATCGTGTTCGTGCTGCTGTATCTGACGGTCTCGACGCTCGGGCCGTGGGTGTACGCCGTGAGAATCGGCCACGGCGTCGCGGAGGCGATGCTGTTCAGCGCACTGTTCACGTACGGCACGGATGTCATCCCCGCATCGCGGAGAACCGAGGGCATCGCCCTGTTCGGCGTGTCCGGCCTGCTCCCGATCGGAGTCGCGGGGATCATCGGCGATCTGGTGCTGTCGATCGCGGGGTTCCGGGAGCTGTTCCTGACCGCCGCGGGTTTCGCTCTCGCGACGCTGCTGCTGTCCGTCCCCCTCCCCGAGCGCCGCCCCAGGCTGAAGCCGGGCGAGTCGCCGCTCGGCTTCTGGGGGGTGGTCGCCAAACGAGACCTCCTTCCGATCTGGTGGATGATCGGATCGTTCTCGACGGTCCTCACGGGCTACTTCGTGTTCATCCGGCGCTATGTCGACGACACCGGATTCGGAAGCGTTGGACTGTTCTTCACGACCTACGTAGCGGTCGCCATCCTTGAACGCATCTTCTTCGGGTGGCTCCCCGACCGTGTCGGCAGGATGCGCGTTCTCTATCCCTCGCTGGCGGCACTCGTCGTCGGTTTCCTGGTGCTGGCCGGTGCCGGATCCTGGGTCGGTGTTGCGATCGCCGGCGCCTTCTGCGGCGCCGGTCACGGCTTCGTCTTCCCGATCCTCACGGCGCTCCTCGTCGACCGCGCGCCGGACACCGACCGCGGTTCTGCCATGTCGTTCTTCACGGCCTTGTTCGACGTCGGAACGCTCATCGGCGGACCCATCCTCGGAGCGATCATCGACAGCGCCGGATGGGGTCCGATGTACGTCACGGCGGGAGCGGCGCTCGGCGTCGCCGCCGTTATCTTCTCTCGCTGGGACCGCTGGGCGACGCGCGGTGACGGGAAGGAATCTGCTCTCAGCGTTGGGGAATGAAACCGATCATGGGGATCTTCTCCATCATCGCCATCCACGACTCGTGGGTCTCGTCGTGGGAGACACCCATCATCGACTCGAGTTTCGTCGCTGCCTTCGGGTGTTCCCGTTCATAGCCCTTCATGACTTCGACGGACTCTTCTGTCGGAAGGAACCGCTGCACCACCGGGTACTGGCGGTTCCCCAACCAGACGGCGACCGCCGGACTCGCCTGGATGTTCCGGTACCAGTCGGCCTTCACCCCGGTCCCGGATGTCACGATGTACTCGTCACGTTCCGGATTGTGGTGCGCTACTTCCAGCGGCGTCTGGTACAGATTCGCGGACTTGCGCCCGATGTGCTCGAGCAGCAGGAACCGAGATCCGAGAAGGAACCCGAGGTGTGCCCGGTAGAGCCACTTCGGCGTTTGCAGGAACCATTTGAACAAGCCCCTGGGCTTCTGACGGAACGAGAATTCGTCACTCATCGGTGAATACGCGGTTCTGGATCACGTCGAAGCCACCTTCCGTTCCCATCTCGTATGCCTCCATCGGGGGGCACGCGCACACGACGTGTCGATCACCGAACGCGTTGTCGATCCGACTCACCGGCACCCAGTACTTGTTCCTGCGCAGGCTATCCACCGGGTATGCGGCCGTCTCGCGTTCGTACGGGCGATCCCATTCATCGGTGAGAAGGCCCTCCGCCGGATGCGGAGCACGGCGCAACGCGCTCTCCTCGACGGCGATCGACCCGGCCTCAACCGCATCGATCTCACCCTTGATCGCGATCATCGCGTCACAGAAGCGGTCGAGTTCGAACCTCGACTCAGACTCGGTCGGTTCGATCATGAGCGTCCCGGCCACGGGGAACGACATCGTCGGGGCATGGAAGCCGTAGTCGATGAGACGCTTCGCCACGTCCTCGTTCGTGACACCCGTGTCGTGCTGAATACCGCGAATGTCGATGATGCACTCGTGGGCGACGAACCCGTCGTTGCCCGTGTACAGCACCGGATAGAACGGGGCGAGGCGGGCGGCGACGTAGTTGGCGTTGAGGATCGCCATCTCTGTTGCCGAACGGAGACCGGAGGCGCCCATCATCGCGATGTACGCCCAGGAGATCGCGAGCACTCCCGCCGAACCCCACGGAGCGGAGGCCACGGCGCCGATACCGTCCTCGTGACCCGGCATGTCGGGGACGAGCGGATGACCGGGGAGGAACGGGGCGAGATGTTCCTTCACCGCGACCGGACCAACCCCGGGACCGCCTCCCCCGTGAGGTATTGCGAACGTCTTGTGGAGATTGAGATGAGAGACGTCGCTGCCGAACCCGCCCGGTTCGGCGATGCCGACCATCGCGTTGAGGTTCGCGCCGTCGAGGTAGACCTGCCCGCCGTGTTCATGGACGATGTCGCACACTTCGACGATCGATTCCTCGAAGACGCCGTGCGTCGACGGGTACGTGACCATGATGGCGGCGAGTGCGTCGGCGTGCCGGCTCGCCTTCGACTGCAGATCCTCCACGTCGATGCTGCCGTCGTCGCTCGTCTTCACAACGACGACCTTCATCCCCGCCATCGTCGCCGAGGCGGGGTTTGTTCCGTGAGCAGAGGCCGGGATGAGACAGACGTCGCGGTGCCCCTCGCCGCGGGACTCGTGATACGCACTGATCGCGAGAAGGCCCGTGAACTCTCCCTGAGCACCCGAGTTGGGTTGCACCGACACAGCCTCGTAGCCGGTCAGATCTGCAAGCCAGCGCTCTATGTCGGCGATCAGCTCGAGATAGCCGGACGCCTGATCGAGCGGCACGAACGGGTGGATGTCGGAGAACTCGGGCCACGTGACGGCGGCCATCTCCGTCGCCGCGTTCAGCTTCATCGTGCACGAACCGAGGGAGATCATCGACCGATCGAGGGCGATGTCCTGATCCTGGAGACGGCGGAGGTAGCGCATCATCTCGGTCTCGGACCGGTAGGTGTGGAACACGTCATGTTCCATGAACTCCGTCGTGCGCTCGAGTCCTGCCGGTATCCCTGATGGCGCGGTATCGACGAGAGCGACAGCGTCGGCGGACACGCCGAACACCTCGAACAGAGCGTCAACGGAATCGGCTGTGATCGTCTCGTCGAGGGTCACCCCGACCGTTGTGGCGTCCACGGGTCGAAGGTTGATCCTGCGGTGTCTCGCCCTCGCGAGCGCCTCTTCCGCGTTGGCCACTTCGACCGTGATCGTGTCGAACCAGGAATCCCCACGAACGGTCATACCTCCGGCCCGAAGACCGGCGGCGAGAGCGTTGGTGAGTCGGTGGATACGGCTGGCGATCCGGATGAGGCCGTCCGGGCCGTGGTACACACCGTATAGACCTGCCATTACGGCGAGCAGCACCTGTGCCGTGCAGATGTTCGACGTTGCCTTCTCGCGACGGATGTGCTGCTCGCGGGTCTGGAGCGCAAGACGCAACGCGACCCGTCCATCGGCATCCTTCGAAACGCCGACCATGCGTCCGGGGAGTTGCCGCTTGTACTCGTCTCGCGTCGCCATGAAGGCAGCGTGAGGTCCCCCGAACATCATCGGAACACCGAGTCGCTGCGAACTGCCCACCACGGCATCGGCGCCGAACTCGCCGGGCGGGGTGATCAGCGTCATCGCCAACAGATCAACCGCGAACACGACGAGTGCGCCTGCATCATGGATCCGCTCGACCGCAGCGGCGTGGTTCCCCACCGTCCCGTACGTCCCCGGGTACTGGATCAGCACGCCGAACACCGCGTCCGGGAGGTCACCATCGGGATCTCCAACGACGACTTCGAGACCGAGAGGAAGCGCCCGGGTCTTGATGACTTCGATCGTCTGCGGGTGTGCTTCTTCGTCGACGAAGAAGACCGGGCCCGAGCGCCGGTTCACTCGCTTGAACATCGCCATCGCCTCGGCGGCAGCGGTCCCTTCATCGAGGAGTGACGAGTTCGAGAGGTCCATGCCGGTCAGATCCGACACCATCGTCTGGAAATTCAGCAGCGCCTCGAGCCTTCCCTGCGAGATCTCCGGCTGGTACGGCGTGTATGCCGTGTACCAACCGGCGTTCTCGAGCACGTTCCGCTGGATGACGGCGGGCAGGATCGTTCCGGTGTAACCCATGCCGATGAGGGATGTGTACCGCTCGTTCCGATCGGCAAGAACGCGGAGCCGGGCGATCGCATCGTGCTCGGCCAAGGGGCCCGGAAGGTCATGGTCATGCTCGATCCTGATCTGAGCAGGAACGGCTCGATCGATCAGATCCTCCATCGACGCGGCACCGACGACGGCCAGCATCTCAGGCATGTCGTTGCTCGATGGTCCGAGGTGGCGCGAAAGGAAATCGCCGGTCGGTCCGAGGTCCCGGAACGGTGTGTCTGTCATCGGCTGCTCCTCAGTCGGGGCGCGAAAGTGCGTTCGCCCCATCTGTCGGATGACCTGAGAGATTCACCGCCTCGGCGGCTTTCCCCTTCGGTGAGGGCCGAAGCCCTGCTCTCCAGATGTGCCTCGCCCCGCGGTCCGTGTGCCTGCGAGATTGCCGGGGTGGTTGCTCCTTCGGCGCGACCTGCGTCGCTCTCCCGCGAGGGTCGATGGCCATCCGATCGTACCAGATTGTTCGTCCCCCCTTCCGAGATGCCCTAGTCGCGGACGCTTTCGCGCGCGAGACTGAAGGTGAAGGAGGTGTCGCATGGTGTCTCACGTTCTCGTTGCAGTCGATGGTTCCAGCCATGCCGATAGGGCACTCGAGTTCGCCGCGGAATTCGCCATCAAGTACGGAGCCGGTCTGACGATCTTGAACGTCGTCTCCTATGCGTCGACCGTTCCGCTCGCACTCGGTGCGTACGCTGAACTCGAGGGCCTCTATGCAGAGTCACGATCGGTGCTCCAATCGGCCGGTGAGAAGATCGTCGAGAGCGCCGCCGAGAGGGCCCGTCTGCTCGGTGTCCGTAAGGTCACGACAATGGTAGAACTCGGCTCGCCGGCGCAGACGATATGCGAAACGTCGAAGTCGGTCGGGGCAGACGTCGTCGTCATGGGTCGTCGCGGTCTCGGAGACTTCTCCGGGCTCTTCCTCGGAAGCGTGACCCACAAGGTCGCGCACACCGCGGATTGCACGGTCGTAACGGTGAAATGAAGGAGGTCCGATGAGCCCTCTCGCAGAATCGATCGTGTGTATCGAGTGCGGCGGCAACGCCTACCTGCTGACCGGCTTCCCGCCGGATGACCCGCCGATGCCGGGCGACATCGTTGCCTACCGCTGCGCCGATTGCGTAGATCGTTTCGACATCGTGGTGGAAGAAGCGGATCTGGAAGACGAGTAGCTGACAGACAACAGCAGACAGCAGACAACAGACAACAGACAACAGACAACAGACAACAGACAGACGAATACCTGAAGCGCGGGTCTTGCTGTGGTCTGTGGTCTGTGGTCTGTTATCTAGTTTTGAGGGTCGTGCGGGAGATCTAGGCGGCCGATCCGGAACATCGCGTATGGTCCGGGATACAGCAGATTCGAAACGCGCGACGTGTATATGTCGGCGTATCTCTCCACCTGCCGGGCAAGCAGGCTCTTGTCGGCGCCCGCCCGCATCATGAGCCCCCAGGCTTCGGTGCGGAGACGGCCCGCCTCGATCGCGAGCGGCGCGATCACGTCGTCGAGTGCCAGGATCTCGTTCCTGGTTCTGACGATCGCCGCCTCACCGTCGTCTACTTCGAACATCGGTTCCGCGTACCCGTCGCGAGCCCGCAGTTCGGCAAGTCGCAGCGCGCTCAACTTCGCCTCGAGATGTTCTTTGTGCGCCATCAACTCCCCGAGACGTTGCTGGGAGGGAAGGAACCCGGAGAGCGCCCGAACCTCGGATTCGAGTTCCTGCAGGATGAGGGCGGTTCTCCACCGGAGCAGGTCCTTCGAGAAGTGAACGTCGCCGTAGAGGTGATCTCCCACGTAGAGGATCTCGTCTCCGGATAGTCCGAGGTACTCCTCGACGAGCCGTGCATTGCCTCCGTAGAAGATGCCTTCGTGCTCGATCGACCCGTGGTGCGGTTCCAGGAGACCACGATCCTCATCGACCACTTTGTACAATGGGTTCGACGACGTGAAGAAGCCCGGCTTCGCGGCCGACACGATCACCGTTCCGAAGAGGTCACGCCAGGTATGGCCCGTCGGCAGGTATCGGTCGAACGTGTACGTCATGATCTCGTTGGCGAAGTTCCACTCGGAATTCGTGATCAGCATCATCCGCTTCCCGGCGTGCTTCTGGTCGAGGAGACTGTCGACGATGTCGCCGTCGAGCACGATGAACCGCTCAGGATCGGCGAGTACGTCCGCCTTGAGGAGACCGTCCCGATGGGCGCCGTCGATCGCCGCTCGCACTGCTGCGAACACCTCCCGGTAGCCAACACCGCTCGGGAGTTCCCCGGCATCGAGAAGTTCGACGCACTGGGCGAAGAGGCTCGCCTCCGAAAGCGAGAAGAGCGTGTTCAGGAACACGTACCGATCCTCTGCGAGATCGACAAGCGTCCCCGAGTAAGCCCGGCGAAGTTCGTGATAGTCGAAGAATCGCGTGCCGTGCATCGCTCGGATCACCCACCCGAACCGTGTCCCCTTCAAGAGGTTCCCGAGTTCGAGGTCCATGACGAGACCCCTGCTCACCATCGTCGCATCGAACTCGAGCGCTTCAACCGGCCACCCCAGCGCGGCCAGTCGAGCCCGGGCATGACCGAAGGCGCATTCCTCCCACGCCTCCGCGTTGTACTGGGTCAGCGTGTAGTCCATGTCGTACCCGATCGCCTTGATCGAGCGCATGTTCAACGTCCGGTTCACAAAGACGCGACGCTCCGGACTGGGGTCGGGGATGAGGATGGCATCGGTGGGCATGGGGAGGAAGGTAGTCGGTAGTCCGTAGTCCG
>JAYEIJ010000117.1:0-24241 GCA_034660035.1 Actinomycetota bacterium | reverse complement strand
AGTCCGTAGAGGTTCTGTCTCATCTACTGATCTACTGATCTACTGATCTACTGTCCCCTGTCCCGCCCAGACCGCGATGCTCCTCCCTAACGCGCGAACGCCGATCTTGAACCGCGAAACATTGTCATGACGACCTACTTGTCAGGAAGGCCCAACCCGTGGTACTTAAAGGGTGGGTTACCCGAATCGACTTGAACGATGGAGGTAAAAGGGAATGGATCCGCTCGGACATCCTGATCTGGTACGACTCGGGCGTTCGCTCCGGAACCGGCTGGATGACACTCTCGACGCCGAGCAGGCGGCGGCGCGCGCTGCGGCTCGGAGACGCCAGACCTTGAGGGACCGACTCCTCGACTCCGAAGATCGCACCGAGCAGATCGTTGTCTCTGCTGCCGACGGACATCTCTATCGCGGCGTCGTTGAAGCGGTCGGCATCGACCACGTTGTCGTTATCGACGGGAACGTCGAGCGGTGCATCGCCATCGCCCACATCGTCGCAGTGGAGGCCCGCTGATGGCGGTCGGTGTGCAATTGCGGAGCATGACGATCCCCCGGCCGGACGCGAGAACGCTGCTCGGCATCGGCCTCGCTGCCGTCGCGGCGTTGCTCGTACTCTGGATGACTCGCCCCATCCCAACCGTCCCCATCCTCGTCGCCGGCTCGGATCTCCCTGCCGGAACTCCGCTCTCGGAGTTGGACCTCTCCGTGAAGAACACCACTGATGCTGCCGGTCTCGTCGTCGGAGACGAGCCGGGTGAGCTCGCCGATTGGGTCCTCGTGGTGCCGATCGCTTCAGGGGAACCCATACTTCCCAGCCTGCTCCGTGCTCCTGAGGTCCAAGACGCACCCGATCTCATCGCACTCGAACTCGATCGAGCCCACGCGGTTCTCGGCCGGATCGATCCGGGCGACCGGGTCGACATCTACGCATCGACGTCCCGACCTGGAGAGCCGTCCGAGACCCGGCTCGTCGCGTCCTCCGTCTTCGTCGTCGATGCCACGATCTCCGAATCGACGGTGAACGGCGGCCAGATCCAACTCCTCCTTGCCGTCGACGATGCCCTCGCTACAACCCTCACTGCAGCGATGAACGAAAGCGACCTCGATCTGGTTCGGGTCGGAGGATGAGCGTTCGCGTCGCCACCGTTCTCTCCGCCCGGGACTGGGAACCGGGTCTCGTGTCATACGCTCGCGAAACCGCCGAGCTCCGGATCGTGCTGAGGGCATTCCAGCCTCACGAGATCGAGGAGCACGCAGAAGACATCGACGTCGTCGTCGCGGGTGGTGAAGTGTCGTGGGTCACACCGGTCCAGATCGCGGCATGGCAACGAGCAGGCCTTGGCGTACTGGGCATCCATCCGTTCGAGGACGGACCGGCGGCCGTGATGCTCCGATCGGCCGGGGTCAACGAACTGCTTCCGGACACAGCGGACGTTCGAACGATCGTGACAGCGATCCGATTCATCTCTCCGGCATCCGCCCTGCTGGACCGGGATGGAACGGGGGAGGTCATCTCCGTCATCGGTCCACGCGGTGCGCCCGGCACGACCGAGGTCGCTCTCGGTCTCGCTTGGGAGTCCGGCAGTCGATCGTCCACCCTGCTTATCGATCTCGACGTGACGGCGCCATCGATCGCCATCCGACTCGGCCTACCACCTCGTCCCGACATCACCGACGCAGCCGACCAGGTGCGCATGACCGGGTCCATCGCCGACGAGGCACTGCATCGAATGGGGCCGATCTCGGTGATCACGGGTTCTCACCGCATCGGAGAGGCTCCGCTCAGACCGGCGATGATCGACGATGTGATCGATGCGGCCGTCGTCGCGTTCGACCGCGTTGTCGTGGATCTTGGGACCGCTGAACCGGATGATCCTGTCCTGAAGCGCTCGGACGTGGCCGTGCTCGTTATCGACGCCAGTGCCGTCGGTGTCGTTCGGGCCGCCCACTTGGTCGCCTCTTGGTCGGGGCCGCCACCGACCGTTGTCTTGAATCGGGTCGCTCCGCGTAGTCAAGGGGATGTCGTCGCGGCAGCCAAGGAGTGGACGGGTATCGAACCGGCGGCCGTGATTCCGGATCGTCCTGCGATTCGGGTCGCGTCTCTTGCCGCGAAACGCCCCGACGGTCGCCTGAGGCGCTCGCTCGCAGCACTGGGGACGCTCTCGTGACGGTCACGGCGCAACCACATCGGCTCGGGTTCCTCGGGGAGCTTCTCGATGACCCGACCGTTGAAGAGATCATCGTCATCGGCGGGCACCGAACGTTCGTCGTGCGCAACGGCATCAAGGAACTCGTGCCGATCGTTGCCGACACGGCCACGCTCCGTCGGTTCGCCGACCAGTTGCTCGCCGGAACCGGGAGACGGGTGGACCTGTCATCACCCATCGTGTCGGCACAACTCGCGGATGGGTCCCGGGTCCACATCACGGGTCCTCCGGTCACGCATCCGGATCGCCTCAACATCCAGATCCGGAAGTTCGTCGTCACAGCCACCGGACTCGACGAGCTCGTTGAGAGAGGAACACTGACTCCACCATCTGCCGCCTTGCTTCATGAGGCCATGTCCCGTGATCTCTCGGTGCTCGTAGCCGGCGCACCGGGGGCTGGAAAGACGACCCTCGTCAACTGCCTGCTGCGTGAGGTGCCCCCGGACCGCAGAGTCGTGACGTGTGAGGAAGTGTTCGAGATCGACGCCGACTTGCCGGACATGACACAGATGCAGACCCGTGACGCCGGTCTCGACGGAGGAGCCGAGATCACGCTTCGCGATCTCGTTCGTGAGGCTCTGCGTCAGCGTCCCGATCGGATCGTCGTGGGCGAGGTTCGAGGACCCGAGGCCCTCGACATGCTGATGGCGCTCAACGCCGGATGCTCCGGAATCGCGACCCTCCACGCCAACTCGGCACGAGACGCTCTGGAGAAGCTGGTTTCGTACAGCGTTCTCGCAGGTCAGAACGTGGCGATACCGTTCGTGCGACGCACGGTCGCCTCGGTCATCGATCTCGTGGTCTTCATTCGCCGCACCGGCAGAACTCGAACGGTCGAGGAGATCGCCTTCGTTCCGGAACAGCTGTCCGGTGAAGTGTTCACCCTGCAACCCATCTTCGAGGCGGGTCCGTCGGGTCTTCACTGGACGGGCAGCACACCCGATGATCCGCGCCTCGACCCGACCGGCTGGCGACCATGAGGGGCATTGCCGTCGTGCTCGCCGGCGCCGCCGCATGGATCGCCGTGACCGGATGGACGCCGTCTCTTCGGTTGCCGCGACTCAGCCTTCCCTCTGCCTGGGTGTTGCCGGCTGCGGCTGCGACCGGCACCATCGCAGGAATCCTCGCTCTTGGGATCCTTGCGGTCCCGGCCGCAGCCATCGCTATCGCGGCACTCGCCGCATCGGCGCCGTTCGTGGTCGATGCTTCCCGGAGGCGCCGGCAGCGCGAGTCCATCGCTGAGGCCTGGCCGGATTTCCTCGCCTTGCTGAAAGGAAGGGTCGCCGCGGGAGCAACTCTTCCGGATGCCTTCATCGCGGCCGCCCGGCACGCCCCGAACCCGTTGGCTGCGGCATCGCGCAATGTTGAGGAATCCGTGTCGTTCGGGGACGGCTTCGTTCCCGCTCTCGAACGCCTCCGCCACGAACTCGATGACGCAACGAGCGATCGGGTTCTCGCAACGCTCTCGTTCGCCCATCGGTCCGGGGGACACCGGGTCGGTACCGTCATCTCGTCCCTCGGCGTGTCGGTCTCTGATGAACTGCGGCTGCGCCGCGCACATGCAGCCGCTCTCACTGAACAACGGATGACCGCCGCCGTGGCGCTCGCCGCACCGTGGGCACTGCTGTCGCTGACGATCTCGACCAACCCCCAGGCCGCAGATGCGTACCGAACAGCGACCGGAGCGATGGTGATCGCCATCGGTTTCGTATCGACCGGTCTTGGGTTCCTCGCAGCCAGACGCTCAGCACGCCTCTCCAGCGCTCCCCGGGTCCTGCGATGAACATAGCCGCAGCCCTCGTACTCGCGGCGGGCGTTCTGCTGATCGTTATCGCAAGCCGGACGACGAACCTGAGCGAGCGGGTCGGCAGATATCTCCGACCGGCTCCTCCGTCCATGGAGACCGAGCAGGATCCCATCGATGAATCGCCGGTCGCGGCTGCAGGACTCGACTGGTCGAGAGGTGAGATCCTCCTCCGCCGCTGCGCTACCGCTGCCGCCGGCGGCATCGTCGGAGCACTTGTCTCTCAGGGGGACCTGTTCGTTGAAGGACCGGGTCGCGCGGTGCTCCCCCTCGCCGCGCTTGGAGCAGCGACCGGATGGCTCGTGTTCGGTATGTGGGTCTCGACCAGGAGAGATCGCAGGGCACGCCGGCTCCGATTCGAACTCCCCATCGTGACCGACGCCCTTTCGCTCCACGTCATCGCCGGGGAGTCGATAGCCACGGCCATCCGGCGATACGTCGACGAGTCGATCGGAGTGGCTTCTGAGGAACTCAGCGTGGCGATCGACGAGGTCGAAGAAGGACGCGGCATCAGCGAAGCGTTGCAGCGCAATACTCGACGGACGGCCGACCCGGAGGGCGCCCGCCTCTACACACTCCTCGCTCACGCTCACGACACGGGAGGACGTCTTGCCGATGCCCTCGGTGAACTCGGCGCCGACTACCGGGCCGCCCTGGCTCGCGACCTGACGGCCGAAGGCGGTCGGCGAGCCCTCACGACGTACGGTCCGGTGCTCGCCCTGATGGTGCCGGTGACGCTGCTCTTCTTGCTCTATCCAACCCTCGTCGGTCTCCGAAGCCTGGCGGGGGATCCATAGGAAGGGAGGTGAACATGTGGAACGAGGAACGAGGCGCAACCACCGTCGAGTGGTTGGGTCTGGCAACGATCGCGGTGCTGGTGATCGCGATGCTGCTGCCCCAGGTTCGGAGCGCCACTGCCGACGTCTGGTCGAGCATCGTGGCTCAGATGACGGGGTTCTTCTCGTAGACCGAGGATCGGTGATCGTCGAGTCGCTCGCAGCGACTGCCGTCATCTTCCTGCTGATCGTGATCATCACTCAGGTCGCGTTCGTCGTGGTCGCTCGCGACACGGCGCAAACGGCCGTCGCTGCGGCCGCGCGACGAGCAGGCAGACCCGGAAGCGATCTCGGCGTCGAAGCGGGCAGGCTCAAAGGCGAACTCGCTCGCATCGTTCCCGGTGCCTCAAGCGTGAACGCGTTCATCGAGTCCGACGGGGTCGGCGTCACCGCACGGGCCGTCATACGGTGGTTGCCACCCGGTCCAGACCTGATCCCGATCACCCTTCATGCGGCTTCGACGGCGCCCGTTGTGGTCCCGCCGTGATGAACAGCGAACGCGGCACCGCCTTGATCGGAACCCTGGCCATCGGTTTCGTGTTCGTGCTCGTGATCAGTCAGGTCCTGGTGACGGTCGGTCGGCTCGGAGCAGCTTCCGCCGAGGTCTCCGAAGTCGCGGCGTATGCGGCGCAGTACGGAGTCCGCTACGGCGGTCCGGATGACGCCGCTCGGATCGCCCGCGATCTGATGCCCGCCGCCGACGTCGTGGCAACGACTTCCGGGGCGTCGCTATCCATCGAGATTCGTATCAACGTGCCCCTCGTCGGACCGGCGGGCAGCCCCATCCATCAAACGGTCACCGGTCGGGCGACTACTGCGTTCAGTCCGTATCGGAGCCACCCATGAACGAGCGTGGATCGATGCTTCCGTATCTCGGGGCACTGTTCTTCATCGGCTTCGTCGTACTCGGGCTCGCACTCGATGTGTCACTGCTCGCAGCGACGTATCGGGAGGCCGCCTTCGCCGCGGATGCCGGGGCAGAGGCGGGAGCCGCACACCTGGATGTGGCATCGGCCTACCACGGCGCGACCAACCTCGACCGGGGCTCCGCCGTCGCTGCTGCGGAAACGGCATCACTCGCGGCCCGATCCCGATCGGGTCGCACAGCGACCGCGACGACAGACGGTGCGACCGTCTGTGTGTCGGTGACGGACCACTTCCGGCCGCGGATCCTGGGAAACATCGGAGTCGGCGCCCAGGGAGTCACGGTGCGCGCCTGCGCTACACCCCGACAGGGTTGACGATCAGGAGATCTTCGGGAGTTCGGAGAGCTTCCCGTAGCGGTTTCGGAACAGGATGTACGAAACGAAGCCGGCGGGGATCGGGAGCCAGAACTGGAAGAGGCGGTAGGCGAGTGTGGCGAGGAGCGCGTCGCCTGCCGGGATGCCGGCGATAGTCAGCATGCCGACGAGTCCGGCTTCCACGAATCCGAGACCACCCGGGGTGATCGGGATCATGCCGAGTACGGCCGCACCGGCGAACGCGAGCAGGACGAGACTCGGGCGAGGGTTGGCTCCGACGGCGATCAGAGCCACAACGAGAGTGGCGTAGTCGAGGAGCCAGTTCGACACGGCCACCGCGAGCGCCTTGTGCCACCGCTTCCCGAGAGCGGACACGACCTCGTCGCGCCGCTCGATGAGATCGTCGGCGGTGAGCGTCCAGTCCTTCTTCAGCAGTCGACCCGCCCATCCGACGACGCGTTCGACGACCCAACCGACCCAGTGGAGGGGCCGGTCGAACCTCACGATGGCGACCGTGGCACTGAACATCGCGACGAACATCACGGTCCCCGCTATCGCCACGGGGAGCATACCTTCGGGGATGGGAGCGGAGACGACAGCGATTACGACGGCCACTGCGGGGAGAGCGAGGAGCACGAGGTTGGAGAGGATCCCAACGGCGGCGAGCGCCGTGATCGCCGTGCCCATCGGCACTCCGGAAACCGCCAGCATCCGGAAGTAGAAGGCGCCGCCCGCAACGACTCCACCGGGGATCACCTTCACTGCCGCGTTCGACGTGAGTTGCGAAGTGGCGGCAACGAACCAGGAGATTCCCGGTGCCGCTATTCGGGTGAGCGCCCACTGCGAAACGAACGCTCCGGTCATCAACAGCCACATCAGAAGGAACCAGCGCCACTTCACGTTCTCGAGTTGGGGGGCACTCTCGGCAAGGCTCAGGAGCGTCGGAAGGAAGAAGTAGATCGAGACCATCCCGAGCAGCAGAAGCGACCCGCGCAAGGCAAGGCGCCCCCACGAGGCGGGTACTCCCTTGGTGTTCTGCGATGTCTCAGACATGGTTGATCATCCCCCAGCGGTGTCTGAATCTAGCGACCGTCCCGTCGAATCTGTTGCTCCGTCGGGGAATCCGTCTCAGGTCCATCTGAGCCGGCCGGCCTCGCGATGATCTTCGTCAGGTAACGACGCCCAGTTCACGACCGACCGTCACGAACGATGCCGCGCCCCTCTCGAGATCCTCTGAACTGTGGGCTGCGGAGATCATGACCCGGATCCTCGCCTTGCCGCGGGCGACGGTCGGGAAGGCGATCGCTTGTGCGAAGACCGACTGCTCCTCCAAGAGCTTGCGAGAGAACTCACGAGCGAGGTGCTCGTCGCCGAGCATGACCGGTGTGATCGGCGTCTCGCTCACGCCGATGTCGAACCCCGCGTCGGTCATCATCGATTTGAACGCAGCCGAATTCGACCAGAGCCGGTCGACGAGTTCGGTTGAGCCGTCGAGAATCTCAACCGCTGCGATGCACGCCGCCACATCCGGTGGCGTGATCGCCGACGAGAACAAGAACGGTCGGCCGCGCTGACGAAGCCACTCGATCAGCTCCTCAGACCCGGCGACGTATCCGCCGACCGCGCCGAACGCCTTCGACATCGTGCCCACTTCGACGTCAACGCGGCCTTGGAGGCCGAAATGATCGACGATGCCTCGCCCTCCGCGCCCGACCACGCCTTCACCGTGGGCGTCATCGACCATCACCATCGCGTCGAAGTCGTCTGCGGCATCGACGATTCGGTCGAGCGGTGTCAGGTCTCCGTCCATCGAGAACACACCGTCGGTGATCACGAGAATCTGGTTTGCACCCTCTTCACGGGCTTCGGCGAGGCGTTCACGGAGCGCGCCGACGTCATTGTGGGCGTAGATCTTCCGGCCCGCCTTGGAAAGACGCACGCCGTCAACGATCGATGCGTGGTTCAACTCATCGGAGATGATGACGTCCCCCGCTCCGGCGAGCGCCGGGATCACCGCCAGATTGGCCGTGAAACCGGACTGGAACGAGATCGTCGCCTCAACCCCTTTGAACAGGGCAAGCGCCTCTTCGAGTTCGGTGTGGATCGTCATCGTGCCGGCGATCGTCCTCACAGCGCCGGGTCCGACGCCGTAGCGATCGAGCGCCGCCGTTGCTGCCCGCACGAGACGCGGATCGTTGGCGAGACCCAGGTAGTTGTTCGAACAGAAGTTGAGAACCCTCTGCCCGTTGACCGTCAGGTGCGCCCCCTGGGGGCCGTTGACCGTGCGGATCGTGTTGTACAGGCCCTGATCCTTGAGCGCCTGGACCTCGTCGCGGATGAATGCTGTCTTGTCGGTCATGGTGCCTCCGTCAGCTCAGTGGTCCGTCGGCATAGGTCGGATCCGGGAACATGATGACCTTGCCGCACTCACCTGATTGCATGAGTTCGAACGCCTTCTCGTAGTCGTCGAGAGCGAACCGGTGTGTGATCACCGGTGCAAGGTCGACGGCCCCGGACCGGATCAATCCTCGCATCTCGAGCCACGTCTGCCACAGACGTCTCCCGACGATGCCGTGCACCGTTGCTCCCTTGAAGATGATGTTGTCGTCGATGTCGAACGGGAACCGCTCCGACGTCAGCCCCAGAAGTGCTGCCTCCCCTCCCGGTTTCAGAGCCGCGAAGCCGGCTTCGAGAGCCGATGGCGCCCCCGACATCTCCAGGAGGACGTCGACGCCCTCCCCCTCGGTAGCTTCGGCGATGACGTCGGCGACGTCTTCACGAAGCGGGTTGATGGTCCGGTCCGCTCCCATCGTCGTCGCGAGGTCGAGCCGGTAGTCGGAGATGTCGGTCGCGTAGACGGCTCGGGCTCCGAGCGCCTTGGCGACCGCGATCGCCATCGCTCCAACCGGCCCGGAGCCGGTGACAAGCACCTTGCGGCCGGCAACCGACGGGACCGTTGCGGTGTGAACGGCGTTCCCGAAGTTCTCCTGGAGCGACGCTATCGACAGGGGCATGTCCGGCGGGTCGGGCCACGCGTTCTGAGCGGGTACCACGACGTACTCTGCGTAGGCACCGTCACGGTGGACACCGAGGATCTCGGTCTTCGGGCAGAGGTGACCCTGGCCGGTCCGGCACCAGGCGCATATGTTGCAGACGACATGCGACTCCGCTGAGACAAGCTGCCCGATCTCCGGTTCAGTCACGTTCGCGCCCCGGTCCACGACCACTCCGGTGAGTTCATGTCCGACCGTGATCGGGGGAGACACGTGATCGGCGGCCCACGGATTCCATTCGTAGATGTGGAGATCAGTGCCGCATATCGAGGTCGCACGCACCTCGATGAGCACCTCGTCCGGCCCCACCTTCGGAATCGGGATGTCGACCATTTCGAGACCGGGACCCGAACTGAGCTTCCGTAGTGCACGCATAGGTCACAGGGTATTACGACTCAGAGGGCGAAGTTCCGGCATGGAGTGGACCGGTCGCGCGTTCCTCATTGGGTGATCGATGTGCTCCTCCCGGCCACCGATGCCGGTGTCGCGTTTCAGTTCAGTGTCGTGCTGACCGTTGGGATTGTTGGTTTGATCGCTGCTCGCCGACGTCGAGACGTTCGCCTTCTGGTCATCGGGTTGACGGTTCTGCTGGTGTCCGTCATGGCCCTGAGGGCCATTCACTGACAACCGAACCGAACGCGAGATAACTACACGGCTCCGGTCTCGAGCGGTGTGATCAACTCGGGCACGTCGTTGGCAACCCGGTTGACGAGTGTCGACACAGCATGCTCGACGAGATCCGGACGGGCTGATCCTGCCAGAAGGTCACCGACGACCCCGGCATCCGTGATCTCGGTGTCGAGCCACGGATCCCACGCTGTCCGGGGGAGGATCACCGGCATCCGCTCGTGGATCGGCTCGACGACGTTGTCCGCGTCGGTGGTGAGGATCGTGCAGGTCCGTACTCGATCATCGGTGTCCGGGTCCTTCCACGACGACCACAGTCCGGCAAGGGCGAGCGGCCGTCCGTCGGAGGCGAAGAAGTAGTGGGGGAGTTTGCCGCGATCCTTCGGCTCCCACTCGTAGAAGCCTTCGGCAGGGATGATGCACCGGCGCGCGGTAAACGAGTCTCGAAACGCCGGCTTCTCCGCTGCGGTCTCGACCCTGGCGTTGATGAGGCGTGCTCCGATCTTGCGGTCCTTCGCCCAGAACGGCAGCAATCCCCAATCGAACGTGCCGAGTTGGCGTTCCCCCTCGTGCTCGGCTACCGCATAGACCTGCTTGGTCGGTGCGACGTTCCAAGAGCGGAGCACCTCGTCGGTCCTGATCACATCGACCAAGAAGTAGGTGCCGTAGTTCTCGGCTTCCCGGGTCTGAACGAAGCGTCCGCACATGGTGCCGATCCTACGCCTTCACGAACCCGATGAAGCCACGTGCCTGTGCCATGCGGTGAACGCGCTGGGAACCCGGAACCTTCCGGTATCGTCTCAGTGACATGATGAAACGACTCTTCTTACTCGCCCTCCCCTTCGCTCTCGTCGCCGCAGCCTGCGGATCCGATGGAGATGACATGCCGACCGACCATGCCTGGCAGTTGACCGGAATCGCCGGTTCCGACGGATCGATGACGGCACTCACGACCGGCTCGGCACCGACGCTCATATTCAAGGACGGCAACGCAGGCGGGAACGCCTCGTGCAACCAGTACGGCGGATCGTACGAACTCGACGGCTCCTCGATCACGTTCGGCCCACTCATCTCAACGGAGATGTTCTGCGGGGAGCCGGGGGTCATGGACCAGGAAGCCGCGTACCTCGCAGCGCTCCAGTCCGTTGACGCCTGGACCACCGACGGCGAAACGCTGACGCTGTCATCCAACGGCTCTCCGGTCCTCAAGTACGCGGCGATCTCCCAGGATCTCGCCGGAACGTCGTGGGACCTCATCGCCTACAACAACGGCACCGGCGGCTTCGAATCGGCCTGGGGCGATGAACCGGTCACCGCAGCCTTCGCCGACGACGGCACGCTCTCCGGCTCGGCCGGCTGCAACAACTACAACGCCTCGTGGGCAACCGAGGACGGATCCATCGAGATCGGTCCCGCAGCCTCGACAAGGATGATGTGCGTTGACGAGCAGATCATGACCCAGGAATCGCGGTACCTGGAACTCCTGGGTCTGGCCGCCACCTACCGCGTCGACGCCGGCACCCTGGATATGTTCGATGCCGACGGCACTCGTGTGCTCCAGTACCTGGTGTCCGCCGGATAGTCGACCGCCACCGGCGATCGACCCCATTGACATCGGTCTGCCCCTCGCGGACAATCACATGTGGGCAACATGTTCTAGGCTGAAGGCATGGTGATGATCCAGATTCGCAACGTCCCGCCCGATCTCCATGAGCGCCTCAAGGACCGCGCCGCGGCCCATGGGATGAATCTGTCCGACTTCCTGAAGAGGGAGCTGGAGCGCATGGTCTCGGTCCCGACGAATGCCGAAATCATGGCCCGGGTTCAGGCTGACCGAGAGGCCGGCCGTCTTCTTGGCATCAGCAGCGAGGAAATCGTTCGAGGCATCCGCGAGGATCGAGACTCCCGGTGACCGTCGTCATCGATGCGTCTGCCGTGCTTGCCGCTCTCACCGAACCTGGCAGCCGGGGTGCCGCGGCATCCATGACGGTGGCGATGTCCGAACTCATCGCTCCACATCTCCTTGATATCGAGGTGACTCACGCCCTACGGCGACACGATCGTTCGGACAGCAATGCAGCGAGCGAAGCGCTTGAGGAATACTCCTCCATGACGATCCGTCGCTTTGACCACCGATCGCTCGTACCACGCATCTGGGATCTCCGACACAATCTCACCGCATACGACGCCGCATACGTTGCCCTCGCAGAAGCCACCGAAACCCCACTTCTCACACTCGATCGCAGGATCGCGAACGCACCCGGTCACCAGGCCGAGGTCATCGTCCTCTGATCAGTCGATCCAACGAGTCGGCCGTTCCTTGAGGCGTCCAAGACCGAGTTCGTCACAGAACGTCTCGTAGCGCTCCCGGGGTACGCCCTTCCACGTCAGGTCGCTGAGCGAGTCGGGCAACGGAACATCGGTACGGAGTTGGGCGAGGAAACGGTACAAGAGTGCGTCTCCCATGCGCTCACGCAGCGTCGCTGCGAGTTTGTCGGCGCCGCGCAGTTTCACGTCCCACAGTGAGGCGTCGAGGGGAACGCTCTCGAGATGCCCGTATCGGGAGAGAATCGTGGCCGATGATTTCGCCCCCCATCCGGGGAGTCCCGGCAACCCGTCCGCAGCATCGCCGACGAGCGCCAGCCAATCCGGGATCGATTCCGGTTCGATACCGAACTTGTCGACGACCGCGTCCCGATCGATGAACGCTCCTTTGCGGCGATCGTATCCGACGATGCGCGGATCGCCGTAGAGCTGAGACATGTCCTTGTCCGGCGACATGATCACGACCTGTTCCACGTCGTCGACCCAGCGGCGGGCGCCGGTGGCGAGCCCATCGTCGGCTTCGTAGTCGAACATCGACCAGACCGTCACTCCGATGGCTCGCATCGCTCGCTCGGCCAGCGGGAACTGGTCGAACAGCTCTTGCTCGATTCCCTCCCCCGTCTTGTAGTCGGAGAACACCTCGTTGCGGAACGACTCGACCACAGAGTCGAAGGCTGCCGCTACATGGGTGACCTCGGGCTCTGCGAGCAACGAAAGTGTCGACGCGATGATCCCGTACGTGGCCTTCACGTCCCGGCCGTCCGGGGCGGTGCGCGCCGGTCCCCCGCCGAAGTGGTTGCGGAACAATTCGTACGTACCGTCAATGAGGTAGAGCTTCACAACACCGACACTACCGATACCGTCCCCGCAGCGCACCGCACCGACCAGTGACCGGGACTCTCATCGAGGGGCATCCTTCAGCGCAGGGCCTGGGGACCCGGTCAGGAACTCGGCGATCCAGTAGCCCCAAGGCCCAACGACTCGTCACGCTCAGGGAGCGAAACGCCTTCCGCAGAATCCCGAAACGATTCGGCCTCTCCGCACGCGTTCAGGCACGCATACCGCACCGGTTATGGGCGGGCGGTTCGGCCGATTCCGTGGCGGTCCGGCGGGCGCTATGCGCTGCATCTTCATGGCCTGACCCGTCGGCTAGAACGGACTTGGCCAGCCCCTGGTTGCCTCTCGAATGGCAGTCAGTCGCTGTCTGTGTGGGGAGACAGTGACGGCCGCCCGGAGTCCTTCCGCTCTGACAGATCCAATTGATGGGGCATGCTTCAAGCGGACGAGCCCGGGACGTAGCGGCCCGGACTCGTTCCCGCCTATGGACCAGACTCGATTCAGCGTCTGATCTCGGTCAGCTTCAAGTCGACGAAGTCTTCTGGGCTACCCAAGGGAACCCCGTCTTCCACGATGAGATCGGCCGAGGCGCGAACCTTGTACTCGCGGCCGTCGATCCCGGTGGCCTTGCCGTTCACCGAGTTGAAGACGTCCACGAGGCTCTCGGATATGATGCTGATGCGGACCTTGAGGTCGGCGGTCCCAACGGCGAAAAGTTCCGGATTCAAAGTTCCGTTGCACACATCTTCGAGCCAGAGTGGCACACCGGGATCCTCGTTGTCGTTGTAGTAGAGATAGATGGGTTGGTTCTTGTCATTGACCGTGAGGTCGACCGAACCATCATCACGCAGGAACACGCGAAGGGGTGCCGTACCCGGGTCTCCCTCGCAGAACTCCTTTGCCTCACCTCCCGCAAAGAGCACGACGTTCGGGCTCTGATCGAAAGTTCCATAGAAATACCCGAACTCCAACTGGTCCTCGATGTAGCCCTGGGGGTCGGCGCCCGCCGGTGCCGCCATCAATCCAACCAGAACCATCACAGTCGCGAATAGCGTCAACGATCGTCGCATGTCTTACCTGTTCTTTCTGCCCCTCCCCGGAGCATGGACGTGCCACGCCGAACCTACGCTCCGAACACGGAAAGTCAAGGGGCACTTGCGTTCGAATCGTGAAGAGGGCGATCGAGTCGGACCCATGGATATCTCGCTGCTCTATTTCGACGGATGCCCAAATCACCACGACACACGCGCGTCGCTTGAAGCCCTGCTCGACGAGGCGGGCTGGGATGGAACGATTCAGTCGGTCAATGTTGACTCACCGGAGCGAGCCGAAGCGTTGAAGTTCCGAGGGTCGCCCACCGTGTTGATCAACGGCGGGATCCATTCCTCGACACCGACGAATTCTGTTCGAGGCAATGCGCGCATATTGAGGCATCACCTATGAGGGCCTCGTGTCATGGTCCCACTCTGAGGTGGGCTGAACATCCGACCCTACGCGCCAATTCAGGGCGATGTGCAGGACTTCCTTGTGACGGCGACTGGGCGAGAAGTGTCCCCGAGCAGCCGCCCATCTCCGGCTAGGTTTGGCCAGACGGACGGTGCCACCACCGCGGACCGCCATCGACATCGCCGCCTCAGCACGCACGAACGGCCGACGGCTGTGGCGTACCGCGCCCGAGAGGTCAGCAATTCGCTACCAAACGGCCTGCCGAGCCACAAATCTCCTAGAATCGTCCCCACAACCAGCCGGAAGCCTGGTCGAATCCGCGCCAAGTGGATTCTTGGCCACATATGTGGCCGGTTCCGGGCCTGTAGCTCCAATTGGCAGAGCAGCGGACTTTTAATCCGAAGCGTGTGGGTTCGAGTCCCACCGGGCCCACGGACCTCGCTTCGCTCGCAGACCGGTCGCCTTCGGCTCCCTGGAAGACACAAGACCGGTCGCTTCGCTCCCTGCAAGAGTCAAGACCGGCGACTACTTCCGGGTGTCCATCTGCAGGTAGTCGGGCGAGAAGATGCCGGGCACCTCTTTCGTCGTCTCCGGCAGTTGCTGCCACGCAACGTCCTTCGGCACGTCCGTCGTCGATCATCTTCGCGCCAAGGTCGATCCGGGCCTACTCCTGGAGCTCCCAATGAAGCCACTCGAAACGCGAGATCAGGCCGTCTTCGAGCGTGACCTCGACCTCTCCGGCCCACGTCTCGTCACCGCTGAACACGTACGACATCGGAAAGACCACCGCGCCGTTCTCGAGGACAGTGCCTTCGCCCAGGACCTCCCCATGGGTCACACTCGAGGACATCCCTGCGACGAAGTTGTGGATGTTGTCGCGTCCCTCCAGGTGCCGCGCCGGCGAGGCGTAGACGACGTCCTCAGTGAACAGCGCTGCTACCGCGTCTGGGTCGTTCGCGTTCCACGCGACAGTCCACTCGTCCACGAGGTCGGTTGCGACCTCCATCTCCGTGGGCTGGACCGCCTGCACAATCGCCCAGATCCCGAGCACCACGAGCGCCAGAACCAGCACTCCGCCGAGACCTATGAGCAGCCTCTTGCGGCTCTCAGTGCCGACCGCACTCCGGCCGACAGTTCCCTGTGCATGTGTTGCCATGTTGGCCTCCTTCCCCTTAAGCGCATCATCGGGCAACCGGCGCGTGAACAGCGAGTGGTGGGCGAGTGGAAACGTCCAGGGTCAGATTCACTGGGGAGAGGTGCCGCGCCGTATCGGAGTGCGGTCTTTCGGCCTTGTTGAGACCGAAGTGATTGCTATCGGGTTCTTCCAACTGCGCACGGCGTGTCGCCGTGCTACCAACCGTCCGGTCCAGGACAAACGGCTTGACTCACCCTCAGACGGGCATAGCGCACGGTCATGGTGAGAACGACGGTCCTCGCCGCCGCGCTGCGGGTCGGAACTCACCCTCGCCCGATCGGTCCGTGCGGTAGCCTCCCGATCACAGGCATAGGAGGAACATGGGCGGCTTCATCGAAACGATCATCGGCGGACTCTTTGCGGGCATCATCATCGGGCCACTCGGTCGACTGGTGCTTCCCGGCAAGCAGGACATCTCGCTGATCGGCACGATCCTCGTGGGTGCCGGTGCTGCGATCGTGGGCGGACTCATCGCCGACTGGATCGGTGTTGGGAGCACTTCGGGCATCGACTGGATCAAGCACTTCATCCAGATCGCTCTCGCGGCAGGCGGGGTCGTTCTCTTCGCCAGCGCCACGGATTCGAAGTCGTAGCCGCGGCCGCTCCCGCCACCCCGCGGTGACGGTTCTCGACTCGCAAGGCGTCCACGGAGCGGGTTGAATGGGGAGATGGACACTGCATCGTTCGTTCGCTCGCTCCCGAAGGCCGAACTCCACCTCCATATCGAGGGGACGCTCGAGCCGGAGATGATGGTCGACCTCGCCGCACGGAACGGCATCGCTCTGCCGTTCGCCACTGTCGACGAGGTGCGCGCCGCCTACGAGTTCTCCGATCTGCAGTCGTTTCTCGACATCTACTACCAGGGCGCGGCTGTGCTCGTCGCCGAGCAGGATTTCTACGACCTGATGTTCGCCTACCTCCGGCGCGCCGCCGACGACGGGGTCCGGAGGGCCGAGATCTTCTTCGACCCCCAGACCCACACCGAGCGGGGCATCGAGTTCCGGGTGTTCATGGATGGCTTCGCCCGCGCGATCACCGATGCGGAGGAACGTTGGGGGATCTCGGCAGCATTGATCATGTGCTTCCTTCGTCATCTCCCCGGCGAAGCAGCGATCGCCACCTGGCGTGAAGCCGAACCCTTTGCCGACCGGATCATCGGTGTGGGCCTCGACTCCGGGGAAGTGGGGAACCCGCCGGAACGGTTCGCCGATGCCTACGAACTGGCACGCAGCGCCGGCTTGCACTCCGTGGCCCACGCCGGAGAGGAGGGCCCCCCGGCCTACATCACCGGAGCGCTCGATACGCTCCGCGCAGAGCGAATCGATCACGGTGTGCGGTGTGACGAAGACCCGGTCCTCGTCGAGCGCCTCGTAAGCGAGGGGATCCCGCTCACGATGTGTCCTCTGTCGAACGTGAAACTTCGGGTCTTCGATCGCCTCGAGGATCACAACCTGAAGCGTCTCCTCGACCGGGGTATCCGGGTGACGATCAACTCGGACGACCCGGCCTACTTCGGCGGCTACGTACTCGACAACTACGTTTCAACGGCAGCGGCGCTCGACCTGAGTCGCGAGGATCTGATATCGCTGGCTCGCAACTCGATCGAGGCGTCGTTCCTCGCAGACGGGGACAAGGCATCCCTTCTGGCGGAACTCGCCGAAGTCGCATCGAACTGACGACTACTCGCGTTCGAAGACGGTTCCCATCGCAGCCGGCGCCTCGCTGCCGATCAGGTTCCGAAGGCGAGGGAACCGGTCGCCGATCTGACGGAACCAACTCGAGTAGACGAAGACGAGGGCAAGGATCATGAGCGGGAACGGCGCTATCGGGAGAACCTGAGCGACGCCGGGGAACACGTCCTGTAGCTGGAACGCCAGCACCTGCAGAGCACCGAACAGGTAGGCGCCGAACGCCACGCGGAGCGGATGCCAGCCGCCGAAGATCACGATCGCCAGGGCGATCCATCCGAGGTTGAGGGTCAACGTCTCGCGCCATCCGAGTTTCATGTCGAGCGAATATGCGGCGCCTGCGATTCCGACCATGGCCCCGCCCAGCACGGTGTACCAGAATCGGAGCGTGTTCACTTTGATTCCTCGAGCGAACGCCCCTTCCGGTCGTTCACCAACGCCCTGGAGGTTCAGGCCGGCGCGGGTGCGATAGAACACCCACCACGTGATCGCGATCGCCAGGAAACTGCCGTAGACGACGAGGTCGTGGTCGAACAGCACCTTCCCGACGAACGGGATGTCGGACAGGACGGGGATCGGAAGCGCAGGAACCCGGGGACCGCGCTCGCCGACGAAGGAGTCGCCCAGGAATGAAGCCAGGTCGGCGGCCAGCAGGGTGAGGACGAATCCGACGGCGATCTGATTCAGTTTCAGGCGGATGCTGGTGGATGCGATGATGGCCGCGATCAACGCCCCAACGACGGCCGCCGCCGCGAATCCCACGAGTGCGTGACCGACCCAGAACGCAACCACGAACCCGGTCATGGCCGAGAGACGGAGGCTCCCCTCGAGCGAGAGATTGACCACGCCCGACTTCTCCGTGATGGTCTCCCCCATGGTCGCGATGACGAGCGGGGCGGCAGCAGCGATGATCGAATTGAGCGTGGCTTCCACGATCAGGGCTCCCCTCGGGCGGCAGGCGACACGGAGCCACGGCGTGCCGACCAGGCACCGCCGATCATGACGAACAGGACGATGATCCCCTGGAGAACACCGCCGAAGGCCGAGTCCAGGCCGAGCCGGAGATCGAGTTGCGTGCTCCCCACTGAGATCGCCACGAAGAACAGAGCGATCGGGGCGATCCAGGCGGCGCTGAACCCGGCCAGCAGCACGACGAGGATGCCGAGGAATCCGTATCCGCCGGAGATCGCGGGCACGAGCTTGTGATGGAACGCCGTCACCTGGACGGTTCCGGCGATCCCGGCGAGCGCGCCGCCAATCGCGAACGCGCCGAGCATGTAGCGATTCGTCGGAATGCCGAGCAGGAACGAACTTCGCGGATTGCGTCCAACCGCCTTGAGCCGCAGCCCGAATCGGGTTCCGCGCAAGAGCATCCAAACGACGAGCACACTCGCAAGGCCCAGCAACACCGGAATCACCGACCAGCCCGTACCGAACGCTTCGAGTTCCGGCATCCAGGCCTCTTCGCGGAAGATGTCGGTGCCGCTCGTTGACGCAACCCCGGTGCGTTTCCATGGGCCCAGCACCAGGTAGACGACCATGCCTGCAGCAACGAAATCGAGACCGAGTCCGCCGAAGATCTCGTGCACGCCGCCGTGGGTCTTGAGCACGCCGGCAAGAAGAGCCCAGAGGAGACCGCCGATCGCTCCGGCAAGGATCGTCGCCGGAAGGATGACCCACACCGGCCCGGGGAGCGATCGGGCCACCCACGTGGCGGCGATCGCACCGACGACGATCTGTCCCTCGACGCCGATGTTCCACAGGCCCGCTGCGAACGTGATGACCAGTCCGGCAGAGGCAAGGAGGAGTGGAGACCACGCAAGCAACGTTGCGGACATCTTCGAGGCTGATCCGAAGGAGCCTTGAACGAGCAGCCACAGTGCCTCGAAAGGCGGCGCGCCGGCCAGGATCAGCAGCACGATGCCGAAAGCCAGGGCCGCAGCCAGCGACACGAGCGTGGGAGTAGCGGCCCTCAAGACCTTCACGGCCGCTCCTTCCCACCGATGAGGTACCCCAGTTCTTCACCGTCGGTGTCCTCGGTGCTTCTCACGGCGAACACGTCCCCGGCGAAGAACACGATGATTCGATCGCTGTAGCGAAGTAGTTCGTCGAGGTCGGCGGAGGCGAAGATGATCGACGTACCGTCGCTGCGACGCTCCAGCAGACGCTGCCACACGTAAGCCGCCGAACCGACGTCGAGGCCTCTCGTGGGGTGTTCGAGCAAGAGGAGTCGCACATCATCGGGGATCATCGCAAGAAGGAGCCTCTGTTGATTGCCTCCCGACAGAGCCTCCGCCGGGGAAGACGGACGACCCTTGATCGAGTAGTCATCGATCTCCTGTTGAGCGGCTTCGCCGGCGGCATCCCAGTCGACGAGAAAGCCCGTGTCATCGGATGTGAGCACGAGGTGCTCCGCTATCGAGATGCCCTCAACGAGTCCTTCCTCGAGGCGTCCTGCCGGGAGGTAGTGGACGCCGGCGGCAAGATGGCCTCGATACGACGCCTTGGTGAGGTTGTTCCCGTCGACCGATAGGCGACCGGAAATCGGATTCAACAGGCCGGCACACGCTCGCAATAGTGCTCGTTGACCGCTGCCCTCGAGACCGGCGAGTCCGATGACCTCTCCGGCGACGCTACTGAGGTTCAGTTCCTCAATCCGCGTAGTGCCCTCCTCGAGCGTGAGTTGCGAGAGTTCGAGCACGGGCGCCCCGAACGGAGCAGGTTCCCGGCCCTTCTCGACGAACACCGTTCCGAACATCTTCTCAACCAGCACTTCTGACGGAACCGGCATCAAGGCCTCGTACACGACCTTCCCCTGCCGGATCACCGTCACCGAGTCACACAGTTCCTCGACCTCCTCGAGTTTGTGAGAAACGAACAGCACGATCAGCCCGTCCTCAGCAAGGCTGCGGAGCGTTGAGAACAACTGGACACGCTGCGTCGCGGAGATCCCGGTTGTCGGTTCGTCGAAGATCAGAACCCTTGCACCGAGCCACATCAGGCGTGTGATCTCGAGTTGCTGGCGTTCCCCCACCGTGAGGTCGCGAACGAGCCGCGCCGGATCGAATCGGAAACCCAGTTCGCCGCTCACGCGCTCGAGTTCCGCGCGTGCAGACGACCGGTCGAGTCTCTCCGGTCCCGGACTTCCGAGCACGAAGTTGTCGAGCACCGTGAATGGGAGGAACACGAGCGGATCCTGGTGAAGCATCCCGATGCCGGCCTTGATCGCGTCGGCAGGGGACCGAAGATCGAGAACCTCACCGTCGAGATCCACGTCCCCGGAATCGGCCTCGTAGAAGCCGGACAGGATCTTCATCAACGTGGACTTGCCGGCACCGTTCTCCCCGAGGATGCCATGCAGCGAACCGTCCTCGATAGCGAGCGTGACGCCATCGCTCGCCCGAACGGGACCGAAGTGCTTGTGGATGTCCCGTATCTCCAGCGCCATTGCGCCGCAGACTAATCAGGCACTTCGGAAATGGGCGGGGTCGGCCGGAACCGGGGGGACTACAGGCAGTAGTACGCCCTACGTACTACGTACGTACGACGCTCCGAGGCTTCATCCCGCTCAAATCAGCAGAGCCACTAATCATGGAGCGCCAGCCGTACACGCGGATGGGGGAGGCCCAACCGGCCTCCCCCATCATCTCGTCGAAGCGCTGGGGCTCAGGAAGAAGCGCCCACCATGCCCTCGAGAAGCTGCTTCATGTACCAGAGCTGCAGATCGCTCCCAACCTCGCCGTCGGCGAGGAACGGCGTGCCGTCCTGGTAGTTGAGCGGTCCGACGAACGGGTTGATCGAGCCGTCGCCGAGGCCGGCGATGAACGTATCCAGCGTGGCGGCGGCATCGGCTGAGAGAGCGTCGCCGTTGATCCAGCCGATCATGCTCGTGTCGGGGTTGTTGATGTCGGTCCAATCCGGACCCTCCCACACGAACGCGCTGCCGATACCACCGGCGAAGGCCGCCTCGGCAACCTGCAGATACAGGGGGCCCCAGTTGAAGTACGGAACACCGAGACAGACCTCCGGCGCTTCGCTGCACGCTCCGATGAAGTCGTAGGGGATCGCCCACACGGACTCCCCGCCCGCGGCACGCTGTCCCGCTACCACGAGCGCTTCGGTCGTATCGATTCCGGATACCACGACGTCGGCACCGCTGTCGAAGAAGGCGTTGGTGACCTCGGTTGGGTCCAGCGTCACGCCGGGGATGTTGAACCAGAAGCCGATCCAGTTGACTTCCATGCTCAGATCGGCCGGGTCCTTGCCGGCCTCTTCCCAGCAGTACTGCGCACCAAGGTGTATCGAACTCGCGAGCCGGCGCGTCTCGTCATTGATGAGGGGGCCGAGATAGGCGAGCTTGCCCGTCTCAGACGTCAACGCCGCAGCGCATCCGGCGATCAATTTGCCGTAGTACATCCTGCCCATGATGTTGCTGAGGTTCGTCAGGTCGGCTCGATAAGCCTCCCCTTCTTCCCACGCACTATCGCCGGATGACCAGACCATGGGGACGTCGGGGTGAGCCGCTGCCGCCGCTTCGATGCCGTCTCGCATATCGTCCGATGTTGCGAAGATCAACGACGCACCTTGCTCGATCATGTCGTCGACGACCTGTTCAACGGACGTCTCCGGACGATCGGCCGGATTGACGGTGTCGAGCGAGATCATCGTCGCCCCTGTGTGCTCCTCGATGTACTTCCCCGCCTCGAAATGAGCTTGCGACCAGCCGTGATCGTTCTCGGGGCCGACGAGGATCATCCCGAATTTGAAATCCCCGCCCGACACGGCGGCCGTCGTGGTGGTCTCATCTCCACCCGCCGCCGTCGTCGTGACCTCGTCACCACCCGCCGCCGTCGTCGTGACCTCGTCACCACCCGCCGCCGTGGTCGTGACCTCGTCACCGCCCGCCGCCGTCGTCGTGGTCTCGTCGCTCGAACTGCTGCAGGCCGCGGCAACAATCGCCATGACCGCGAGCAGCACCAGCACACCGAAGAGTCGTCTCTGTCGCTGCATCGATCGCTCCTTCTCGCTTCTTGTCTGAACCGAAGGCGTCTTCCATCTCGTCGAGATCGTGTCCGCCACCGACGGGCCAACTCTATACGGATGATCCCTCATCGCCGGCGTCTCGCGACACCGAACTTGCGTAGCGTCGACGACTCTTTGAGACTCACGGCATGGATCGATACTCACAACGCCGCACCCAGTTCATGAACGCCATCGGAGGCGGTCTCGCGATCATTCCGGCCGCCGCCGAAACCGTCAGGAACGACGACGTCCAGCATGTGTTCCGACAGTCGTCCGACTTCTTCTTCTTGACGGGATTCGAAGAACCCGACGCCGTTGCTCTTCTTGACCCCGGACACGATGAGCCGTATGTGCTCTTCGTCCGACCCAGCGACCCGGAGATGGAGGTTTGGTACGGCAAGCGAGTCGGCGTCGATGGCGCCACGGCACGCTTTGGTGCGAACGCCGCCTACCCGATCGCCGATCTCGACAAGGTTCTTCGTGACCGCTTCCGTGATAGAGACGCGCTCTGGTACGCCACCGATTCCTCTACCGACTCGCGGGTTCTCGGAGCGTTGCGTCAGGCAAGAGGCATGCAGATCAGGACCGGCGTCATGGTCCCGGCTTCGATCGTCGATCCCTCCACCGTTCTCGCCGAGCTGAGACTCATCAAGACGCCCGAAGAGATCGAAGCGCTGCGCGAAGCCTGCCGCATCTCGGCAGACGGCCACACCGAGGCGATCCGTTTCGCCGCTCCCGGACGAACCGAGCATGAGGTTCAATCGGCAATGGAGTACGTGTTCCGCGCTTCCGGGGCCGTTCGTGAGGGCTACCCGTCCATCGTCGCCTCCGGCGACAACGCCTGCATCCTCCACTACGTCGAGAACGATCAACCGCTGCACGACGGCGACCTGCTCCTGATCGATGCGGCGGCTGAAATCGGGTACCTGTCATCTGACATCACCCGCACGTTCCCCGTCAACGGTCGATTCAGCGATGCCCAACGAGCCGTCTACAACGTCGTGCTTGCGGCACAGGAAGCCGTCATCGACGCATGCACGCCCGGTCTCCCGTTCACCGACATGCACGACATCGCCGTGCAGCCCCTCACCGAGGGCATGGTCGATCTCGGTCTCCTCCCGGGACCGGTCGAAGACGCCGTCGCCTACGGCTGGTACCGGGAGTTCTACTTCCACGGCACCGGCCACTGGCTCGGCCTGGATGTCCACGACGCCGGGGTGTACAGGATCGATGGCACAGGCCGGCCCCTTCAGCCGGGCATGACGTTCACAGTCGAACCCGGGATCTACATCGCCCGGGACAAGACGGTGCTCGACCTCGCCAGGGTGCCGTTCGACGTTGATGCAGAGCGGGATCTCGCGTATCTAGAGGGCGCGTCCGAAGCGAAGCGCATCCTCGACGAGCGGAAGAGCGAAGCAGACGTCGTCACCCACGAGATCCCCGAACGGTTCCTCGGGATCGGCGTCCGGATCGAAGATGATCTTCTGGTCACATCATCGGGATGCGAGAACCTCACGCGCGGCGTCCCCGTTGATCCCGACGAAATCGAAGCGCTCTGGGCGGAAGCCCCGACCGTGCCGGTGATCCGTTAGCCACTCTCTTGTCGGTCAACCGATTCTGCGGCGACCCGGAAACACCTGTGGGGCGGCCCGAAGGCCGCCCCACAGATCGATCCTCGTATCGGATCAGACGGCGTCAATGACGCTCTGATCCAGGCCTGGGAAGGTCCTGAGGAACTCCCGACGCTCGGATTGCAGCTGAGCCACGATCGCCCCGTACTCGTCGCTCCGTCCCTGCCTCTCGTAGAGGCGTTTCGGTTGGAGCAGTTCGGGGTCATCGAAACCGGGGACGTCGGCCGCTACGTAGTAGCCGAAGTCGGGATCCTCCTCCCAGACGATCGAGCCCTCCGCTATGCCCTGAACGACGGCCGATGAGTGCCGGATCTTCACCTTCTTGGATC
>JAYEIJ010000116.1:0-2625 GCA_034660035.1 Actinomycetota bacterium | reverse complement strand
GATCCGATGTCACAACTGTGACTCACGGAACCGACCCGGACATAGAGGACTGAGTCCCAATGGACTCAACGGGACATGGGGATCGTCCCGGGCGGGTGGGGGAGTTTCGGCTTCTCCACCCGCCCACGCGCGGACAGCGGCGCCAGACTCGCCAACGTCTCGTACTGATACCTCTTGCCTGGATCGGTCTCCGGCAGGACAATTGGTGTAGCCCCAGGGGGACACCATGTCGGATGACAAGGTGCGGATCGATCCGATGTTTGCTTCGACGCGTACGTACCCGGAGGAGAGTCGGGGTCTGCGATCGGGTCGAGTAATCGTGGCGGTCGGCGTCGCAGCCTTTGCCGTCGGATGGCTCTTCGGTGCGGCATCATCGACACCGGACCCGGACGGCGTCGCAGCATCCACCACCACGCTCCCATCAGCAGACACGACCGCCACGACAACCTCAGTACGAATCGTTGCTCAAGAGTCCGGTGTAGTCGCGCATCTGGACATGGCCCTCGGGGAGGCGATCCCTGGATTCACCGACACGATCACATTGGCCATATGGAACGAAGAAGGCGTCGACGTGCAGCGCTGGCGGCCCGAATCTTCGACTCCCGAGACGTTGCTGACCTTTCCGTTCGAGGAGTCGCCGTTCCTCGGGCCTCCCATGCTCGGCTGGCCGATGGGATTGGATGCATCGGGCTACTGGCATGCCCGCGTGCTCCCCAGCGACACGCTTGTGGTCGACTCACTCTCACCCGAGGCCGTGGACGGATTCGATCTCGCCACCGAGGCGCCGATCGGCGAGGCGATCGGCGTACGGGTCCGGGAGGCGACATGGCACCCATCCAAGCCGGGGTGGCTGGCATGGCTGGAAACCTCCCGCGGGCATGACCCAACGACGGCCACGCTCCGCATGCTCGATGTCGCCGACGAGTCGGCCCAACCGGCCGAGCTGCTGGAGATCGATCTCGAACACGACGCGCCGGCCGAATTCCGTATCGAGTGGCTTCAGTCGGGCATCCAGGTTGAGATCTGGACCTGGGAAGACGATCAGACCGAGTCGGCGAGGCAGGTACTCGTTGACGCCGATGGCACCGTGGTTGCACAACCCGAGGACTCCTGGTTCTCCGCGGAAGGACCCGACGGGACGACGCTCTGGACTCCCAACCTGGAATTCGGCGACTCCGCATCCGAGCCCTTCCTGTTGACACCGGACGGGCTCCAACGCAGCCCGGTCCCCGGTTCTAGGGCCGGGGACCGGATCAGTAGCGCCGAATGGTCACCGGATGGTGGGTATCTCGCGCTGGGTCTGGGGCCGCCCGAAGAAGGCTCCCCTCTCTCAGCCGTGGAGCCGGCACGTTTCCGCGTCATCGACCTCGCAAGCGGGACCGTCCTCGTCGCCCTCGACGTGCACGGCTACGGGGTTTCCGACCTCGAGTGGTCCCCTGATGGACGATACGTGGCAGCGAGCACTGAATGGGAGGACTACTCGACCATCCGCATCGTCGAACTCGGAGACCCGGATGCCGGTATCGATCACCGGGTAACCGAGATCGACACCAACTCGATGACGACCGGTCCGCTGCTCTGGTCGACCAACGGCCGCTTCCTACTCGCCCCGGCCTGGCAGGAACAGACTGATGCCAACGAGATCCTGATCCACGACGTGATCAAGAAGACCACCACGCAGATCCCGATCTCAGGCCATGCCGTCGAGGTGAGACTGGGCGACTGGAGACCGCCCGTCGACCCGGGTGGCAACCCCAGCACCACACTCTCCGACGACGAGGGGCTGCTCGTCGGCACGACGGAAGCGCTCCCACTCGGCGAGCGCACCACCCTGCCCGAGAGCGCTCGCCTCGACTTTCTCAACACCGTGTGCGAGGGAAACCGGTGCTTTCGCGATGCCGAGTTGTACCGCGAACGTGTCGAGTACACCGCGGACGGAATCCGAATCCTCGATCGGGAGGGCGAGCAAGAGGGCGAGGGGGGCTGGTCCACAGACGCGCCGTTCCATGTCTTCCACGGATTCGTCAACGAAGGGGACGAACCGCTCGGTCCCGGCTACCAGGTCGTGCTGTACGTGACGAGGCGGAACGGCCCGGACCTTCCCGACGAGCGGTTCCTCCTCGACCAGACCTACCGCTACTACCCCGACTTCGTGCTGCGGGGCGAGACAGCGCAATGCGGGCCGGACTACCGGGAACAATCATCTGTGGAGACGTGCGAATGGTTCGTTCACGACTTCCCTGATGGGCTCCCGGCCGGGAGGTACGACCTGTGGGCGAAGTGGTTCGCTCCGTGCAGCAAGTGGGAGGAACTCGGCCTGGAGGATTCGTGCGACGACCCGAACGAGGTGATGAGCCGGTTCGCCGGTTCGGTGAACATGCCGTTCGGCGGCTGGTAGGTGCCCCGCGAACCCAGGGTTCGTAGGTGCGTATAGGCGCCCCGCCAGCCCACAGTTCGGTGAGGCGGTCGAGGGATCTCAACTGTCGGGAGCACCCCATCCACCGCCGCCCGGGGTGAGAACTCGAAGGCGATCACCCGGTTCGACTTCGATGGTGCACTTGCCCGCGAGCCGCTGTCTGGAACCGCCGCGGATCAGCCAGTCTTCGCCCACGGCGCCCGGCTCTC
>JAYEIJ010000115.1:0-10584 GCA_034660035.1 Actinomycetota bacterium | reverse complement strand
CGATCATCTTCGGACCCAACGATGAGTGGGGCGTTCGCCTCGGACCGGACGGTGCAGAGGTCGTCGAGGTAGCGAAGGTCGGCCTTGATGCCATCCAGGTTCATACGTCGAGGAACCCGGGTCCGGGTGTCGCGTTCGCCCTGAGCCGATTGTCCCACGGGCCGCACGGACCAACCCCGCTTGGGATCTTCCGCGATGTTGAGCGTCCGGTGTACGAAGACCTTATGGACGGTCAGATCGAGCAGGCCCAGGAGCACAAGGGCACGGGAGACCTCGCGGCCTTGTTGCGCTCGGGCGGTTCCTGGACGACGGAGTAGGCCTGGTCGGGGCCCCGGCGATTGCGAGCCGGTAGCCTCTGAGGCGTGCCTGTACCGATTCGCATCCGCTTCGCCAAGTGGGATGGTCGTGACCATTGGGCGTTCGATATGGAGCGTCTCGGTGAGGACGGACATGGGGTGTGGCTTTGGGCGCCGGCCGGGACAGAGCTACGACGCGGTCCCGAGAAGACGATCCGGGTCGCGCAAGGGTTCGTCAAGGTCATCACGCCGGATCGCTGGTGGACGGCCGTCTGGAACGTCGGGCCCGGGTTCGGCGATCGGCTGATCGAGGTCTACGTGGACGTCATCACGCCTGCGATCTGGGACGGTGACACCGTCCGCATGGTTGACCTCGACCTCGATGTGATCCGACGAAATGACGGGTCGGTCGAGATCGACGACGAAGACGAGTTCGAAGAGCATCGCATCGAGTTCGGCTACCCGGACCACGTCGTCGACAAGGCTCGCACAGAGGCCGCCCGGCTGGCGATCGCCGTGGAGCGTCGCGAGGAACCGTTCGGCTCGGTGGGGGAGCGGTGGCTAGAGGTCGGCCGTGCCCACTGAGGCGTCTGGCGTAGAAAACGGCACGATTCCGTCGGTTTTCTACGCAAGACGCCTTGGGGGTGGGCGTGGACGCTGACGGGCTCACCGCTTTCGTAGCAGACCGGCTCGCCGCGGTGGCCGATCCGAAGAAGGCCGGGCCGATGGCCGCCTACATGAAGACCGACATGCCCTTCCACGGCGTGCAGAAGGCCGGACGCGCACCGATCCTTCGGGACGCTGTGAAGCGGTTTCCGCCGTCGAATCGGGACGACTACCGCAGCGCCGTCCTCGCCCTCTGGGGGCGGCCCTATCGTGAAGAGAAGTACCTCGCTATCGGCTACGCCCGTGCCTTCCCGCGGTACATCACGCTGTCGTCGGTGCCGCTCTACCGAAGGATGATCGTTGAGGGGGCGTGGTGGGACCTCGTCGACGAGACCGCGATCCATCTCGTCGGCCTAGTGCTGCTTCATCAGAGAGCGGCGATGACACCGAAGATCGAGGCGTGGATCGACGACCGGGACATGTGGCTGCGACGAACCTCCATCCTTGCCCAGATCGGCCACAAAGCGGACACCGACACGGATCTGCTCTTCGACGCATGTGAACGTCGTATGCACGAGACCGGGTTCTTCATCCGGAAGGCGATCGGATGGGCACTGCGTGACTACGCGAAGGCCGATGCGGCTGCGGTGACCGACTTCGTCACTGCGCACCGCGACGGTCTCTCCGGCCTTTCCTACCGGGAAGCCACGAAGCACCTCGACCTCTGATAGCGTCATCCCCATGGACATGACTGACATGCGATCGCTATGGGATGCACGGTACGAAGCGAAGGGCGCACTCTGGGGTGCCGAGCCGAACCAGTTCCTGGCCGAGATCGCAGAAGATCTCGTGCCGGGCACGGCGCTCGACCTGGGCTGCGGCCAGGGGCGCAACTCGTTCTGGCTCGCCAGTCGGGGATTCGAAGTCACCGGACTCGACCTGTCTCCTGTGGCGATCGAGCAGGCGATCGAGGTTGCCGACGAACTCGGCGCCGACGTGTCGTTCGAGTCGGTTGATCTCACGACCTGGGATCCCGCGGGACGTGTCTGGGATCTCGTTGTCCTCACTTATCTCCATCTCTCGGAAGAGCGACGACCGGTGGTGCATGGTGCAGCGAAACGAGCAGTCGCCCAGGGTGGGACGCTCGTGGTCATCGCCCACCATCTGGACAACTTCACCGACGGCGTCGGTGGTCCCCCGATTCCGGGTCTGCTCTTCACCGAACGGCAACTCGGTGGCGACTTCTCTGATCTCGAGATCGTCCGGAACGAGAAGGTGATCCGGACGACCGATGAAGGCGACGCGATCGATATCGTCTTCGTGGCCCGCAGATCCTGACCTACAGGCGGCGGGCGCGACTCGGCGGCCAGTAACGGGCGATAGCGGTCCATCCGATGTCTTCGATCGGGATCGCTCCGAGAACCCGGCTGTCGATCGATGAACCACACCGGGCGTCACCCAGCACCCAGACGGTGCCAACCGGCACCGTGTCGTCGGAGTCGCCGCACATCGGGCCGTCCGCCCATGGATCGGCGAGCACACGACCATCGATGCCGATCTGCCCATCCGTTGAAGAGACCCTCTCGCCTGGGAGACCCATGACCCGCTTGATGATGAAGCGATCCGGGTACGAGGGGTGAGTGAACACGACGACGTCACCCCGTGCAGGAGTGCCGCGGCGACGCTGGGAGATGACCCAGTCGTCGGGTTCGAATGTGGGCCGCATCGAGTCATCGACGATGGCGAATCGGCGCGACCTGCCGCGCATGGCGGCGGCGCCGATCAACGCCACACCTGCCGTCGCGGCTGCGAGACCCCTCTTGCGGATACATCCTCCTCTGCGCGGGATGAGTGTACGGAAAGAACCTCCGAGATGGCGTCATCCCCTCCGGTAGGGTGAAGAAGAACACCGACTCCCTGGAGGGACACGATGAATCTCGTCGAGAAGATCCTCGCCCCGCGCTACGACGCGCACGCCCACTGCGACCTGTTCTGCGGAACCTACGACCCGGCCCAGGCGGCCATCGAAGCCGACTCGTGCCTGAAGATCACCAAGAAGTACCACGATTCGGACGACGAGGTGTTCCGCACCAGGGCTATCTTCATCAAGGAACAGAGCGCGGAACTCGTGAAGCAGCATCTCTGGATCCTGTGGACCGACTTCTTCGAGCCGAAGCACGTCGAGCAGTTCCCCGGCCTCCACGATCTCTTCTGGCGTGCCACGAAGGCTGCCGGTGCAGCGAAGAAGACGATGGATGTTGCAGCCCAACAGGAGATGATCGACCTCATCGCCGAGGTCTCCGAGGTCTTCTGGGCCACAGAGAAGGCCAAGGGCGCAGGGGTGTACCCGCCGGCGTGACCCGACTTCGTCGGGTGTAGTCGGTCGTCGGTACGGATGGAAGGCGGGTGCTGCGGCGCTCGAAGGCCCTGGGAAGGGGAGTCATGGGAGACACGTGGACGATCAACTACTTGCCGGCTGACGGCGGGCGCCTCACCGGCAAGCTGACGATCGGGGACGACGACGTTCGGTTCTCGGCGTTGTACGACTCGTCGAACACGGAAGTCATCAAGGGCATCCTGGGAGCGGTCGGGACGTTTGCCGGAACCGGGGGACACGCCGTCTATGTGCACAACACAGACACCGAATTTGAGGTCGTGCTACCTCGCGCCGAGATCGCATCGGCCGAGCAGGCCAAGAAGGGGATGATGAAGCGAGCCGTCGTCACGATGAAGGATGGCAGCGAGTTCGTTTTCGATTACGGGATGCTCTCGACGAAGAAACTGGTCGCCGCGATCAACGGATAGCCGCCTGCGGCGGCGGTACTGACTACGGCGTACGGCCATTTGGATTGTCCCCCAGCCTGCCTCAGGGGGACGCGAGCAGTTTGCGGCTGCACGCGAGTCGCTTCTTCCTACCGAATACCGAATACCGAATACCGACTACGGCGAGCGCAGCGAGCCCTCCCCGTTCGTGTCACACCGTCGTCGTACGTTGCCTCCACGACCTGTTTGGAGGGGGTAACGTGAATGCTGCAATGGCAACGACCGATCAGCTTGAACGCATGCCGATGTCGTGGGCCGAGTACGAGGCCCTTGACGACGCCGTGCGTGGCGAATACATCGATGGCGAGCTTGTGATGAGCCCGTCACCGACCGCGCCGCATCAGAACGCGGCATCTCGGCTCTGGTCCATACTCGACACCGCAGCACCTGTCGGTGTCCGAGTCACCCAGGCCTGGAGTTGGTTGACCGGTCCTGACGAATTCATTCCGGACATCGTGGTCTACGACGAGACCGACGAGACGATTCGTCTCACGGCGATGCCACACCTGGCCGTCGAGGTGCTCTCGACCGACCGTGCAGCGGACTTCATCCGGAAGTTCTCGAAGTACGCGGCTGCAGGGTTGCTGAACTACTGGATTGTGGATCTGAACGAGGACGCCGGACCCGAGATCGTCACCTACGAGCTCAGGGAAGGCGTGTACATCGAGACAGGGCGTCACACCGGCAACGAAGAAGCCACTCTCAACGCCGGCCCGATAACGATCACCGTTCGACCAGACGATCTCACTGCCTGATCCGCCTCGGGTTGGTGGGAAGTAGAAAGTAGAAAGTAGAAAGTAGAAAGACGGAAGTGGAAAGCAGAGAGACACGGACACGGGTGGGGTCCGGAGTTGTGTCTATTGCATTGGCCGATTCCTCAGACGATGGAGCATCCGCTGGATTTCGTTGAGTTCGGACAGATAGTCCGAGGCATGAGTCTTGTCGACCAGGCCGATGTCACGGGCAATGCCAACCTGAGTCTCAAGCTCATACGCCGAACCCAGAGCGATACCGAGAAAACGGCGGAATTCTCGCTCCGAACCCCGACCTGCGCCTTCAGCGATGTTTGACGGCACCGAGATGCTCGCCCGAATGATCTGGTCACCCAGGGCAAATCGAGCGGGTCCCTTGAACCCTGCGGCGGCATCAACAAGACGTGTCGATAGACGATAGGAGCGCTGCCACACCATGAGTTGCCGGAAGTCATGCACGACAACAGACATACCAGAGAAGCGGACCGACTCCTAGACCCCCGGTCCGTCCCGGTCTTTCTACTTTCTACTTTCTACTTCTTAGCCAATAATCTCCATCACGTCCGTTTCGTCCGGGTCCTTCGCCGGACGTCTTCGGGCTGCGGCGGTCAGGATGTCGTAGAGGAACGAGCCGAGGCTGAACGCGATACCGGCAAATGCGGCGGTGCCGATCAACACGGCAATGACGTTCACGATCGTCGTCTGTCCGGGGATGTTCGTCGTCACAGCCCATGCGATGAGGTATGCCGCGGCAGCACCCAGGACCGTTGGGGGGATGGCCCGCCCGGCGACGGCCAGGACCTTGCGCAATCGGGCGCGTCCATCGGCGCCGCGGTACCAGAGCAGGGCCAGCACCGTTGTGTAGAAGCCGAGCGAAAGCACGCTCGCAAGGGCGACACCGCGGATGCCGAACGCATCGGTCAGATAGAAGTAGAGCGGCACGGCGACAACCGTCGCCACCGTTCCGACGATCACCGGCGTCCACATCGACCGGCGTGCGTAGAAGGCCCGGGACAGGATCTGGAGAGCGCCCCAGATCGGGATCGAGAAGGCGTAGAAGAAGAGCGCCGCCGCGGTCGCTGAACTGTCGAAGACGTCGAAAGCGAAGCGCTCGAACAGCGCTCGCACCACGGGCAGAGCCAGGGCGGCGAGGAGACCGGCGGCGGCGATCGACAGCACGAGCACCCAGCGCATCGCCTTGTCCACGGTGCGGTACATCGCCCGGATGTTCCCTTCGGCCCACAGGCGAGCGAGGAACGGATACGCCGCGACTGCAGCCCCCTGAGCGATGATCCCGATCGGAACGAACATCGTGCGCCGTGCGTAAAGGAGATGTGTCTGTGCTCCATCACCGACAAGATCACCGAAGACAGACATGAACGACTCGTCGAGGGCGACGACCGTCTGGCCGATCATCAGGGGGATGGCCAACAGGACGTACTGCCCCACTGAGGTGTGCCGCCATCCACCGCTGAAGTCGAGCCGCATTCCGACCCGGCGGGCACCCCACCACTGCACGGCAAGGTTGCCGACGAACGCTCCGGCCACGGCGCCCCAGATGAAGCCTTCGGGGTCGGCGGTGCCGGTCACCCAGGCGAAGATGACGCCACCGGCGATGATGCCGACGTTGTAGATGATCGGAGCGAGCGTCGGGATCGTGAAGACCCCCTTGGCGTACTGCACCGAGGCGAACATGGCGCCGACGACGAATGCGAACTGTGCCGTCATGGCGATCCTCGTCAACCGGATCGTGGTCGAGATCTGATCTGCGGTGAACTCGGGGTAGATCGTGTCGATGATCCAGGGCGTCGCGAACCAGGCACCGATGATCAACAAAGTGATGGCGATGGCGAGCCATCGAACGATCGAGGAGAATCCCCGCCAGCCTTCCGCTTCGTCATCGTCGGCCAGGTACTTCGAGAAGATGGGGATGAACGTGATCGTCAGGAATCCGCCGGCGAGGAGGTAGTTGGCGTAGTCCGGTATTCGGAACGCCGCTACGTACTGGTCGGTGACGCCGTCGGCGCCGAGCATCGCTGCGAAGATGACCTCGCGCAGAACCCCGAGGATCCGGGAGATCAGGATGCCTCCGGAAACGATGAGGGCGGCGATGCCGATCCTGCCCGGCTTCAGACGGTCCGTGGCGCGGCTCATGACGCCCCGATCGTAGAGCCTCGAGGCTCGGGAACGTGGTTACTCACGCAAGATCGCGTCTGCGCAGCACGAGCGTGGTTGCAGCGATCGAGAGAACAGCGATGATGGCGGTTCTAGATATCGTGGATCCGAGACCCGGCAGATTCGCGATGCCGATGTCGCCCAACTGCGATGTGATGTCGGCTGGAGCGAGGCTCGAGAACGCCGACATTCCGAGGCGCCACGGTGAGAGGGACGACAGGCCGCTCAGGGCACTGACGATGAGATTCTCGAAGATGAAGACGAACGCCAATCCGACAAGGACGGCCCGATCGGTGAAGAAACCGAGCGGCACGAAGAACGAGGCGTAGACGATGCTCGCCACGACCCCGCCCGCGACGAGAGGGAGGACGACACCCCAGGCCCCGGTTTCAATGGCGTACACAATCCCGAGCGCTGCGCCGCCGAGTGCGTTCAGACCCGAGGCGACGAGTACAGCGCCGAGGAGTTTCGATCCCGAGATGACCGACCGGGGAATCGGGCGGAGCACCAAGAACGACAGAGTTCCATCGCGCCGCTCGTCACCGAGAGCAGACGCCGAGATGATCAGCGCGACGATCGGGACGAGGAGCGGGAAATACAGGCTGACGATCATGCCGAGGAATCGATCGAGCGCCGCTTCATCGATGAGTGCCTGGGAAGTGAGGAGGAACACGAACGCTGGAGCGAGTGCTGCGAGACCGAAGATGATCGCTCGGCGGAGGCCCAGGACTTGCCGAACGGTGGCAACGGTGATGGCTCTCAGCGATCTCATCGCTTTCTCACCAGGTAACGGAACACGCTCTCGAGCGAAGCGTCCTCGGGTTGGAACATCGTGATCCTGGCATCGACCTCGTGGGCGACCGCCGGCACTCGTCCACCAAGAGCGGCGAGGTCGCCCGTCTCGACGTGGAGGATGCCGTTGTCCACCGATACGCCGTGAACCAGTGCTTCCTCGAGCAGTCGTGCCGCGAAGAGACGGCTCTGGTCGGTCTCGATGCGCACCCGGTAGGGGATATCGGACATGGCGCTACGGATCGCGGCAACGTCTCCCGCGGCGGCGAGGCGGCCGTCGACGATGGCGATCACCCGGTCCGACATACGCTCGACCTCTTCGAGGATGTGGGAGGACACGACAACAGTTCGACCCTCGTCGCCAAGGCGGCGGAACAGGCTGATGAGGTGGAGGCGCTGAACCGGATCCGTTCCATTCAGCGGTTCGTCGAGCAGCAGGATTTGTGGATCGTTCACGAGGGCCGCGGCGACCTTCGCCCTCTGGCGCATGCCCTTTGAGTAGCCGGCGAGCCTCCGGTCCGCGGCATCATCGAGGTCGACGGTGTCGATTGCCCGATCGGTCGCCGCTTCGGCGTCGGAGACCCCGGAAAGCGTCGCGGCGTATCTCACATATTCCCGAGCGGTCATCGTTGGGTACACGGCCGCCTCCTCGGGAACCAGACCAACGTTCGAGTACACCGATGGCTTGCTTCTGGGCCACACTCCGAGTACCCGAATCGCACCCTGTGACGGTCGGATCAGTCCGGTGAGCATCCGGAGGGTGGTCGTCTTGCCTGCACCGTTGGGGCCGAGAAGTCCGGTGACACCCGGCCCGAACGAACACGTCACGTTCGAAACGGCGACCTTCTGGCCGAACCACTTCGAGACGTCGTCGATCTCGATGGTGGGTGACTCGACGAGAGCGGGATTGGATGTCACATGATCCTCCGATACCGCCAAACGATCACGGCTGAGGACACACCGGCGACCAGCAGGATCACGATGAGCGAGACCCAGGGATCGAAGCCGTTGTTCGCCACGATGAGATCGCTCGATCCCACCCGGCCGAAGATCCAGTCACTGACCTGGGCGGGATGTTCGGCGAGTCCCAGCAGCGCAGCGAAGCGATGGCCGGGCACGCCCGTTGCTTCCACGAGTGCCGCCGCGAGTGCGGTGCCGATGAGCATGACGGCGAAGAAGATGCCGGTTGCTGCGGCCTTGCGGGAGGCGATGGTTGAGACCAGTAGACCCACCGGAGCGTATGCAAGCGCGTACATGGCGGCCGCGGCGATGATCTTCGGGATCTCATCTGCATTGGTCCCAAGCGCCTTGAAGAAGCTGTCGGACGACAGGGCCGCGAACCCGATGTACATGAGCACCTGGGGGATCAGCATGAATCCGGCGATCACAGTGAGGAGTGACGCTGCCCGTGCCCCAACGTAGTCGTCGGGCCGGAGCGGCCGGGACGAGTAGACCGCCAACACACCTTCCCGACGATCGGGGATCAGGAGCTCCGGGGCACCGAGTGCCACGAACAGCAACACGACGGTGGCTGTGATCCCGAAGTACTCGGCATGACCTCCGAACGGCGACTCTACGTCCGGGGCGAATGTCGAGAGCAGGAAGGCGAACCCGACGAAGACCACCGCCGGGAGGATCGCGATGACAACGAGGAGCCACGGGAGGATCTTCTTCCGTGCTCGACGACGAATCCCGAAGACGCGGTACAGGCCGTCTCGGAACGTGGTCATGATCGCACCGTGACGACCGCGGCGCTCTCCTTCGTGAGGCGTGTAGCCGAGATCGAAGACGACGCCTCGTTCGGTCATGTTCCGCCCCCTTCAAGGAACACGTCCTCGAGCGTCGTCGCCTTGGGCCCCAGCGAGCGCATGCCGCTCCCGGTTGAGACAAGGGCGTCGCGGACCAGCCGGAAGGGGTCATCATCCGATGACGACACGAGGAGGCGCGAGCCGCTGGTCTCGACGACTGCTCCCGCTGCTGTCAGGTGTTCAACGACAGCCGAGATGTCTCCGAGGACGTCGACCGACACGATATCCGCGTCCACCAGGTGCGATAAGGGACCCGATCGCAGCACGCGGCCGCCGTCGAGCATCAGCACCCGGTCGCATGTGCGCTCAATGTCACCGAGCACGTGGGAGGAGACGAGCACGTTGATTCCGAATCCGCCGAGGCGCGAGATCAGTTCGAGCATCTCTTCGCGACCCTCAGGGTCGAGGCCGGCGGTCGGTTCGTCGAGGAAGACGAGTTCAGGATCGTGAACGATCGCCTGCGCGAGTTTGGTTCGCTGCTTCATCCCAGTCGAGAAGCCACCCAGTGGGCGGAACCGCTCCTCCTCGAGGCCGACGAGGGTTAGGACATCTGATGCCCGCTGGCGTGCTGCGTTCGACGGGAGTCCGGCCAGGCCGGCAGCGTAGACGACGAACTCCGACGCGGTCACGTCGAGCGGCAGGCAGTCGCTCTCTGGCATGTATCCGATGCGAGATCGAACGTCGAGCATGTCTCTTGTCGCATCGAAGCCCAGCACCGTCGCAGAACCGGTCGTGGGACGGAGGATGCCGAGCAGGATCTTGATGAGCGTTGTCTTGCCCGCACCGTTCGCTCCGACGAGTCCGATTCTTCCGGCGGGCAGGTCAAACTCGACGCCATGCAACGCCACGATGGAGCCGTAAGCGTGCCCGAGGTCGCGAGCCGAGAGGATCGGTGCGTCATTCATGAAGCTCCCATGGTCGCAGGTCCGGAGGTCTGGCGGGTACTTTCACTGGCTCTTCGGACTTGAGCGGGGTGAAGCCTCGGAACGTAGAACGTAGAACGACTCGGAGATCTTGTATCGGTCGAGGAGTCCGCTCGGGTTCTACGCGAGCGCCTTGAGGAGCTCAAAGCGTCACCCACGAACCTCGAAACAAGGACGTCTCCCCCCTAATCCGGGGTCGTCATACGTAGGGAGTACTACTGACTGCGGTCCCCCCGGTTCCAGGCGACCCCGCTCATTTCCGAAGTGCCCCTTCACTCTGCCATCGCGGTGGTGCGAGTTCGACCGGCACGGTCCGTGATCACCATGCCGGCGAGGATCAGCGCTCCCCCGATCACGATGCCGGGTTCGATGCGCTCTCCAAGAAGCACGACCCCACCGACGAGCGAGA
>JAYEIJ010000114.1:0-32580 GCA_034660035.1 Actinomycetota bacterium | reverse complement strand
GCTACTCCGCTACTCCGCTACTCCGCTACTCCGCTACTCCGCTACTCCGCTACTCCGCTACTCCGCTACTCCGCTACTCCGCTACTCCGCTACTCCGCTACTCCGCTACTCCGCTACTCCGCTACTCGGCTACTCGGCTACTCGGCTACTCGGCTACTCAGAATCTGTCACAGGTGTGTCGTACGTTGCACGAATGAATGCAACGATCACATCGAGCGCCATCATCGGCGTCGAGCCACACCCCGTCCGGATCGAGGCCCACGTCGGAGGTGGGAACACGCCGATCTTCATCATCGTCGGTCTCCCCGATGCCGCGGTACGCGAGGCCAAGGAACGCGTCCGGGCCGCGATGGCATCCAGTGGATACCAGTTCCCGGCCAAACGGGTTGTCGTCAATCTCTCACCAGCGGATCTGCCGAAGGTCGGTTCGGCCTATGACCTGCCAATTGCCCTCGGCGTCCTTGCAGCGAACGGAAAGCTCCCACACAGGGCGACGGATGTCGTAGCGCTCGGCGAACTCGCCCTCGACGGCACCGTCCGGCCGGCCCGGGGCGGTCTCAGTGCGGCACTGGTTGCCAAAGACCTCGGCAGGCCGTGTCTTCTGCCCCCGCGGTCCGCAGCAGAGACGGCCGGTCGTGAAGATCTGGGCGTTCGCGCGGTGAGATCGTTGGCCCACGCGATGGAGGTTGCGGCCGGAACCCATCCGGGCGACGAGATCGACCTCGTGTCTCCTGATGCCGTTGAGATCCCCGACATCGGTGAGGTGCGCGGTCAGGTCGCGGCCCGAGCGGCGCTCGAGGTCGCAGCCGCCGGCGGTCACCACCTGCTGTTCCGCGGGCCCCCCGGTTCCGGCAAGACGATGCTGGCCAGAACCCTGCCGGGTCTGCTTCCGCCGCTCGACGACGGGGAGTCTCACGAGGTGGCGCTTGTCTGGGCAGCCGCCGGGTTGTCCCGCCCCGATCCGCTGGTACCTCCTTTCCGGTCGCCGCACTACTCGGCGTCCATGGCGGCGTTCATCGGCGGCGGGTCAGGAGTGCCGACTCCCGGCGAGGCAGTGATGGCCCACCGGGGTGTGCTCTTCCTGGATGAACTAGGGGAGTTCCCTCCTCAGCTCCTCGATGCGCTTCGAGCCCCCATCGAGGACGGCGCCGTCGTCGTGGCGCGGAAGGCGGCGACGGTGGAGTTCCCATGTCAGATGCAGGTCGTTGCGGCAACGAACCCGTGTCCGTGCGGTTTCGAAGGAGATCGAACCTTTCCCTGCGAATGCACCGAGTCGATGAAGGCACGATACAAGCGCCGTTTCTCTGGTCCTCTCCTCGATCGTTTCGATCTCCAGGTCGAGGTGCCTCGGTTGAGGGTCTTGGAGCTTTCGGGACCGGAGGGGGAGCGGTCGAGCGCCGTCCGCGCCAGGGTCACGGCAGCACGAAGACTCCAGTTCGACGAGCGTGGGGGGCTCAACCGCGAGTTGGGCCGTCGCGATCTCGACGCGCTGGAGTGGACCGGCGGCGCCGTTGCACGCCTGACGAAGGCCGCAGAGGGGGATCGACTCACGGCACGGGGCTGGGATCGGATTCGGCGTGTCGCGCGCACGGTGGCCGACCTCGCCGGATCGGATGCGGTCCGCGGGATTCACATCGAAAAGGCTCTCGGAATGCGGGTGACGCTGTGAGCGAGGATGCCCGTCTCCGCATGGCGTTCTCCGGCCTACACCCGATCCGGTCTCGCGAGCTCCGTGATCGGTTCGGCGGAGCGTCGGGGGCCATCGCTGCGATCGACCTCGGTCGGGTGAAGGCATCCGAATCGATCCGAAACAGTCTGGCGGCTCCCGCCACTCAGCGACGCGCCGAACTCGCCTCGCTCGGGTTCGACGCGGTGCTCCGCGGAGACCCGACTTACCCGGATCATCTCGACGTGTTCGAGGACGCACCCGATGTGTTGTTCGTTCGCGGCACGCTCCCGCAAGATCCCGGAGTCGGGATCGTCGGAACCCGCAGATGCACTGCCTACGGGTTGGAGCTCGCGGAGGCATATGGAAGGGCCGTCGCGCAGACCGGCTGGCTCGTCGTATCGGGCCTGGCCCGGGGTATCGATGGGGCCGCGCACCGCGGCATGGTGACGGCGGAGGGCGTGGGCGTGGCGGTGTTGGGGTGCGGCATCGACGTGACCTATCCGAGGGAGCATCGGCGCCTCGGAGAGCAGATCCTCGAGGCGGGAGGAGCGATCGTATCGGAGTATCCACCGGGGAGTCGCCCCGACGCCTGGAGGTTCCCGCCGAGGAATCGGATCATCGCCGGCTTGTCGGCGGCCGTCGTCGTGGTGGAGGCGGCCAAGACCGGAGGGGCGTTGATCACCGCGGTGAAAGCCGCCGAGTACGGGATCCCCGTGTTCGCGATGCCGGGGGACGTCGATCGGCGAACGTCGGAGGGAACGAACCGTCTGATCCGCGACGGTGCTTTCCCGGTTCTCGATCCCGACGATCTCATCGAAGAGCTCGACCTGGTGTACGGACTGGCACATCGCCCGCGCAAGGAGGGTGCGGTCGGCCAGGAGGGTCGTTGACCTTCTTCCACGATGTCACGACCATGACGGGATGCGCAATGGGGACATCGACACGGCCGTCGACGACTATCTGGAGCGACTCGACACTGAGCGAGGGCTATCCAGACACACGATCGATGCATATCGACGCGATCTCGGTCAGTTCACGACGATGTGCCACCGGCTGGGCGTCGAGCGTCTCGACGGCGTCGAACGACGTACCGTTCGTCGGTTCCTCTCCCAACTCACGACGCTGAACTACTCGCGACGGTCGGTGGCGAGAAAGGCTTCGGCCGTTCGGGCCTTCCTCGAAGACGCGGCGCGCAGGGGAGAGATCCCCGCGAACCCGGCTTCCGGTGTCCCACAGCCGAAACGGCCGCGAACACTTCCGAAGTCCATTCCGGCACCAACACTCGAACGATTCCTCGACGATCTCGATGGTTCTGATCCCGTCGATCTTCGCGACCGCGCACTTCTCGAAGTCCTCTACGGAACCGGGATGAGGGTCTCAGAACTCGCTGCTATGACCGTGGGCGACATCGGCGAGGGGCAGTTCATCACGGTGCACGGGAAAGGCAACAAGGAGCGGGCGGTACCGGTCGGTGACCAGGCGAGGCAAGCCACCATGGTCTATCTTGAGAATGGCCGTCCGGTGCTCGCCGGCCCCGCAAGCGGGGACGCCCTCTGGGTGGGGGTTCGAGGTGGGCCGCTCGACTCGAGAGGTATTCGACGGGTCGTCAAGGCTCGCTTCGGGACGTTCCCTCACGCTCTCCGTCATTCGTACGCCACTCATCTGCTTGAAGGTGGTGCTGATCTTCGAAGTGTCCAAGATCTACTCGGGCACTCTGAACTGGCGACAACGCAGCTATACACTGCCGTCACTCGAGAGCATCTCAGGAAGACGTACGAGCGGAGCCACCCACGTGCATGAACGCCGAGATGATGAAATCGCAGCACTGTGGGGCACGTTCAAGAACAGTGACGACCAGGGTGCCAGAGAAGGTCTGATCCTCCACTTCTCACCCCTGGTGAAGTTCGTTGCCGGCCGACTCGGCTCGGGTCTGCCCCGAAGCGTCGACCCGGCCGATCTTGTGTCCTACGGAACGTTCGGGCTGATCGACGCTATCGACAAGTTCGAACCCGAGCGTGGGTACAAGTTCGAGACGTACGCGGTGAGCCGCATCAAGGGAGCGATCCTCGACGAGCTCCGGTCGCTCGATTGGGTTCCCCGATCTGTTCGGGCGAGAGCTCGTGAGATCCAGCGCTCGATGGCAGAACTTGAACACAGCCTCCAGCGAACAGCCACCGAAGAGGAATTGGCCGAGCACATGGATCTCTCGGTTGAAGGACTAAGGGACCAACTCGGTGAGCTCTCGACACTGGGCTTCGTGGCTCTTGACGAGCTCCTCAATCCCGACGATCGTGAGTCGTCGACGGTGCGCGACACCGTCCCCGATTCCGGTGCTCTCGATCCGAGCGGATCGTTCGAGAAGGAAGAGACCCGGTACCTCCTGGCTGATTCGATCAACCGGCTCCCCGAGCGAGATCGGCTCGTCGTGACGCTCTACTACTTCGAGGGCCTCAGCCTGGCCGAGATCGGTTCGGTGCTCAACGTCACAGAATCGCGAGTGTGCCAGATCCACGCGAAGGCGGTACTGAGCCTGAGGAACAGGTTCATGGAGCCGTGAGCTCGCTGCGCTCGCTGTAGTCCGTATTCAGTAGTCCGTACGGAGTACGGGATACGGACTACTGGGCCGCAGGCCCTACACTGCCTGCAAATTCGCACGTTCACTGCAAACCCCTGAGGTCGGATCGCCTTCGCGATCTGTGGGGTGTTCGGGTGGGCGGAGGCGTGAACCCGAAACACAGGAGGAACCACATGTCCGTGGTGAGTATGCGACAGCTGCTCGAGGCCGGAATGCACTTCGGCCACCAGACCCGTCGTTGGAATCCGAAGATGCGTCCGTACATCTTCACGGAGCGCAACGGGATCCACATCATCGATCTTCGTCAGACCCTCGAGGAGATTGAGAAGTCGTACAACCTCGTTCGCGACGTCGTGGCAGACGGTGGCAGTGTGTTGTTCGTCGGCACGAAGAAGCAGGCCCAGGGTGCGGTCGAGGACGCTGCCAACAAGGCCGGCATGCCGTATGTCAACCACCGCTGGCTCGGTGGAATGCTCACGAACTTCCAGACGATCCACAAGCGGATTCTCTACATGCTCGAACTCGAGCAGATGGAGAGTTCCGGAGAGATGGAATCGCTTCCGAAGAAGGAACGCCTGCGTCTCCGTCGCGAACTCGAGAAGCTACACACCGTGCTTGGCGGCGTGCGCGATATGAAGCGTCCCCCGGACGCAGTATTCGTGATCGATGTGATCACCGAACACATCGCTGTTGCCGAAGCCAACCGACTCTCGATTCCATTGATAGCGATCGTCGATACGAACTGTGACCCGGATCCGGTCGACATCGTGATTCCCGGGAATGACGATGCCATCCGAACCATTCTCCTCGTCAGCGATGTCATCGCAGAAGCGGCGAAACAGGGACGTGAGATCCGGGAAGCAAGCCGGAAGGATGCTCCCGCCAAGGACACCTCGACGAAGAGCGTTCCCGCCAAGAAGAAATCCGCCCCGACGCCGCCGACCGACGTTGTGGTTCTAGAAGAGATCCAGGCGGAGATCGCTCCAACCGAGAAGGAAGCTGCCCCGACGCCGCCGCCGATTGAGGTTGTGATTCTGGAGGAGATCCAGGCAGAGACTGCTCCGGCCGAAGCCAGTGGCGTCGAAGTTACAGAGACCCCGAAGGAGAAGGCGTGAGCGACTTCACAGCGAAGGATGTACAGACCCTGCGCCAAGTGACCGGCGCAGGGATGATGGACGCGAAACGGGCTCTTACCGAAGTCGGTGGAGACATGGATCGAGCGAAGGACCTGCTTCGCGAGCAGGGTCTCGCCGACGCTGCCAAGCGCGCCGATCGCAGCCAGACCGAGGGAGCCATCGGCTCGTACCTCCACCGTCAGGCCGACCGCCCCGTGATCGGGGTGCTGATTGAACTCGCATCTGAGACGGACTTCGTCGCCAAGAGTGACGAGTTCCAGGAGATCGCGAACGACATCGCCATGCACACAGCCGCGGCCCGGCCGAGATGGATCACCCGGGACGACGTCCCCGAGGATGCCATCGAAGAAGAGAGGCGCCTCATCGCCGCTCAGGCGGTCAACGAAGGGAAGCCGGAGCACATCGTTGAGAGGATCGTCGAAGGGCGTCTCAACAGCTTCTTTGCCGACAACGTGCTCTACGACCAGGAGTTCGTGAAGAGCGAGACCTTCGACGGAACTGTGGGTGAACTCGTCAAGCAACTCGCCTCCAAGATGGGCGAGAACATCAGTGTCTCGAAGATGGCCAGGCTGGCCGTCGGCGAGAAGAACTGATGAGACGGGTCGTTCTCAAGCTCTCCGGAGAGGCATTCGCCAACCCGGAGACGCACTATGGGATCGACCCCACGATCGTGTCTCGTGTCGCCGAGGAGATCTCGGGCGTGCACCACGAGGGGTACGAGATCGGCATCGTCGTCGGCGGTGGCAACATCTTCCGCGGTGTTTCGTCGGCGGCGAGCGAGATGGACCGTGCGAACGCCGACTACATGGGCATGCTCGCCACGGTCATCAACGCACTCGCCCTGCGTGACGCGCTCGAACGGGCCGGTTCGCCGGCCCGTGTGCAGACCGCTATCTCGATTCAGCAGGTCGCCGAGTCGTACATCCGGCTCAGGGCGATTCGGCACCTCGAGAAGGGGCGGATCGTCATCTTCGCCGGGGGCACCGGCAATCCGTTCTTCACAACCGACACGGCTGCCGCGTTGCGCGGGGCCGAGATCGGGGCAGCAGCCATCCTCAAGGCCACGAAGGTCGATGGTGTCTACGACGCCGACCCGGCAACCACACCGGGGGCCCGTCTCCTCGGCACTGTCTCCTATATGGAGGCGATCCAGCAGCAACTTGGGGTGATGGATGCAACGGCGATTACGATGTGCATGGAGAATCACCTTCCGATCCGCGTGTTCAACATGAACCGGCCCGGCGAGATAGCGGGCGCTGTGCGCGGAGAGGACGTTGGAACCCTGGTTCGCTGAGGAGGCGCCGTGATCAACGACCTGCTGAAAGATGCCGAGCACAAGATGGATCAAGCGGTCGTGCACACGACGCAGGAATTCGGGGGGATCCGGACCGGGCGTGCAAACCCCGGAATCCTGAATCGCATCAACGTCAACTACTACGGCACCGAGACGCCGCTTCAGCAGATAGCCGGTTTCACGGTCCCGGAAGCCCGATTGCTGGTCATCCAGGCGTATGACAAAACAGCGATCCCTGCCATCGAGCGGGCGATCCAGGAGGCGGACCTGGGTCTCAATCCATCCAACGACGGCAACGTGATCCGTCTCGTTTTCCCATCCCTCACCGAGGAACGTCGGAGGGACCTTATCCGTGTTGTACGGCACCTTGCCGAAGAGGGACGCATCTCGATCAGGAACGTGCGACGCCACTGCAAGGACCGCCTTGAGTCGGAGGACGTGTCTGAGGACGACATCCGTCGGGCCGAAAAGGTGCTTCAGACCAAGACGGACGAACACATCGCGCGACTCGATGCGATCCTCGCGACAAAGGAGGAAGAACTCCTCGAGGTGTAAGGGGGTTCTCAGCAATGTCAACAGACGACGAACGCGCCCCGCAAGACGGACCATCACTCGACGACACTTCGACATCGTCCGAGAGCCACACTGCCGTGGACGGCTTCGAATCGACAGATGCGCCGCTCGAACCCTCCGGCGAAGTAATCTCAGGGGTCATGGACGAATACGACCCCGACGCGACCGGCGAACTCGACCTGCCGGGCGTGAACGAAGACCTGAATCCTCATCCGGCCGAAGCCGATCCCGGATTCGATGGATGGCTCGTTGATGACGAGGCCTCGCCACCGAGCGACGACCCATACGCCGCGTTGTCCGAATCCGATGAGGATGACGATGCCGCTTCGGAGATCGCCGACTGGATGGCGTTCACAAACGCTCCCGCGGACGAGGCGTCCATCCCCGAAGAAGAAGACGATGACGCCGATGTTGCCGAGGCTGTCGTTCCCGAGGAGAGAACACCAGAGGCCGAATCCGTGGATTCGACGGAGGACGGTCCGGATGAGAACCTACCCCTTGCCACAGATGAAGATCCGATCGACGATGACCCGCACGAGGACACCGGCGCGGTTTTCAGCGGGGACGCTGCCGTCGAGCCGGAGGATGGGCCGGCAGATGCTCCGGCGGAAGAACCGATCGACACGGTCCAGGATGAACCGGCCGACGAATCCGAGCGTGTCGAAGAGATCGTTGGTGGCGAGGAATCGCTCGAAGAATCAGATGAAGGCGACCCGGAGAAGCTGACGGTGCTGCCGATCGTGTCGATCGGCGCCGGTGCGATGGAAAGCGATCGCGCAGCCGACACCGACGGAGATGAAGCCGTCGTTGCTGATGATGATACGGGTGAGATCCCGATCGTCGGATTCGAGCAACCGGACGTCGCATCCGGGGGCGGATCGGCCATCTTCGACGGCGAGGATTTCACGGAAGAGCACTATCTGGACGCAGCGACGCGAGAACACCATGATCTCGCAGTGGCGGTTGCCGCGGCGGACTCGGAGGACGCCGAGCAGGTGGCTCTCTCCGCGGCGATCCCCGGACTTGATTCCGGCATTGTGGGATTCGATGACGTCGTCGATCCCAACGCGGGTGATGCCTCTGCGCCGATCGCCCCGCCGAAGTCGTCGGATCTCGTCGTTCGCGTCGTAACCGGAGTGGCGCTCGTCGCAGCATTCGTGCTCTCGCTGCTCTGGCGACCGGCGATCATCGTGCTGGCACTGGCCGTGTTCGTCATCGCTGCGGGGGAGTTCTACAGCGTCCTGGTACACCGTCGGTACAAGCCGCTGTTGATCTTCGGATACCTGGGGATCATCGGTGCCGGCCTCGGAGCGGTCGTGTGGGGGGTCATAGCGATCCCAATCGCCTTCGCCCTGATGATCACCGTCATCTTGCTCTTCGATGCTGTCAGTCAGCGCAGGGATGGAGCCGTCAGCGGATTCTCAGTCACCATCCTGGTCGCGGTCTGGGTCGGCGGGTTCGGAGCATTCGCCTTCCCGATCATCGCTGCCGACAATTACCAGGCTCTCGTGCTGACCGTTGTGGGGATGGTCGCCCTCGTCGACATCGCCGCGTACTTGGTGGGCAGAACGATCGGCCGTCGTCCCTTCGCTCCTGTGATCTCCCCGAAGAAGACGATAGAGGGATTCATCGGTGGCACGCTGATGGCTCTCCTCGCCGGCGCCGTCGCCAGTTTCTTCGTCGAGGCGATCGACCTCCCAGCCGGTCTCGCTCTCGGCGTCGTCGTCGCCGTATTCGCGCCGCTCGGAGACCTCTCCGTGTCTGTGATCAAGAGATCGCTGAACATCAAGGACATGGGTTCGATCCTGCCGGGGCACGGCGGTGCCCTTGATCGGATCGACGCCATCATCGCGGTTGTCCCGGCGGCCTGGGCGGCGTTCGTGTGGATGGGCATCCTCTGACCCCGATCATCGTTCTGGGGGCCACCGGGTCGATCGGGCGCCAGACCCTCGACGTAGCCGATCGCCTCGATCGAACCGTTCTCGGTCTCGCGTCCGGATCGTTGTCGGAAGAGATGGTCGATCTGGCAAGCCGATACCCGGAAGCGAGCGTCGCTGTGGCTCGCACGCCTGAACATCCGGTCGATGGGGCGATCGAACGTCGGATCGAGTTCGGGCCGGAGGCCGTTGCTGCGTTAGCTCGATCACCGGAGACCACGGTGGTCAACGGCATCGTCGGAGCGGCCGGTCTTGAGCCGTCACTGGCCGCTCTGGAGAGCGGGAATCGGCTGGCTCTCGCCAACAAGGAGAGCCTTCTGACGGGCGGTTCCCTCCTCCTCTCGGCGCTCGAGTCGGGCGGCGGCGAACTCGTTCCCGTCGATAGCGAACACTCTGCCATTTCTCAGTGCATCGAGGGCGAGTCTGTTGAAGAGATCCGCCGGGTGATCCTGACCGCATCGGGGGGTCCGTTCCACGCTCATCCCGATATCGATCTCGAGCGGGTCTCTGCTGCCGATGCGCTTGCACACCCAACGTGGGACATGGGGAAGCGGATCTCCATCGATTCGGCGACCTTGATGAACAAGGCCTTCGAGGTCATCGAGGCGCACTTCTTGTTCTCACTCGACTACGACCAGATCGACGTCGTCATTCATCCGGGGAGTTTCGTGCATTCGCTCGTGGAGTTCGTTGATGGCGTCGTCAAGGCCGAACTCGGTTCGCCCGACATGCGTAAGCCGATCCAGCGTGCGCTGACCTGGCCCGGGCGGATGCCGGCGCCGATGGAGCCGATCGATCTCATGGGAACTGCGTTGACCTTCTCCGCCCCGGATCGCCGGCGGTTCCCGGCCCTGGATCTCGGCTACGAAGCGGGACGGAGAGGCGGGAACGGACCGGCGGTCCTGAACGCGGCCGACGAGGTCGCCGTCGGCGCTTTCCTGGACCATCGCATCCGATTCACGGAGATCGTCGAAGTGGTGGCCGGCGCCCTGGAGACCGTGCCTCCGGGGCCGATCTCGACGCTGGCCGACGCCCTTGTCGCCGACGCAGCAGGGCGGTCAGCGGCGACAGAATCGATCGTCCGGCGGATCTCCCGGTAGCCGGGGGTGGCCGGTACCGTTGATCGCATGAGACAGACCAGGGGCACGAACTGATGGGCACCGCTGTGATGCTGACCGGTATCGTCCTGATGATCGTCATTCACGAGGGGGGCCACTTCCTCGCCGCGAAGGCGTTCGGGATGAAGGCAACCGAGGCGTTCTTCGGTTTCGGTCCTCGCATCTGGTCGATCACGCGGGGCGAGACCGAGTACGGCGTCAAGGCCATCCCGCTCGGCGGATACGTGCGCATCATCGGGATGAATCCGCTGGAGGAGATCGATCCCGAGGATGAGGATCGGACCTATCGGAACGCACCGTTCTGGCAGAAGTCGATCGTCGTGCTCGCCGGGATCTTCAGCCATTTCGTCATGGCGACGCTCCTTCTGATCACGGTCTTCTCGATCTGGGGGATCGTGGCGACGGACGATGCCGGTGATCGGATCCCAACCTTGTCTTTGGCCGTGGTCGCTGAGACCACGCCGTCCGGCGATGCCTCTCCGGCAACAGTCGCCGGATTCGCGGCCGAGGATCTGCTGCGAACGTACGAGGGAACGGCGGTCGTGTCGTGGGACGAGTTCGTCGAGCGTGTACGGGCCGACGGTGGGAAGACGGTTCTGATCGGCTACGACCGCGATGGTGTGGCAGCGGAAGCCTCAACGACCCTTGCGTTCACCGAAGTGCCGCTCGTCGTAGACGGCGTGGCTGTGATGGATGAGAGCGGCGATGTCGTGTACCAGGAGGTCGGCTATTTCGGAGCGGCACCAGAGATCGCACGGGACCATCTTGGATTGCTCGGTGTCGTGGGTGCTGCTTTCCGCGGAGTCGGCGAAGCCGTTGTCCAGAGCGTCTACGGACTCGGACAGTTGGTTCTCGGGTTCCCGCAACTCGTGATGTCGGTCTTCGGGGGAAGCGATGACGTCATCGGCGAGGTCCGACCGATCAGTCCGATCGGACTCGCCAGGTTGGCAGGACCGATGGAGAGCACCCTGATGATGCTGGCTCTCGTGAACGTGTTCGTGGGGGTCCTGAATTTCATTCCTCTCTACCCCCTTGATGGCGGGCATTTCGCAGTTGCCCTGTACGAGAAGATCCGTGGACATGCCCCCGACGTCCGCAAGCTGATGCCGGTCGCCGCCGTCGTGGTCATCTTCCTGATCACGATCGGTCTCATGGGCGTGTATCTGGACATCTTCAAACCGTTAGAGCTGTAGCCGGCCTCCGGCCGGCGGTAGTCGGTAGTCAGTAAGGGTCCTGCTGGTAGCTGGTGGCTCTCGGCTACTCGGCTACTCGGCTACTCCTCTCTACTATTCCTCCCGTGACGATCTCACGGCGGGACTCGCGACAACTGATGGTTGGCTCTGTCCCTGTGGGCGGTCGCGCTCCGGTCACCGTCCAGTCGATGACCACAACCAAGACCGCCGATGTCGACGGCACGCTGGCGCAGGTGTATGCCCTGAGCGGCGCCGGAGCGGATATCGTACGAATCACCTGTAACGACGTCGAAGCAGCGCAGGGCCTGGCAGAGATCGTTCCTCGATCACCGGTCCCGATCATCGCCGACATCCACTTCCAGTACCGGCTGGCTTTGGCGGCCCTCGAAGCGGGGGTGGCCGGGCTGAGGCTCAATCCCGGGAACATCCGAGATGAAGGGCACATCAAGACCGTCGCTCGCGCCGCTGCCGAGGCAGGAGTGTCGATCCGGGTCGGAGTCAACGCGGGTTCGCTCGACAAGGACCTTCTCGAGGAGTTCGGTGCTCCGGTGCCAGAGGCACTCGTTCGGTCGGCCCTTGCGGAGATCCGGTACCTCGAGGACGTTGGATTCCACGACATCAAGATCTCCGTCAAGCACTCGAACGTGCCGCTCATGGTTGAGTCGTACCGCTTGCTCGCGGAGAGAATCGAGTATCCCCTGCACCTCGGTGTCACAGAGGCCGGGCCACCGCCCGGTGGCTTGATCAAGTCGGTCGCGGGGATCGCCACACTGCTTCTCGAAGGCATCGGAGACACAATCCGGTTCTCGCTCACCGCCGATCCGGTCGAAGAGGCGAAAGCCGGTCGGCAACTTCTCGAATACCTCGGCTTGCGAGAGCGCACCGGGCTCGATCTGATCGCGTGCCCGTCGTGCGGGCGGGCCGAGGTCGACGTCATCAAGGTTGCCGCGGATGCCGCTGCAGCGCTCGAGGCCGCGAACCTGCCGATCCAGGTCGCGATCATGGGATGCATCGTGAACGGACCGGGCGAAGCCCGCGAGGCGGATATCGGGATCGCCGCCGGCCGGGGCAAAGGACACCTGTTCATCAAGGGTCGCGTCGTGCGTGTCGTGCCGGAGGACCAGATGGTCGACGCCCTGCTCGACGAAGCGCATCGGCTCCTCGAAGAGGGCGTTGAGGCGAGGCTTGCCGCTGCGGACGTCTCTGCAGCGGACCTGGCGACGGAGGAGCGGCTCGAACTCGTCGAACTCCAGGGTGATGCGAACCGTGCGGCCGAGCGCCGCGCGGCCGTGGCGGACATCGTCGCCGGAGATGAGGGATGACCTCGAGCCGGATCGGAACCGCCATCGCGGTGTTCGCAGTGGTTGCAGTCGCATGTACACCATCCGCGTCCGCGCCCTCAACGACGATCGCTTCGGCCTCCGTTGACACAACGGTGGTGAGTCCGCCGCAACTCACTACGGCCGAGCAGGTCTATGAACTGTCGGCGCCATCGATCGCTTCGATCACCACGGACATCTCAGGCGGTAGCGGCATCCTCATCGACGGCGGATTCGTTCTCACAGCGGCACACGTTGTTTGGCCGTACCGATTCGTTCGTGTCGTGTTTGCGAACGGCACAGAGGTTCAGAACGCCCCGGTCATCGGCAGGGATCCATTCGGAGACCTCGCGATCGTCGACGTGTCGGGTACCGACAACCTTCCTCCAGCCGCAGAAATCGGTGATGGGGAGGACATTCCTCTCGGTCGGCCCGTGTACCTCGTCGGCTACCCGGGCGAGTCGGAGGAGTACCCACACCCGACGATCTCAGAGGGAATCCTCTCTCGTACTCGCGAGTGGGAGAGCGAGCAGTGGACGTTCCTCCAGTCCGACGCCGCCGCCGTCGGCGGGCAGAGTGGCGGAGCGCTCGTCGATGAGTACGGAACGGTGATCGGCATCACGGGTTTCAGCTTCCTCGAAGAGTTCGGGCTCTCCGGGTCCCTCGTCGACGCGACGAGCAGGATCGAGCGGATGCGATCCGGGGAAGACCTCGGTGACCTCGGTGACCGGCTTCCGCCGCAGGGGAGAGGCACGGATACGATGACGCTCTCGTTCGAGAACGCCTGGCAGGACTACGTGTTCGTCTTCGAAGCCCCCCTGTATGAGAACGTCTGGTTCGAGGCAACGAGCGACGCCGATGTGTCCCTGATGCTCGCCACTATCGATGGACTCGAAATCGCTTTGGCCGACGAAACCGTCGATGGGGAAGAAACGATCGAAGAGCTGATCACCTACCTGGGACCTCATCTGCTCCGGGTCGAGAACTTCTCTGAATCTGGAGAGGCGGAGCTCAGATCAAGCGTCGACCTGGTCGAGTGGCCTGATCCCGACGACGGGCGACTGCTCACGAGGAACACGACGATCGCGGGCAACGCCGACTACCCCGGCGACTTCGACTGGTACCTGGTCGAACTAGGCGCGGGTGAGGTCCTCACGATCGATGTGGACTCCATCGCCTTCGACCCCGTGCTCATGGTCGATGGTCCGGAGGCCCTCGGTTTCGTGCTCGCCGTTGACGACGACTCCGGCGGAGGGCTGTTCGGCACCAATCCCAGAATCGTCTACACGGCCGACGAAACCGGAACGTTCATCATCGTGGTCGCAGACGGCGGTGCGACCGGTCCAGGCGCCTACCGGCTCACGGTGGACTGAGATCGGGCGCCGATAGGTGGTGAATCTGCGAACTGTGGGCCGGCGAAGCACGTATAGGCGGCTGCGAACCCAGACACCCCAGTGGTGTTGACCACCGGAGTTGTTCGCAAGTTCATGGGATCGGTCTATCCGGCGCGGGTTCCCGGTCCTAGTTCCGAGATCGCATTGTGGAGAGCGTCGGCCACGTTGTTCGCTTCTGTCTCGTCGAGAGCGGCCACCGTCAACCGGATTCCTGGGGCGGAGCGAATCCGGAAGCGACTCCCGGCTCGGATGGCGAATCCTCGCTCCTCCATTGCCCTCACCGCTGCTGGCTCGTCTGGAACCGGCACCCATACGTTCAACCCGGAGGCGCCGTGAGCTTCGAATCCCCGTTCACGGAGCGCGTCGAGCATTGCACGCCGACGCGAGGCGTACAGATCGGCGGTCCGGATCACTTCCAGATCGACGTTCGGATCGTGCATCATTCGGGCAACGAGTCGTTGTAGGACGTGGCTCACCCATCCGGGTCCGAGACGCTGGCGACCCTCGACCCGTCGAACGGTGGTCGCGTCGCCTGCCACCAACGCAAGGCGAACGTCTGGACCGTAGGTCTTGGCTGCGGATCGAATGGTTGCCCAGTACTCGCGGTCTGAGCCGATCGAGTGCAGCGCCGGTCCGGCGACGGCTGCAGCGTGATCGTCCTCGATCACAAGCACGTCTGGGAACCCTGCGAGGGTCGAGTGGAGTGCGGAGGCCCGGTCGGCGGAGACCGCACTACCGAAGGGATTCTGAGCACGGGGCGTCACGATGACCGCTGCGATTCCCTTGTCGAGAGCGTTACCGAGTGACTCCGGTCGGGGTCCTTCGTCATCGACCGCGATCGGTACCGCCATGAGGCCGAGAGCACTGATAAGGTCGATCACCGGCGGGTAGGTCGGATCTTCGATCCCCACTCGATCGCCGCGACGGACGTGCGCCTGAAGCACTCGCTCCATCCCGTCGAGTCCGCCGGATACCACTGTGAGATGTTCAACCCGCACGCCATCAGCGGCAAGGAGTCGAGCGCCGTGTTCCGCGAGGTTCTCGTCGACGGATCGGTCCCCGTAGAGGATCGCCGGTCCGCCCGACTTCCGGAGAACGCTGTCGAGATCGGGGAGCAGATCCGGGTCCGGGTTGCCGGAAGACAGATCTCGCAATCCGTCTCGAACCACCGGATCGGGAGGGATCATGACTGGTGGCCGATCGGCGACGAACGTTCCCATGCGCCCGCGACCAATAGTGATCCCCCGCTCGCCCAAGCGTCGGTAGGCGGCCGCCACTGTGTTCGGCGCCAGATCGAGTTCGGCAGCCAGGGCGCGAACGGGAGGCAGTCGATCACCCGGTAGGAGGTCGTGATCGGCCACGCGGCGCTCGATATCAACCGACAGTTCAACAGCGCCACGACCCCGCATCACATCTCACCTCTCCGTGGTACACTCGACTCACTACAATCATCATATTGTAGCAGTACAAATTATCAACGAGTGGACACAAGCACATGAGCGCCGAAGGCACCCCTCCCACCCCATCACCACGCATGACGGTCAAGCGAAGCCCCCACAGGGGCCACTACGACCGCGAAACCGTGAACGCGATCCTCGACGAGGCGCTGATCTGTCACGTCGGGTTCATCGCCGACGGCTCGCCGTTCGTGATCCCAACGATCCATGCCAGGGTCGACGACACGCTCTACTTCCATGGTTCTCCAGCGACTCGGATGATGCGACTCATGAAGAAGGGAGTCGAAGTCTGCGTGACTGCAACGCTCGTCGACGGCATCGTGGCGGCGCGTTCAGTGTTCAACCATTCGCTTGGATTCCGGTCCGCGATGGTGATCGGCCCGGCACGCCTTGTCGACTCGCCGGACGAACGCGCGATCGCCCTCGAAGCGATCACAGAGGCGGTGCTTCCCGGAAGGTGGGCCGAGGCACGACCCCCAACGCGGAATGAGGACAAGGGGACATTGGTCGTCGCCGTCCCCATCGAGGAGTTCTCGGCGAAGGTCCGAGGGAACGAAGTCAGCGACGAACCAGAGGACTACGAACTCCCCATCTGGGCCGGAGCGATCCCACTAGCGACCCTTGTCGGTGCACCGGAACCAGATCCGAGGCTCGCGGACGGCATCGAGATCCCGGAGTCAGTCAGACAGTTCACCGGCGTCGAATAGCCGGTACCGGACACCAACCGACGGCACGGCGATATCAGGCTCCCGACCGTGTCGGCGCATATGGGGTGGTCGGGATTCTCGATTCGTCGCTGTGTCCGTGGTGCCTGTCTCTTGTCACATCCTCCGCGCCACTAACCTGCCGGTCTCCCGAGATCTTTGGAGTTCCTCCGTGCGCTGGTCACAGGCATTCATCCCCACCCTTCGAGACGACCCGACAGACGCCGAGGCCGCGAGCCATCGCTTGCTCGTAAGAGGTGGCTACATGCGGCAGTTGATGTCGGGCGTGTACTCGCTGCTGCCGCTCGGTTATCGGGTTCGGAGCAAGGTCATAGCGATCATCCGCGAGGAACTGAACGCCATCGGGGGACAGGAACTCCTCCTCCCCGCCCTGCACCCTCGCGAGATCTGGGAGCAGACCGGTCGGGCCGAATCGATGGCCGACATCCTGTTCACGCTGAGCGACCTCAGGGGTGGCGACGCGATTCTCGGACCGACGCACGAGGAGATCTTCGCCACGGTCGCAACAGAACTCACCTCGTACAAGCAACTACCTCAGCTGTGGTACCAGATCCAGACGAAGTTCCGCGACGAAGCGCGACCCAAGTCGGGTCTTCTCCGCGTCCGGGAGTTCACCATGAAGGATTCCTACAGCTTCGACACCGACACGGCCGGCCTCGATCAGCAGTTCGATCGGCATTTCGCGGCGTACGCGCGCATCTTCGAGAGGCTCGGAGTCACCGCCGTCGCAGTCGAGGCATCGTCGGGAGCGATGGGAGGCTCCGATTCGATCGAGTTCATCGTCCCGTCCCCGGCGGGCGAGGACGACATCGCCCACTGTCCTGCGTGCGGCTACGCCGCCAACGTCGAGCGAGCCTCCTCGACCATCCCGTCGTTCCACGACGAACCGGGACCGGACCAGACCGAACGGTTCCCGACCCCGGGTGTGCGCACCATCGTCGATCTCGAGGAGTTCGAGGGTGGTGCTTCCGCAGAGCGTCAGATCAAGACATTGGTCTATGTGCTCGACGGCGAGCCGACGCTCGTGCTGCTGCGTGGTGATCACGAACTCCACGAGCAGAAACTCCAGGACGGAACCGGCGCGATCGACGTCCGACCCGGCCAACCCGACGAGATTCGGGAGTTGCTCGGGGCCGACGCCGGAAGCCTTGGGGCCGTTGGGGTGGCTGGTCCCCGGATCCTCGCCGACCTGCAACTAGCCGATCGCTTGAACATGGTCACCGGCGCCAACCTCGACGACCATCACCTTCGTGGTGTCGACGTTGGTCGGGATATCGCAGTTACCGACTGGCTGGACCTGCGTACCGTGGTCGCGGGCGAGGGCTGCCCCCAATGCGGCGAGGCTCTCGAAGTGTTCCGTGGCATCGAGGCCGGACACATCTTCAAGCTCGGAACGAAGTTCTCCAAGGCACTCGGGGCGACGGTGCTGAATGCCGATGGAGTGCCGGTTCCGCTGGTGATGGGCTCGTACGGCATCGGGGTCGAGCGGAACATGGCTGCGGCAGTCGAGATGAATCACGATGACACCGGCATCATCTGGCCCGTCTCAATCGCTCCCTACGAAGTGGTCATCACCGCCGTGAAGATCGACGACGAGGCCACGATGACCGTCGCCAATCGGCTCTACGACGATCTGAACGAGGCCGGTATCGACGTCCTCATCGATGACCGAGCTGAGCGACCCGGTGTCAAGTTCAACGATGCCGAACTGATCGGTATCCCGTATCGCGTGACGGTCGGACCGCGAGGCCTGGCGGACAACATCGTCGAACTCTCCGAGCGCCGAACGGGTGACCGGGCGGATCTTCCGATTGAGACGGCGGTAGAAGAGGTCGTGGCGCAGGTAGAAAGTAGAAAGTAGAAAGTAGAAAGTAGAAAGTAGAAAGTAGAAAGTAGAAAGTAGGAAGTAGGAAGTAGAAAGTAGAAAGTAGAAAGTAGAAAGAGGCGAACTCGGTCTGTCTGCTGTCTGCTGTCTGCTGTCTGCTGTCTGTTGTCTGTTGTCTGTTGTCTGTTGTCTGTTGTCTGTTGTCTGTTGTCTGTTGTCTGTTGTCTGTTGTCTGTTGTCTGTTGTCTGTTGTCTGTTGTCTCTTCGCGTCAGCGAGAGCCCTTGCCTATACTGCTGTCTGCAACCGGATTTTCGCATCGAGGTGGGCCTGGCCCGCCTCGTTGTGTGATGTGCGCTTTGAGGAGCACTGAACGTGGCCGATGTCGCCGAACAGATCTGGGGCCTTGTTGGCCCGTATGTTGCCGCAGAGGGCATTGAACTCGACGATGTCGAGGTCCTGGGCGGCGGCAAGCTTCTGCGCGTCGTCGTGGAGGCCGACGGGCCGATCGAGGTCGATCGAATCGCCGATCTGTCGCGCGGCATTGCCCGGCTGATCGAGAGCGATGACCCGTTCCCGGGCGCCTACACCCTCGAGGTGACATCTCCCGGGCTCGAGCGAAAGCTCCGCAGGCCCGCGCAGTTCCGCAAGGCCGTCGGGAGCGACGTTCACATCAAGACATTCCACAAGATCGAGGACGAGAAGCATCATCGTGGTCGACTCATTGCGGTTGACGATGATGCGATCGTCGTATCCATCGATGGCGACGAGCGTCGCATCGATATGACGGACGTCGCATCAGCGCGTACCGTGTTCGTTTGGGAAAAGGGCGCCAAGCCCGGCAAGAAGGCGTAGGAAGAGGCAGCGATGGACTACAACCTGTTGGACGCGTTGGAACTCCTGGAGCGTGAGAAAGGTGTCCCGGCGGACACGATCCTCGACGCTCTCGCGAATGCACTCGTCTCCGCCTACAAGCGCACCCCCGGGGCAGCGGAAGAAGCGCGCGTCACGATCGACCCGGAGACCGGGGAGATCCTCGTGTACGGCCAGGAACTCGACGAGGATGGAAACGTCGTTGAGGAATGGGCGGATACGCCCGATGATTTTGGTCGGATCGCCGCTCAGACCGCTAAGCAGGTCATCATGCAGCGTCTTCGCGACGCGAAGCGCGAGCAGGTCTTCGACATCTACGAAGGCCGCGAAGGAGATCTCATCACCGGGATCGTCCAGCAGTCTGATCACCGATACGCCATCCTCGATCTCGGCGATGCCGAGGCGATCATGCCGTCGTCTGAGAGGATTCCGTATGAGCGTCTCGAGCGAGGGAATCGCGTCAAGGCGTACATCCTCGAAGTGCGCGGCGAGGGCAAGGGCCCGCAGATCGTGGTATCGCGTAGCCATCCTGAATTCATCAGATCGCTGTTCGAACTCGAGGTGCCGGAACTGGTCGATGGTGACGTGGAGATCCGCGTTATCGCCCGGGAACCGGGCCACCGTACGAAGATCGCCGTCGCGTCGAACGATGCGAACGTCGATCCCGTAGGGGCATGCGTTGGAGCAAGAGGCTCTCGCGTCCGGCAGGTCGTGAACGAACTCCGCGGAGAGAAGGTCGACATCGTTGAATGGCGTGACGATACCGAAGGCTTCATCGCTGAGGCGTTGAGCCCGGCCCGCGTCAAGGAAGTGCGTCTCGACGAGGACGAGCGGACCGCTGAGGTCGTGGTGCCGGATCATCAACTGTCACTCGCAATCGGCAAAGAAGGACAGAACGCTCGACTCGCGGCGAGGCTCTCCGGCTACCGGATCGACATCCGATCCGAGAGTCAGGATCTTGGCCTCGACCTCGAAGAAGACGAAGATCAAGGCATCGCTCCGGTCGGAACGTCTGCTGAAGAGGCCGTCGTGAGTGAGAGCGCTGCACCGAACGCGGAACCGGCAATCGACACGCCGGATGATGCCGCCCCCGACGCCGATACTGAAGAAGCACCCGCGCCGGCCGAGACGGAAGAGACCGTCCCCGAGGCCGCCGCTGGGGACGAGAACAAGGAGAACTGAGTGGCGAAGCAACGGGTCTACGAACTCGCACGGGACCTTGGATTGGAGTCCAAGGCCGTGCTGGAGCGCGCCCAGGAGCTCGGAATCGAGGTCAAGACCGCCTCGTCCGGCCTGGATGATGACTCGGCAGCGCTCGTCCGAATGTCCTACGATGAAAGCGCGGGAGAGGAAGCTTCCAGCGACCAGCTACGAGCTACCAGTCCAGAGCCTGAGCCGGAACTGGAAGCTGTCGGCGACCAGCTTCCACCTGAAGGAGCTTCCAGCGACGAGCTGTCGGCTACCGGCTCCGAACCCGAAGAAGAGGCTGGGACAGATTCAGAGGTTGAGACGGACGAGGACAAGGTTCTTCTCGTCGAAGCGGGCCTCACGACGCACGAGTTCGCGCGCATGATCCAGACCCGGACGGTGCTCATCGTCCAGGCACTCATGGAGATGGGCGAGATGATCCCTGCGGACGGGACGATTCCGACCGACGCAATCGAAGCACTCGGCCACAAATTCGGCTACGACCTTCTCGTGGCCGAGAGCGATGAGGAACCGGTCGAAGTAGAGGCGAAGCCCACGCATCACATCGTTGACTACGAAGACGATCCGGCGAGTCTGAAACCGCGACCGGCCGTTGTCACGGTCATGGGTCACGTAGACCACGGGAAGACCCAACTGCTCGACACGATCCGGTCCGAGAACGTCGTTCAAGGTGAAGCCGGCGGCATCACCCAGCACATCGGTGCATACCAGGCGACAACCAGGGGCAACCCGATCACCTTCATCGACACGCCCGGTCACGAAGCGTTCACTGCGCTCCGTGCTCGGGGGGCGAACGTCACCGACCTTGTCATCCTCGTCGTGGCGGCGAACGACGGTGTCATGCCCCAGACGGTTGAGGCCATCGACCATGCCCAGGCAGCTGAAGTTCCGATCATCGTCGCGATCAACAAGATGGATCTCGAGACGGCGGACCCGTATGCGGTACGGGGCGCACTCACACAGCACGGCATCGTCGTTGAGGAGCTCGGTGGTGATGTACCGGCCGTCGAAGTGTCGGCGCTCAATGGCACCGGCGTTGATGATCTGCTTGAGATCGTTGGACTCGTCGCGGAAGTGGAGGAACTCACGGCCAATCCGAACGCTCCTGCGGTCGGAACCGTCATCGAAGCCCAACTCGAAGTCGGACGCGGACCGGTAGCCACGCTCATCGTGCAGCGTGGAACGCTGAAGAAAGGGGACGCCCTTGCATGCGGTAGCGTATCCGGACGTGTGCGGGCCATGTTCGACGAGCGAGGCAATCAGCTGAAGAGCGCCGGTCCGAGTGCCCCGGTTCTTGTGTCGGGATGGGGTGACGTGCCGCTCGCGGGCGACATGTTCCAGGTCGTCAAGAACGAGCGCGCTGCGCGCAAGATGGCAGAGGCAGAGACCGCCAGGAAGCGGTCGGAGGAACTGACGGTGCCGACCGCAACAGAGCGACTCACCCAGCTTCTCGAAACCCTGCGCACCGCCGAGCACGCCGAGTTGCGGATCATCGTGAAAGCCGATGCTCACGGTTCGCTCGAAGCCATACGTGAGGCCGTCGGAAAGATCGGCCGTGAGGACGCTTCGGTGTCCATCGTGCACGGCGCTGTCGGCGGCATCACGGCGAACGACGTCATGCTGGCAGAGGCGTCTGAAGCGGTGATCTATGGATTCAACTCCCGGCCGGACGCGTCGGCGCGAAACGCGGCGAAAGAAGCCGGGATCGAGATCAGGACCTTCGCGATCATCTATGAACTCCTTGATGACATCGAGTCGATGATGGTCGGCGAGCTCGCACCGGATGAGGTCGAGACCTTCCTCGGTGTCGCCGAGGTTCGCGCGACGTTCAGCGCACCGCGTTTCGGACTGGTCGCCGGTTGCTACGTCACCGAGGGAAGCATCAATCGCAACGCTCGCGCCCGTGTCGTGCGCGACGGCGTCGTCGTGCACGACGGGAGGATCTCCTCTCTGCGGCGCTTCAAAGAGGACGTTCAGCATGTTCAGGTCGGTTACGAGTGCGGTATCGGAATCGCGAACTTCCGGGATGTGAAGGATGGCGACACGATCGAGTCCTATGAGGTCAAGGAGATCGCCAGGACCTGATCCGCCGCCACCGAGGAGGCGCAGGATGCACGTCGGAGCTCTGCGGATCGAGTTGCGGATTCGAGACATGCGGTCGCTCAAGGAGAAACGCAAGGTGGTGAAGAGCATCATCGCCGATATCGGACGGGTCTACCCGGTCGCCGTAGCCGAGGTCGATCACCAGGATCTCTGGCAGCGTGCAGACCTGGGGGTTGCTGTGGTGTCGGGTTCACCGGGTCACGTCGACCGGATGTTGGCCGCTATCCAGATAGACCTCGACTGTAGAACTGAGATCGAGATTCTCGGCGTCACACGCTCGTACCTCGAGGAGGAGGACCGATGAGCCGTCCCGACAGTCCCCGCATGCGCAAGATCAACGAACTACTCAAGGAGGTCATCGCGGATGCGGTGACGGATCTCAAGGATCCGGGCATCGGATTCGTCACGATCACGGGCGTCAACGCGTCACCCGACCTCAGGAACGCGTTCGTGTACTACTCCGTGCTCGGTTCCGAAGAAGAAGTCGAAGCGACCGGGGCAGCTCTCACCAGAGCCGCCCCGCACCTCCAAGGTGTGGTCGGGCGCCAGGTTCACATGAAGTACACGCCGAAGCTGACGTTCCGGATCGACCCGTCGATCGGTGAGGGGATCAAGATCGATCGGTTGCTTCATGAACTCGAGACCGAGGATGAGGGTCCCGATGTCTCCAACTGATCACGTGTGGGAGCAGGCGGTCGAGGAGATCGATCGCGCTCAACGGATCGGAATCGTCGGTCACGTGCGGCCGGATGGTGACGCGCTCGGCTCCATGATCGCCCTCGCTCTTGCCCTTCGCACCGCAGGGAAGGAAGCGGTCGCATCGTTCGGAGAGCCCTTCGTGCTGGGGGAGGAGTTCCGCTTCCTCGACCAGACCGTGCTCGTTCCACCGTCCGAATTCCCCGACGATCTGGATCTAGCGATCGTCTGCGATACGGGAGTCCTGGATCGCGTCGGCTCGGTGGGATCCGCCGTGCAGAACGCCGATCGAGTCCTTGTGATCGACCATCACGTCACGCCGGGGACGTTCGGTGACGTTCGCGTGGTCGATCCGCACGCCGCCGCCACGACGCAGCTCGTGTTCGAGCTGCTGCAACGTCTTGGATTGGAGATCAGCAGGCCGATCGCCGAGGCCCTCTACACCGGACTTGTCACCGACACCGGCCGTTTCCAATACTCATCCACGAGTCCCGCTGTGCACCTCATGGCGGCCGATCTCCTGGCCGCAGGCGTCGAACCCGCGCCGATAGGTCAGCAGCTATACGAAGAGGCGCCGTTCGGCTATTTCGACGTCGTATCTCGCGTTCTCGGCCGGGCACGTCTCGATGTGGAGGCTGGTCTTGTCTGGACGACGCTTCTGCGCGAGGACCTTCAGGAGGCCGGTATCCCGTGGGAAGCCGCCGACGCGCTGATCGACCTGATCCGTCTGGCACGGGAAGCAGGCGTTGCCTGTCTTCTGAAGGAGACGAAGCCCGGCGTACTGAAGGGGAGCCTCCGTTCCCGCGGCGAGGTCGACGTTGCCGAGATCGCGTCGGAGTTTGGTGGCGGAGGGCATCGGAACGCCGCGGGGTTCACCTCCGAACTGGGCGTCGATGACACGATCGACCGGATCGTTGGGCTTCTGACGTGAAGCGGCCCGGCATCGGACACGGGTTCTTGCTCGTCGACAAGGAACAGGGTTGGACCAGTCATGATGTCGTGGCGAAGGTGCGTCACCTCGTGGGAGGCAAGGTCGGCCATGCCGGAACCCTCGATCCAATGGCTACCGGTCTCCTCGTCCTCGGACTGGGCCGAAGCACCCGGCTGCTCCGGTTCGTACAGGGTTTCGAGAAGGAGTACCAGGCAACGGCCCTGTTCGGAGTAGCGACCGATTCGCTCGATGCAGATGGGGCCATCCTCGACCGCTCTCCGCTCCCGGTGGACCCGGCGCAGTTGGAAGCGGTAGGTGAGCGGTTCCGCGGCTCGATTCTTCAGATTCCCCCGATGGTGTCGGCGAGGAAGGTCGGAGGGAAGCGCCTCTACGAACTGGCCCGTGCCGGCGAGGTCGTCGAGCGCGAGGCTCGGTCGGTCGAGATCTACTCGCTCGTGTTCACCGATCTGGCACCGTCCGATTACCCGGAGGTCTCGTTCGACGTCATCTGTAGCACCGGGACGTATGTGCGGGCGATTGCCGACGATCTCGCAAGAGCACTCGGCGGCCGGGCCCATCTCACGAAGCTCAGGAGGGTCCGGAACGGGACTCTGAGTGTCTCCGATGCCGTGACGGTCGATCGGATCGAGACGGCCGTGGCGGATGGCTCCATCGGATCCCTGGTGATCGATCCTGCTACGGCTCTCTCAGATATCCCCGGTATCGAGGTCGAGCCTTCCTACATCCCGGGGATCCGCAACGGTGTGGCCATTCCCGCGGCCATCCTCCTGGATGGTCGCGACGGGGTGGGCGAAGGGCTTGTTCGACTGCTTGCGGACGGCGTATTGCTCGGTGTCTACCGCATCGATGGGGCCACGGCGAAACCGGAGGTCGTCACCGCATGATCACCTACCAGGGCGATCCCTCAGCGTGGGACGCACCTCCCGACGGCTCCGCGGTCGCTATCGGCGTGTTCGACGGTGTGCACCTCGGTCACCGACAGGTCCTCGAATCGCTCGGAGACGTCGATCCGAGTCTCACCAGAGTCGCTATGACATTCGGCACACATCCCGCGAGCCTGCTGTCGCCGGACGGCGCCCCGTCACGCTTGAGCACGCTGAAGCGTCGCTTCGACCTGTTCGAAGAAGCCGGCATCGACCGCATCGCCGTGCTGGGATTCGACGAAGAGATGCGAACGATGACACCGGAGGATTTCGTTCGCCGGTTCCTGGTCGAAGGTCTGAATGCACGATTTGTCGTTGTCGGTGTCGGGTTCCGATTTGGTCAAGGCGCCGTCGGGACCACCGAGATGCTCATCGATCTCGGGCGACGGTATGGATTCGAGGTCGAGGTGATAGACATCGCGTGCAACGACGGCACGGAGATTCGATCGACCACCATCAGAGACGCTCTGATCGGTGGGGACGTTGAAAGGGCGGCGATGATGCTCGGACGACCGTACGACCTCGAAGGAATCGTCGTTGCCGGTGATGGACGCGGAAGACAGATCGGGGTCGCTACTGCGAACGTGTCGTTCCCCGCGGTGCTCACTGTTCCTCGTCACGGCGTCTATGCGGTGATGGCGGTCGTCGACGGCGTCGGCCACCCGGCGGTCGCCAATCTCGGTATACGCCCCACCTTCGGTGGAGAGGATGAAGTCCTTGAGGTTCACATCCTCGGCTTCGATCGAGATCTCTACGGAAGGCATCTCAGGATCGAATTCGTCGCCCGGATCCGCGACGAGATCCGATTCGATTCGGTCGACGATCTGCTCATCCAGATCCACGACGACATGGTGTCCGCTTCGGAGAGACTGGTCGATCACACCTCTTGACGGTCGGCTGCCACTCGTGCATCGTGGTGGCATCTCCCGCACTCCCCGGGATCGGATCCCACCGTGTCGGGTGTCCTCATCGTCGCTGGTTTCGCCATCGCATCGTTCCTTTCCGCCGCTCCGGCACACGCCGTGTTCTCGGCGTCGTTCGCAACTACGACCACCGACACGATCGGCGATGCAATCGCGCCCGCCGACGGGCTCGGACTGGCGCCGGCCCCGACCTCGGGATCGAGACGAACTCCCGGACGGTCGCCGTTCGTGCCGATCGGCGGTGCGGGACTCGGAGGCGTCGTGCTTGCCGGCTCTGTTCTTGTCCGCCGCCGCGGTGGAGGATCGAGTCTCGACACCGGCCCCCTCTTCGTATACGTTCCCGGCCACGGCGGAGATCCCGACGGTTTCGAGGACCTCGCCCACCGGATCGGTGTGGAACCAACCGACGTACGCGTCTTCGACTATCGATGGGCATGGGCATCGACCGATCCGGTCGGAGCATCCCGCTGGGCACCGACCGCAAGTGCTGCCGATGCTCTCGGTGCGTACCTCGCGGCGCTCGACTCAGATGGAAGGCCGATCTATCTCGTCGGCCATAGCAAGGGTGGGGCGGTGATCACCGAAGTTGTCGCACGATGGGATGCCCAACCGGAGACCGGTGTCAACAACGTGGTCGGTGCGACGATTCTCGACCCGCCGATTGCCACCGGCCCGCTCGGGCTACTCCAGAGCATGGGGTGGTTCCACGGCGGCACAGCAGATGACGGTCTCTTCGACCCCGTGAAATGCGGCTGGACGGGTTGCAGGGACGTCAGGGATGGACTTGGAGAGCGCTCGGGTGTGGAGGTAGTGATCGTCCGGAACCCGGATGCCGTATTCACGAGCTTCTGGGGCCGTCCGGACGACGTGCGGGTCTACGACCTGGATGACGGCAGCGGAAGCATGCTCCGGCGCTTTCCCGACGTTGTCGGCATGTGGCAGCGCATGGGGGAGGCCCACAACTCGGTGCTGCACAGCGACACCGTTGCCGATTGCATCGCGTCGGAGGCTCAGGCCACGGGCTCCTGTCGCTGGCCGGAGCCGCGAAGCGTCGAAACCCCGTGGGCGAGGGCGCGATCCGGTCTCGAAAGGTTCCTGCGCTGGTGATCTGCGAAGCCGACGAACGCTGTCGATCGAACAACATCAACGATTCGGCGGAGTTCGTTCGTTACGCCGCAGCGTTGCTATCATCCCGTTTCGGGCAATCGCCCGCGTACTCTGTCGCGAAGGAAAGAATCCTCGTGAACGACACACAAACAGTCGTTGATGATTTCGGCACGCACGCCACGGACACCGGTTCGTCGGAGGTCCAGGTGGCGCTGCTCACTGAACGCATCAACCATCTCACCGAGCATCTGAAGATCCACAAGAAGGATCACCACAGCCGTAGAGGGCTGTTGATGATGGTCGGGAAGCGCAGGCGACTCCTCCGGTACCTCAACGACCAAGATGTTGAGCGCTACCGGTCGCTTATCGCGAAACTGGGATTGCGCCGATAACGCAGACGGAGGCGGCTTTCGGGCCGCCTTCGGCGTATTCGGCGTCCCCACGCATGCAAGCGCGGAAGTTCCAGTTGTCAGTGGATGGGCCTCGGCTCCGTCGAGACCCGCCCACTGCCAATTGGCCTCCGCATCAACGAAGGAGAGATCCAATTGGCTGAGACTGCCATCCGTGGGCTCATCGGAGACGTGGAAGTCGAATTCCGCGCCGGTGAACTGGCCCAACTCGCCGACGGCGCCGTTACGGTGCGCGTTGGAGACACCGAAGTCCTCGTCACCGCAACCGCATCAACGCGGCTGCGCCCGGGCGCCGACTTCTTCCCCCTGACCGTGGACGTCGAAGAGCGTATGTACGCCGTCGGCAAGATCCCCGGCTCGTTCTTCCGTCGTGAAGGACGCGCTACGGAGAAGGCCATCCTGACGTGCCGGCTCATCGACCGTCCACTGCGTCCCAACTTCCCCGATGGCTACCGCAACGACACACACGTCGTTGCAACCGTGCTGTCGGCCGACCTCATCAACGCATACGACCTTCCTGCGCTCAACGGCGCATCGGGCGCGTTGACGCTGAGTTCGCTTCCTTTCGATGGACCGATCGGCGCCGTCCGACTCGCCCTCATCGACGGTGCATGGCTTCCTTTCCCGACATACGAGCAACTCGAGGACGCCGTCTTCGACCTCGTTGTCGCAGGGAAGCGCAATGAGACCGGTGATGTCGACATCGCCATGGTCGAAGCCGGAGCCACCGAGAACGGGTACCGACTCGTCAAGGACGGCCAGCAAGCCAGTGATGAAGAAACCGTTGCCCGCGGCCTCGAAGAGGCGAAGGGCTACATCGCGAAGCTGATCGAAATGCAGATGGAACTGCTCGAAGCGGTCGGTCCGGCCGATGTCGTCGAGTGGCCCGTCAACGAGGCCTACTCGGCCGAGATGTACGAGCGCGTCGAAGCGATCGCCAAGTCGAAGCTCGAAGATCTCGGCACGATCGCCGACAAGAAGGAGCGGCTCGAAGCCGAGGCGGCGACGAAGGAATCCGTACTGGCCGAATTGGGACTCGATGAGGACGACGAGGACGGCATGAAAGCCGCCAAGAACGCGTTCCGGAGCATCCAGAAGAACGTCATGCGCTCGCGTGTCGTTGCCGAAGGTGTCCGTCTCGACGGTCGCGGTCTCACCGACGTACGTGAGATCGACGTCAAGGTTGGGATGATCCCTGAGGCTCATGGGTCCGGGCTGTTCCGTCGTGGCGAGACTCAGGTGCTGAACGTCACCACGCTCGGCATGTTGAAGATGGAGCAGATGCTCGACACGATCTCCATCGAAGATTCCAAGCGGTACATGCATCACTACAACATGCCGCCCTTCGCGACCGGCGAAGCCGGCTTCATGCGGGGCCCGAAGCGTCGCGAGATCGGTCACGGTGCCCTTGCCGAAAAGGCGCTCCTTCCCGTCATCCCGGATGACGAGGAGTTCCCGTACGCGTTCCGCCTCGTCTCCGAGGTTCTCATGTCGAACGGCTCATCGTCGATGGCATCGGTCTGCGGATCGTCGCTCTCGCTGATGGACGCCGGCGTTCCGATCGCGGCTCCGGTCGCCGGAATCGCCATGGGTCTCATCAACCACGACGGCAAGTTCGTGACGCTGACCGACATCCTCGGTGCCGAGGATGCGCTCGGTGACATGGACTTCAAGGTCGCAGGTACCGAGGACATGATCACGGCACTGCAGCTCGACACCAAGATCGAGTCGCTCCCCGCCCAGGTGCTCATCGACGCGATGAGCCAGGCGAAGGATGCCAGGCTGTTCATTCTCGGCAAGATGACCGAGGTACTCCCAGAGCATCGCCCTGAACTCGCCGAAACGGCTCCGAAGATCGAAGCGATCATGGTCCCGAAGGACAAGATCGGTGAGGTCATCGGACCGAAGGGCAAGACGATCCGGGAACTCGAAGAAGAGACCGGCGCCAAGATCGAGATCGAGGACGACGGAACCATCCGCGTCGGCGCTCCCGATACGACGTCGCTCGAACTCGCCAAGGAGCGGATTCTGGCCATCGGCTACCCGCCGGAGGCGAACGTCGGTGAGACGTACGAGGGCGAAGTCGTGAACATCACGAAGTTCGGCGCGTTCGTCAACATCCTGCCGGGACGTGACGGCCTGCTGCACATCTCGAAGATCGGTGGCGGGAAGCGTATCGACAAGGTCGAGGACGTGCTCGCCCTCGGCGACAAGGTCGATGTTGTGGTCCGTGAGATCGACGATCGCGGCAAGGTCAGTCTCGACCTTGCCGGCGCTCCGGCACCGTCCGACGACGGTGGCTCCGAACGGAAGAGCGACGAGGGTCGCTCCGATCGGAACGAAGGGCGCCGTGACGGCAACCGTGATCGCAATCGCGACCGTGGCGGCCGTGATCGCGGCGGACGGGACCGTGACCGCAACCGTGATCGTGGCAACGATCGCGGCGGCGAGTCCAAGCCCGGCCGTACCGTTGTATCGTTCGAAGACGACTTCGAAGGTGGCGCTTCCTAGAGGCACCATCCACGAACGAACAGAAGCCCCGGGCGGAAGTCCGGGGCTTCTCTCGTTGCGGGTTGGGGAGGCGGTCTCGAGCCAGCCGCCGGAGTGCGAAAAGATCGCTCCGGATGGAAGCTCGACATAGGCCAAGGGCCACCGCAAGCGGCTCATGAAGCCGGAGAGGCGTATCCACTTCGGTACAGTTGCCCCTCCGAATGTGGGCCAGCGCCCCACTTCCGCCCCTGGACTGTCGTTTCTGTGGGAATCGAGCACCCTGACGGTCGCTCAGAGTGCTCGGCACCCGACCGCTGTACCGAAGTGGATACCCCTTAAGAAGAAGCCGGATATGGATGGCCTGCGGTCGGTGAGGCGGCTGTCGGCTCACGACTGAAGATCATTCTCGGATGACGCCCTGGCTCAACCGGTCACGTAGCAACTCGGACAGACGAGAGGGCCTCTGTTTCGACCGTGGTCGTCGCTTCGGCCCTCTCGCATTTTGTTGTTCAGTGCGGAGTTATTGGATTAGCCACAGGCGGAAGTCCATGCTTGGACTGGAACTGGGAATACCACCTCAACGAGGAGCGGGTTGTCCGGATCCCCCTGGACCATACCTCCACTCTCATTCAGATTCGCTACGAAGATCGACTTGTGGTTCCGGCTGAACGCCATGCTTGCCGGAGACGACAGCGGTGCCCCTCCGTTGTTCTCAACGATCGTCTCGATCGCCAGGGTCGTCCTGGTGATCCGCTGGATCGTCTGCGAGAAGTTGTTGGCCACGTAAATGTTTCCCACGGGATCCAACTCGATCCCATCGATCCCAACCAACGATCTGTCTTCGACCAGAGCTTCAGGGGTGCCCGCCGAACCGTCGGGTTCAATCGGAATCCTCACCACTCGGCCATCCATGGTGATCGCCCCATACAGCGCCCCTCGGTCATAGGTGAGTCCGTTCACACCGAATTCGAGAGTACCCCAGAAGGCTCTGAGAAGGTCATCCACGACCCATTCGGTCACGTCCCCGTCGGTGGCGGTGATGACAACCTGGCGCAACTGGTTCAACGTCTGGTTGCGCTGACGGCGCGCCGAACGGCGAGAGATCAACAGAACCCGCATCTGCTCGACCAAGACCTATCCCGGCGCCACGTCGCCGAGGCGTTGGCACGGATGCCGCTCACCGGCCCAGACGAGATCAGCGACCTGGCTGGCCCGAGCTACATCTACGCCATTCTGACGAACTGGCGCATCGCTGGCGGTTGACCGCCCATGTCGGTACCAATGGATGGGCAATCGAGGTAGGTGTCTACTCGGCAGTCATTCGAGTGGCAACCAGGGCATCGACCAGAGCATCGACATGCGGTTCGGCGGCGACAACGATTCTCTTCGTCAACCTTGTGCCGGAGGCGGTCAGCGATACGACTACGGCCCGTCCGTCGTCTGAGACGGTTCCCTTCTCACGTGCGACGAGACCGCCTCGCTCCAACCTATCGATGAGCTTGGTTGCCCCGCCGCTCGTCAAATCGGTCAACTCGGCGATCGTGTTGGCCCGCAGCGGCCCATCGCGATGCAGCGCCATGAGCGTCGTGATCGAGATGTTCGAGACGAGAGCCTCGTCATCGATGACTCCGAGGAACGCTTCGTGCATGCGTTGACCCGGACTGCGCCATCAACAGGATGGACTCTTCAACGTAACCCATCTGGAGATTCTCCCACAGCCACGAAGAGAAGCACCTGGCGAAGGCGCAGGACACCCGTTATGGCACCTATGGGCCGCCGTCTCGCCGAATGTTCTGTCGACGATGTGGTCCGAGTCGATGCCGTTCGGGGTCCTTGTTCGGCCCACGCTCTCCATGGCTCTTGTCCCGTTCGGCTGGTGTGGCAAGCACGCTTGTTGCCGCATGTTCCACACCAGCCTCACGGCAGTGACTACTGGACGCTCTAGGTCTCGACGATGTCGTGTCCATGCGCCGTCAGTGCCCAGATCACGAACACCGAGATAGCGACGAGCATGATTGCCCACACGGGATACCAGGGCATCCATGCAAACGCGAACAACGCCCACAACACCGCGACGATCACGCCAATCGTGCGCGCCCACACCGCACCGGTGAACAGGTAGAACCCTGCCAGCAGCACGACGATGCCGAGCAGCAGGTGAATCCAGCCCCACGTCGTCACATCGAACTGGAAGATGTACTCCTCACCAACGACATAGAACGTGTCGTTCGCGAGCGCGACAATCCCAGCGATGATCCACCAGATACCGCCCATCACCATCATGATCCCGGCAAAGCTCGTCCAACCGATAGCCCAACCACTCGGCTCATTGTCCACGGCAGCTCCCATCTGTTTCGACCCACGTTGCGAGGGTCTCCGAGTCCGTCCACGACCCAACATAGCTCGGACCCGCCGGTCGGTCCGGGAGCTACAGCCCTCCTGAGTCCGGCCGGACGCGCAAGACGATATGTGTAGACACGCTCCGCCTCAGGACCGCCCATGTCGAAGCCTATGCACCCCTGCGGCTCGCTCATTGAGTGGAGAGGACTCGGATTGGGAGGGTCTGGCGGATGTAGTGTGCTGGCCATGTCAGATAACACATCGTCCGGCCTGAGTGCTGCTGAGCAGCGGAGTGCGAATCCTGAGCGACTCGTCTTCCTGACCGATGGCGTGATCGCCAT
>JAYEIJ010000113.1:0-10777 GCA_034660035.1 Actinomycetota bacterium | reverse complement strand
AGTTAACGACGCCTCCATCAACGAAGTGCTTCCCGGCGATCTCGACCGGGGGGAGAAGGCCCGGAACGGCGGACGAGGCAAGGATGGCGTCGATCAGCGAGCCGGACGTGAACCACTGCTCGGCGGCTTCTTCGATGCAGGCCGCCACACATTGAAACGGCACGGCGAGGTCGCCGAACGCGTCGTCGGCGAGCAGGCTCTCCAACCACTCACGCAGTTGGTCGTTGCCGTGGAGATAGGTGCGCTGCCGCAGAGCAGATCGTGCCTTGCTCCACAGACTCCCGGGGAACACATCACCGAAGTTCAGATCGATCCAGGTCTGCTCGAGCAGTGCCGCACCGTCGATGCCGGGGTCTCGGGCGATCAACGCACCGTTGACCGCTCCAATCGAAGTCCCGAGGACGACGTCCGGACGGATGCCCTGCTCGGTGAGTGCCTTCAGCATCCCGACCTCGTACGCACCTCTGTGACCGCCACCGCCCAGAACGAAGGCGACGTCTGGGTGTGTCATGGCGCCCCTTCCCGAGTTACCGGGTCGCGATTCTCGTCGATCCACGTGTCGATCAACTCCCACTGCTCGTAGAGCCAGGCGGTCTGCGCCTCAACTCCAGCAGGGATGTCGTCCGGTTCGACATGCCAGTAGTTCGCCTTGATCGTTCGATCGAACGGAATCCCAGCCCAGATGACATCCAACGACGTAAGGTCCTCGGTTCCCGTGTGGGCAACGAAGACAACGTCGGCATCGGGCGCTTCCTCGATCGCGGCCAGCGCTCCCGACGGATGAGGAGGAAGGAGATTGTTCAACGCTCGCGCTGCCTCGGCTTGATCCGTCATACCATGTCGGTCCAGACTCTCGATGGCGCTCTTCTGTCGCTTCGGTGTGTAGTTCCCGCCCTCGGGGAACAACACGAACGCATCGGTCGGCCCCAGGCCTGAAGCGGCGTCGCGAACGGCCTCGAGAGCGAGTTCGCGTTGCCTTGGATGGGGGCGAATGAACCGCATCGGTAGCCGGTGTCCCATGACGTCGAAGAACGGTGCGAACTCGAGTTCCTTCTTCCCGACGATCCGTGGATGCCGGTCGAACTCTCGCAGGAGCGTCCCGGCGAGGAAGATCGAATCGCCAGGTCCAGCGTGACGGCTGAAGACGATGACAGGGCCCTCGATCGGCGGCATCTTCGGGAACTCGATTGTGAGACCCAGTGCTGACTGAACTCCCCGCGATATGGCAGCAATCCACCAACCGAGCACGGCATAGTGGGACTCGCGGAACCTCGGGGTGCGGATGTTCCTACCGAACCCAGCGATGAGCCACAGGTTGAAGGCGGTGATGAGACCGAGCACTTCATAGAACATGAAGGTGACAACCAGTTTGACGATCCGCAGCACCTTCCAGCGCCCGGGGACGAACAGGTCCGCCACGAAGGCCCCGGCAAAGAAGATCGGACTGAGAACCAAACCGACGAGGGCGATGATGAAGACGAGCGGGTCGAGGAACACTCGACGAAGCACGATCGGCGGCATCCACATAGCTGCTCCGGGAAGGGGAGAGCGATGATACCTATGTGAGCGCCTCGTGCTCTGCTCCCCCTCTCGTCAGTAGCCATACGGCGAACCACAGCTCTGCGACTACGGAAGGCACGGCGACGATCAGCAGGAACACTGTCTCGTAGTCCGAGTAGTTGGACAGCAGGGCATTCGCAACGGTGTCGAACACATATGCGGCACCTGCGACGGCCAGCAGGATGCCGAGAACTCTCGGAGCGGAGCCCGACGCCAGCATCAGATAGCCGAGCAGCATCAAGTGGATACCGAAGCCGGCCAAGCCGATGAGCCAGGCGTAGTTGAACGCATTGAGCATCAGCATCACATGGGCATTCACCTGTCCTGGCTCGAACGCCGTCAGGTAGCCAGCACCGCTCACGAGATCGAGGACCACGAGGAAGAAGATCAAAGCCACGCCCAGGAAGACGGTGTACACCAGCCGGAACCACCCGGTGAGCAGTGACAGTTCCTTGCTCACGTTCTTGAAGAGAACATAAAGCGCCCATGCGATCACGACGTCGACGATGAACACAGCGAGGAAGGCGACGATCCCCGCTCTGAACAGAAGCTCGGAGTCGGCGATGTTCGTGAATGTGGATGCCGCGTTGTCCGCGTCGATGAGTCCCTCGCGCACAACGAAGTTGGCGAAGACCCCCAGTACGAAGACAATCAAGTAGCCGATGCCTGCGATACGTGCGGCTGTGCGTGGTGACGTTTCGGTGAGTGCTGTGGTGTTGATGGTCTGGCTCGTCATGTGCGAGTCCTTTCTCGTAGTTCAACTCGTTCTTCGGATGGGTGACGGCGGCACAGGCCGCGCAATCACCGCGATCGTTGGTGTGGATGAATTCCCGGAGGACGTTTGCCCTCAGACGGTGACGACGGTCTTCCCTCTGGTGTGCCTCTCTCCGACATGGTTGAGAGCGTCGGCGGTCTCTGTCAACGGGAACGCCCTATCAACCACGGGTGTGATCTTCCCGTCTTCGATGAGTTCTTTGAGGACAACCAGATCGTCCTTGTTCGTCGATGAGATGAACGAACGCAGGTCCTGGCTCACGAACGGTGACAACGCCACCCCTCTGAGCGTGCGGCCGAATCCCATGAGAATGTGACCGCCCGTTCCCCCAACGATCACCAGTGTCCCTTCGGGCGTGAGCGCACTCCGCAGCTCTGAGATTGATCGGTTCCCCGCCATGTCGAGGATCACGTCGTAGCGCTGCCCACTCTCGGCGATGTTCTCTTTCGTGTAGTCGATGACATGGTCGGCACCGATCGATCGAACCATCTCGACGTTCCTTGTACTGCACACCCCGGTCACTTCGGCACCGAAAGCCTTGGCGATCTGCACGGCGTACGTTCCCACGCCTCCCGAAGCACCGATGATCAGGACGTTCTGCCCGGGCTGTACTTTCGCCTGGTCGCGAACAGCCTGGAGCGCCGTGAACCCTGAAACGGGCACGACGGCGGCTTGTTCGAACGTAGCGTTGGCCGGCTTCAGCACAAGTGCGTCCTGAGAGACGGCGGCGTACTCGGCGAAACCGCCGGTACCGAAGCCGAACACCTCATCACCCGGTTGGAACTGCTTGACGTTCTTGCCTATTGCCTCGACGGATCCTGCGAGCTCCGTTCCCGGCACGGTGGCCTTCGGCTTGCGTAGTCCGTACCCCATGAGACGTATCAGGTACGGCACGCCGTTCATCATGAGCCAGTCACCGATGTGAATACCGGTGGCCCGGACCCTCACCAGTACGTCGTCATCCCCGATCGTCGGCTTCTCGATCTCCTGGAGTCGCAGCACGTCCCCGGGGGTCCCGTACTCCTCTTGTGTGATTGCCTTCATTGTGTTCTCCCTCGCCGTAGTGAGACCGACCCGTGGGCGGGTCGGTCCGATCCTCGCCTGTTCGATTCGTACACTGTAAGTGTGTCGTGTAACCTATTCGTACATCGTAAGGTTGTCAAGGAGAATCTTCGACTTACTTTGTACGAGTAGAATGTGTAGAACGAGAGGTACCAATGCCGACGCCGACCGAACCGAACCCTGAGCCGCGAGTCCCCCTCAGCAGGGAGCGGGTGCTGAGAGCCGCCGTCGCCCTTGCGGACGAAGGCGGGATCGATTCCCTGACCATGCGCAAACTGGCACGCGAACTCGGCGTCGAGGCGATGTCGCTCTACTACCACGTAGCCAACAAGGACGACATCCTCGATGGCATGGTCGACGTCGTGTTCAGCGAGATCGATCTGCCGTCCGACGAGATCGGCTGGAAGACGGCGATGCGCAAGCGGGCGATCTCCACCCGGAAGGCTCTCTCACTCCATCCCTGGGCGACCAGCATGATGCAGTCGCGACCCAATCCGGGCCCGGCGTTGTTGCGTCACCACAACTGGGTGATCGGGACACTGAGGGAATCGGGTTTCTCGATCGAGTTGACTGCTCACGCGTTCTCCGCCATGGACGCCTACGTCTATGGATTCTCCCTACAGGAGGAGACGCTGCCGTTCGACAACCCGGAAGAGGTGGCAGCGATAGCGGAGGCGTTCCTCGAGCACTTCCCCGTCGACGAGTATCCCTACCTCGCGGAGTTGAGCGTCGAACACATCATGAAACCCGGCTACGACTACGGCGATGAGTTCGAGTTCGGACTCGACCTGGTCCTCGACGGTCTCGAAACGGCCCAATTGGAGCCTGAATAGGTCGCGCGACAGTACTTCACCGCGTTGATACATCGGAATGAATCATCCTGGGAAGCGCGGAGGCTCTGGTCTTCATCAAACCCACGGCGCTTCAGCACTGAGCAATGGCTTCTTCTCGGCAAGCCAATATGGATTGCTCCGTGAACGGTGACCGGCATGAAATCCTCCCAGCCACCAACTCGCGGCTGTAGCAGTCCTGGACACCGGCGACGAAGAGGCCTTCACCACCAACGAATGCGGTCTTCCGCATCAACGTACCGTCGGCCATCTCCAAGTCTTGAACCTTCACGGCCCATTCGTCTGACTCGCTGGACGTCCAGGTCTCGATCTCGTCCACGATGCTGTCGAAATCGCTCTCAGGATATGCGACCATGACCGCCGATCCGCCCGGGGAATTCATGGCGGTCTCAACGACGAATCCTTCAGGGAGAGGCATCGGGAAATCTGCGAAATTGTCGGGAAGCTCTGACAAGCTACCGGTTACGGTGCCTTCGTCCGTTTCCATCGACACCTCGATTGAGTCAAGGTCGACCTCCACGTCATCGACACCCGTAGCGTCCTCAATGTCGTCTCCCACGGACGCTTCTGGCTCACTCTCCGATGACGACCCGCACGCTGTGAGAACCAGCGCCAACGCGACAAAACCAACTGCAAACCGTTTCATGGACTCCCCATCTCCTCATGCCCCCACTCCCCAGGGGTTCGAATCTCAAACGTACGCGACCATGGGTGGGATATGATGCAACCGGGGATCGGCATGGTGGCGGTTCGCCCCCGACCGACCCCACCGATGCAGAGGGCCAACCGTGAGTGACCACAGAGAACCGAGAACACGGACTCCGAACAGGGTGCAACGCCGTCGGGCACTGATTGCCATGGTCCTCGGAGCCGCCGTCTCCGTGTGGTTCTGGAGACGGAAATTGTTGTCGCTGCTTGCTCATGTGGAACCCTACGTCCGAAGGCGATCGCGTGTGAAGAACCCGACTCTGATCGTCAATCGATGGAGTGGCGGTGGCAAAGCCGAGGCGTTTGGACTCGTGGCGCGCGCGGAGTCGCGGGGAATCCGCACGATTCTCCTCGAGCCCGGGGATGACTTGACGCAGTTGGCTCACGAGGCGATCGACAACGGGGCGGACGCGATCGGCATGGCCGGTGGGGACGGATCACTGGGGCTCGTCGCGGGAGTGGCAACCGAGCGAGACGTTCCCTTCTTCTGTGTGCCGGTCGGCACCCGAAACCACTTCGCTCTCGACTTGGGCCTGAATCGCGACGATCCCCTGGCGGCGCTCGATGCCCTCGTCAACGGAGACGAACTCAGGATCGACTACGGAACTGTTGGGGATCGCGTGTTTCTCAACAACGTCAGCCTCGGCGTGTATGCAGCAGCCGTGCACAGGGACGAGTATCGCGGCGAGAAGGTGCGCACAATCGCGACGGTGCTGACCGAGGCTGCTGCGGATCCGACCATGATCGAGGGGCTCCATGACATGAAGGGTCCCCACGGTGAGCGATTCAGCCGCGTTCCGATGGTGCTCATTTCGAACAACCGGTACTCATTTGCGGGTCCGCCGGATTATGGAAGGCGAACGCGAATGGACGCCGGCGTGCTTGGCATTGCGGCGGCTACCAGCCTCCCCGACCCGGACACCGTGACCAGGATCACGCTCGGAGACCTGGCAGGGTGGCACGAGTGGGAGGACGACCATCTTCGGATCGAGACCGACGACCCGGTGGTCTTGACCGGCGTGGACGGCGAAGCGCTGAGATTCGCATCGCCGCTCAACATAAGGATCCGTCACCGAGGTCTCCGAGTGCTGGTACCCGCGGGTGTGCGACCCGGATATCTCCCACCTGGTGAGGTGATCGCAGCGCGACTGTTCGATGTTGCGGCGATCGGGCCGGATCCGAATGAAGCGCGTGGAGAATCCCTCCAAAGATGAGCGAAACCAGTACCTCGACACAGGTGCCGTCGGTGCCTCCCCCCGACCAGGACGGAGCCATGCGCACGCTGCTCGACGGACTGCAGAGGGCAGACGAACGGGTATTCACCCACATTGCTGGATGGGACTCCAATGTGGGAGATACCCTGCTGCCGCCATTGTCGGTTGCCGCGTCGTATTCGCGTCTGTGGATCGCGATATCCGCAGTAGTAGGGCTGGCCGGCGGCAAGCAGTCACGACGTGCAGTGCTCGAGGCGCTCACCGCCGTGGCGCTCTCCTCCGCCACTGTCAACATTGCGGCAAAGGGGATCGCACACCGGCGCCGCCCCACGACGACAGTACCCAAGAGCCGAGCTCTCAAACACCCTTCATCGTCGTCGTTCCCATCGGGCCACAGCGCGTCGGCCGCTGCATTCTCGGGTGTGATGGGAAAGCGTCTCCCGGCGATCGACATCCCAATCAACACCGTCGCCGGCGCCGTTGCGTTCTCCCGCGTCTACACCGGTGTCCACTACCCGGGCGACGTCGCCGTCGGCTGGGTCGTCGGCCGCATCGCTGCTCGGCTGGTCACACTCGTCAGTCGCCGCCTGTACAGCGACGGGAGTTGAGGGCTCGCTTCGTCCGGGCGATTCTCGTGGTGGACTTCGATGACATCCGGGCTCGAACCCTCGCGGCCCAGCCGCGGCCCATGTCCGAACAGCGTCAACGGTGCGGTCTCAGTCCGTGTCGGCAAACGGGTCCGGGATCGGCCTCCGTTCCTCCTGGATTCGCCGGTTGAGGTCCTGCAGACGCTCACTCGCCACGTAGTAGCGGCCGCGCCGATCGCCAACGGCTCGAAGGAGTCCGGTCTCGACGAGCTTCTTCAGGTCGGAGGTGGCGACCCGTTCGCTCACGTCGGCGTATTCGATGTGGTCGGGTCGCCGAACCCGGAGGCCGACGGCGGCGTTGTAGAGGGATCCCATCGTTCGTTCGCTCAGGCCGGTCCCCTGCCGTTCGCCGTCGATGGCCTCCCAGAGTCGATCCGACTCCCGGATCCGCCGACCCAGAGTATGAGCCTGCCGGTAGTGGGCCACCAGTACGAACCGAATCCAAGCTCGAGCATCCCGCTCCGGATTCCAACTCCCGCCCCCGACTTCGGCGAGCACGTCGTAGTAGACGGGGGTGTTGCGGCCGAGGTACTCCTCGATGCTGGAGAACTGCGGGGCGAGGATGCGCTCGCGAGCAAGCACCAATGTCTGGAGGGCCCGCGCCATTCGACCATTGCCATCCTTGAAGGGATGGACCATCACCAGATTGAGGTGCGCCATCGCCGCACGGACCATCGCTGGCTGGGCACCGACATCTTGGTTGAGTTCGACGACAAGTTCCTCGACCAGGGCCGGCACTTCGACCGGGTCGGGGCCCTCGTAGACGACCTCCCGCTCACCGGTACTCCACACGAATACCTCACCAGGTCGGTACAGGCCCGGCATGGCGGTTAGATCGTGACGCATCATCATGAAGTGCAGGCTCCTGACCAAAGCCTTGCTGTACTTGAAATGGGGGTCGTCGGCGAGTTGGATGATGTACGTCATCGCATCCCAGTAGTTGTGCACCGCGTTCCAGTCCTCGTCCGAGGCCTCCAACGACTCTCGCCCGTCAATCGCAGCTGCAGCGTCATCGAGGCTTACGTTGTGCCCCTCAATCGAGTTGGAGGCCTGCACGTTGCGAGCGAAGGCCGTTCGCCGCAGCGGGCCGTACCACCGGCGCGGCTCGCGCAGCATGACACGCAAGCGTTCTCGCGTCTCGTCGATCGAGCCAATCACCTCGAGCTCACGATCATCCAGCGGTGGAGTAGCAAACAACATGTCCGTAATTCACTTACTTAGAGAAGGCACGCATACTCTACGCCATACGTCTTCTCTTTGTAAGAGCAATGCCGTAGCAGATTCCAAGGCCTTGTTGGCGTTGCCAGGAGCGAGTTCGCGGTGCCGGTTCCTATGGCGGCGGCGAGAATCGACAACCCGGCCGCCATTCCCTAATGCATCGTGGCGCGGGGCATGAGCGATGGGCCGAACGAATCGAACAGGGCTCGAGTCTTGAGCGGCGCCGAGGGACTGTTGGTGAGTGGGGTGAAGCGATCGGCGGTGCGGGCCGTTGCGTTCGCTGCGATTTCTCGAATGCTCATGGCATGGCTCCAGCAGAGGCATGCCGGGCTATGCGCTTGTTCGATTTCCAGACAGGTTCACGTTCACGGCCTCGCCCCGGCTCGTCATCCGATACCGCCGTCTCGCTTCGCCGACCTGAGCAGCCAGAACGCGAACGCTCCTGCGGTCAGGCTACCGATGGCTCCGGGAATCGAAGTTTCGCCCACACGGGGCGGCACTTTGGCCACCCACAGGCGTGACGACCCGGTGAACAGAGCCGCGGCGAGGGCCGCATAGACGATCCGGTTCACGTTCTTGTCGAGTCCCTCGATCGTGAGTGGTACCTCGAGCCTGCCCCTCCTGATCCCTTCGAGGATCGCCGTGATATCGTCGGGCACCGTTTCGATGAGCCGTTCCCAGCTCCGGGCGGTGCGTTTGACCTGACGGAGCATCCGCTCAGGAGCGAACGACTTCGCCGCGATCATCGACTGATACGGTTGGAGCACCTCGGATATCGACACGTCATACCCGGACTCGGTGAGGAGACCCTGAAGTTGGGTGAGGGTCCGCATCATCAGAGCGACGTCGGAGGGAAGGAAGAGGCGGTGCCTGCGCAGGATCGCATCTGATTCGTCCGTCAGCGCCTGGAGGTCCACGGTCCCGACGTCGGCCGACCCGAACTGGTTGAGCCACGCTCCGACATCGCGGCTCAACGCCGCCCGGTCGAGATCCGGTGGGGCGTCACACAGCCTCACGACGCTGTCGGTGACGGCATCGACGTCACGCATGAGGAAAGAGATCACGAGGTCGTCGATCTCATCCTGGAGGCCATCGTCGATGCGCCCCACCCTGCCGAAGTCGAGAAGGCCAACCTTGCCCCCATCGAGCACGAAGATGTTCCCCGGGTGCGGATCGGCATGGAACTGTCCGTCGCGGAACACCATCTCGACGTAGATGTCGGCTCCCCGTCGGATGAACGCTTCGCCGTCCGGGCCAAGATCGCCGATCACCGACGAGAGCGGCACGCCCGGCATGCGGGACATCGTCAGCACCTTGCGGGTGCACAGATCGGTGAACGGTTCCGGGATGACGACGTCGTCCTCGTCGGCGAAGTTGGCGCGGAACTGGTTGAGGTTCCGAACTTCCTGCGTGAAGTCGGCTTCGGCGAGCATCGACCGGCGCAGTTGCCCGACCATGGCCGCCGGGCGGTAGTAGGCGAGGTCCGTGTCGTGCGTCTCGGCGAGCACCGCCAGCGCCTCGAGGATGTCGAAATCCTCCTTCATCCTGTCCTCGACGCCCGGGTGCTGCACCTTGAGCACGACCCCCGTGCCATCTGTGAGCGTGGCGGCGTGCACCTGAGCGATCGACGCGGATCCGAGCGGGGCGTCCTCGAAGGAGGCGAACAGTTCGTCGACGGGCTTGCCGAGTTCCGACTCGATCGTCGCGTGAACCGTCTCCGGCGGGTCGGCCGGCACGTCGCCCTGGAGTCCTGCGAGTTCGTCCGCGACCTCCCGGCCGACGAGGTCGGTGCGTGTGCTGAGGATCTGGCCGAGTTTGATGAACGTCACTCCGAGGTCGAGACACACCATGCGGAGACGTTCGCCGTCGGACATCTCGAGGAGTTCCGGCTTGCTTAAACCGCTGAGGAACGTCTTGTAGCCATCGGGAACACCCTGGACCCATGAGGCGAATCCGTAGTCGCTGAGGACGCGGAGGACCTCCTCCACCCTGGATGAGTGTTTCAGCAGTGTGTGTCTGGCTTTGGCGGCGTCGGTCATCGTTCGCACCATCTCTTTCGTTTCGCCCTATCGACGGTCGGACCCAGATAGGGGTGGGGCGCAGACTCCGAACCGGATCACCCTCCGTCGGGTGTGTCCGGGTCCGGGTTTGCGATGTTCTGGAGGGTTTCGGACACCGAACCGGTCTTGACCCTCTTGGCCACGATCGTCGCCCGGTGCTTCAGACGGATACTGAGCCACAGACCTATGAGTGTCAGGCCGCTGAAGATGTAGAACACGGTGAAAAGCTTCGATGCGTCCGATGTCGGAGTGAAGTCACCGAAGCCCACGGATGTGACAGCAATGGAACTGAAATAGAACGCATCGACCCAACTCCAGCCCTCGATCAGGTGATACACCACGGTTCCGAGAGCAAGAACGCCAACCGCGAGCGCGCTGATGATCTTGTCGCCGTTGCTATCCCAGTAGTTCGAATTGTCGTTGCCGCCATCCGCCATGAATCACCTCCGAACCTCGATCGTCGCACGACACACTGCTGAGGCATGAAGCCCGATCACATCCATGATCTATGTGCACGAACCGCATCACCCATCGGACCCGTCGGCGGTATCGGTATCCGTATCGTCGTCAGCGCCGCCCGTTTCCGACGTATCGCTGCCGCTCTCGGCAACCCACCTTGTGGCGTCGTGGTACGCCTGGCCGGCAGACCGGCCAACCCACTCGCTCGAAGCGTAGATGTTCT
>JAYEIJ010000112.1:0-2713 GCA_034660035.1 Actinomycetota bacterium | reverse complement strand
ACATACTCCGGCGGTACCGGCCGCCCACGTCGTACAGGGCGTTCGATAGCTGGCCGATCGTGCAGAACTTCGCCGCTTTCATGAGCGCCTCGAACGTGTTTCCGCCGTCGATGGCCGTTCGCTGGAGTTGCTCGAGCGCCACAGCAGCCGCATCGGCATTGAGTTCCTTCACGGCCTGAGCGTCATCGATCTGGCGATGCTTGTCCTCGTCGGTCGATCGGATGATCGTGTCGGGGACCACGAAGGGCGAGCCTTCCTCGGACAGGAAGGTGTTGACGCCGACGATCGGGAGTTCGCCCGTTGACTTCATTCGCTCGTATCGCAGTGACTCCTCCTGGATCTTCGACCGCTGATACATCAACTCCATCGCCCCGAGCACACCGCCCCGGTCCGTGAGACGGTCGAACTCGACGAGAACGGCCTCTTCGACCAGATCGGTGAGTTCCTCGATGATGAACGAACCCTGCATCGGATTCTCGTTCTTCGCCAATCCGAGTTCACGGTTGATGATCAGTTGGATCGCGAGCGCACGACGAACCGACTCCTCGGTCGGCGTGGTGATCGCCTCGTCGTATGCGTTCGTATGCAACGAGTTGCAGTTGTCGTAGATCGCGTACAGCGCCTGGAGGGTGGTTCGGATGTCGTTGAACGCTATCTCCTGGGCGTGCAAGGATCGGCCCGACGTTTGGATGTGGTACTTCAGCTTCTGTGACCGTTCGGATGCTCCGTATCGGTCACGCATGGCCTTCGCCCAGATCTTGCGGGCAACGCGCCCGATCACGGCGTATTCGGCATCGACTCCATTGGAGAAGAAGAACGAGAGGTTCGGAGCGAACGTGTCGATCGGCATCCCGCGGGAAAGGAAATACTCGACGAAGGTGAAACCGTTCGCCAGGGTGAAAGCCAGTTGGGTGATCGGGTTCGCTCCGGCCTCGGCCATGTGATATCCGGAGATCGAGACCGAATAGAAGTTCCGAACCGAGCGGTCGATGAACAGTTCCTGAATGTCGCCTTGCATCCGCAGAGCGAACTCAGTGGAGAAGATGCAGGTGTTCTGCGCCTGGTCCTCCTTGAGGATGTCGGCCTGAATCGTTCCCCGCACCCGTGACAGAACATCTGCTTCGATGCCTTGGTAGACATCGGGCGGAAGCACCTGATCGCCGGTGATCCCGAGGAGCAACAATCCGAGACCGTCGTTTCCCGGGGGAAGCTCACCGTTGTATCGAGGCCGCTGGAATCCCCGGCTCTCGAATCGTTCAACGAGAGCGGCTTCGAGTTCTTCCTGCATGTCGTGCTCAACGATGTACCGCTCGCACTGCTGGTCGATCGCGGCGTTCAGGAAGAAGGCGAGCATCATCGGCGCCGGACCGTTGATCGTCATCGACACAGACGTGGCCGCGTCGAGGAGGTCGAATCCCGAATAGAGCTTCTTCGCGTCGTCGAGCGTGGCGACCGAGACCCCGGAGTTCCCGACCTTTCCATAGATGTCCGGTCTTGTGTCCGGATCGTCGCCGTACAGGGTCACCGAGTCGAACGCCGTCGACAGGCGGATCGAGGACATCCCCTTCGACACGTAGTGGAAGCGCCGGTTGGTCTGCTCCGGCCCACCCTCTCCTGCGAACATCCGGGTCGGGTCCTCAGCGGCTCGTTTGAACGGGAACACGCCGGCGGTGAACGGGAATCGACCGGGGAGGTTCTCCTGGAGACCCCAGCGAGCGCGGTCGCCCCAGCCGGTCAGCCGGGGGAAGATGACTTTCGGGATGCGAGTACCGGAAAGGGTCGCGAACGATGTCTCGGCCTCGATCTCGTTGCCGCGTATCTCGTAGGTGATCGCGTCGGCTGTGTATGCCGCTGCGGTGGACTCCCAATCGGAGAGAAGCGCTGCGGTCCCCGGATCGAGCGACGCCAGGGCGTCGCCGCTCGCTGCGGCCATCGCCTCGTCACCGTTCCGCCGGGCAACAATCGCCAGAGCCTGTGCCTCCGTCGCGAGAGTTCCCTGTTCGTCGGCACTCCTGTTGTAGGTCCGGATCGTGTCCGAGATCTCGGATAGATACCGAACCCGATCCTTCGGGATGATCGGCTGCTCGCCGCCGTGATCTACTGGAAGGTCGATCGTCGAAACGAACCCGCCATCCGTGCGTGCGTCGATGGCTTCCATGAGCGCCCGATAGAAACGATTGGTCCCGGCATCGTTGAAGTGGGATGCCACGGTCGCGTAGATCGGAAGGTCCTCGTCTGCCGACTCGAAAACTCCGTGGTTCCGCCGGTACTGCTTGCGAACGTCGCGAACGGCATCTTCGGCGCCGCGCCGATCGGCCTTGTTCACAACGATCAGATCGGCGAAGTCGAGCATGTCGACCTTTTCGAGTTGGCTGGCGGCACCGTACTCCGGCGTCATCACATAGAGAGCGAGATCGGCGTGATCCACGATCTCGGTATCTGCCTGCCCGATCCCCGATGTCTCGAGGATCACCAGGTCGTATCCGGCCGCCTTGACCAGATCCACGGCCGAGGCAACGTGCGGGGAGAGAGCGAGGTTCGCCTGCCGGGTGGCGAGTGACCGCATGAACACTCGAGGATGGGTGACGGAGTTCATGCGGATTCGGTCGCCCAGGAGGGCGCCGCCCGAGCGTCGTCGCGAGGGGTCCACCGAGACGATCGCCAACGTTCGGTCGGGAAAATCAGCGAGATATCGAACAACGATCTCGTCGAT
>JAYEIJ010000111.1:0-2754 GCA_034660035.1 Actinomycetota bacterium | reverse complement strand
CGAGCACGGGGGAAGGGCCCGCCCGGAACCCCAAACGCAACCAGGAGCAGAGCACCGTGTCATCAGACACCGAGACCAACGCACCACCCGCACCGCGGAAGATCGATCGGGTCGTCATCCGCTTCGCCGGAGACTCCGGCGATGGCATGCAGTTGGCCGGAACCCAGTTCACAGCCAGTTCGGCGATGTTCGGCAACGACCTCGCCACGCTGCCGAACTACCCCTCCGAGATCCGCGCACCAGCCGGAACGATCGCAGGCGTCTCTTCGTTCCAGGTGCACATCGCCGACTGGGACATCCTCACTCCGGGAGATCACCCCGACTGCCTGATCGCCATGAACCCGGCGGCGTTGAAAGCGAACCTCGACGACTGCGAACCGGGAGCGCTCATCATCGCCAACCGCGATGCCTTCAACGAGCGGAACCTGGCCAAAGCCGGATATGAGGAGAACCCGCTCAAGGACGGGTCGCTGAGCGGCTACCACGTGATGACCGCCCCGATGGAGGAGTTGACCAAGCAGGCGCTCGTGGGGACCGGAGTGAAGGGCCGTGCGGTCCTGCGCTCGAAGAACTTCTTCGCTCTCGGCCTCATGTCGTGGATGTATACCCGGCCTCTCGAACCGATTCAGGAATGGATCACGGGCAAGTTCGGTTCCGACAGCCCCGTCGCCGCGGCCAACAAAGCGGCGTTGCTCGCCGGATACAACTACGGGATCACCACCGAGGAATTCCACCACACCTTCGAGGTGAAGGCCGCGTCGCTCCCCAAGGGCGAGTACACGAACGTGACCGGAAATGCCGCCATGGCGTGGGGCCTCATCGCGGGTGCGCGAGCGGCGAATCTGCCGCTGTTTCTCGGTTCGTACCCGATCACGCCGGCAACCTCGATCCTCGAGGAGTTGGCGAAGCAGAAGCATTTCGGAGTCAAGACGTTCCAGGCCGAAGATGAGATCGCAGGTGTCGGAACCGCCGTCGGTGCCGCCTTCGCCGGCAGCCTGGCGGCGACCACGACCTCCGGCCCGGGCCTCGCTCTCAAGTCTGAGATGATCAGCCTTGCGTTCATCATGGAACTTCCGCTCATCGTGATCGATGTGCAGCGCGCCGGACCGTCGACCGGCATGCCGACCAGGGTCGAGCAGTCCGACCTGCTCTTCGCCATGTACGGTCGCCACGGTGAGGCACCGCTTCCGATACTCGCCGCCGGTTCACCGTCGGATGCGTTCTCAACCGCCATGGAAGCGGCCCGCATCGCAACGAAGTACATGACGCCGGTGATCGTTCTCTCCGACGGGTACATCGCCAACTCCTCGGAACCCTGGCTGATCCCGGATGTTGAGACGTTGCCGAAGTTCCCGGTGACGCAGGCGACCGAGCCGAATGACGGTGACGCCTTCCTCCCGTACATACGTGATCCCGAGACGCTGGCCAGACCGTGGGCGATCCCCGGTACGCCGGGTCTTGAGCACCGACTCGGCGGTCTCGAGAAGATGGACCGCACCGGCATGGTTGCGTACGACGGCCCCAATCATCAGATCATGACGGACCTGAGGGCGGCGAAGATCGACGCGATTCGCAAGGACATCCCCCCGATCACCGTGCACGGTGACAAGGACTCCAAGATCCTCGTTCTCGGATGGGGATCCACGTTCAGCGCGATCCGCGCAGGCGTGCTGAACGCCCGCAAGAACGGCCGTTCTGTCGCACACGCCCAGATCCGCCATCTCAATCCGCTTCCACCGGACCTCGACGAGGTTCTCGAAGGGCGGGAGGTCATCCTCATCCCCGAACTGAACAACGGGCAGTTCTCGATGATGATCCGAGCGAAATATCTGATCGAGACCGTGAGTCTCACGAAGATCCAGGGTGATCCGTTCAAGTCGGGCGAGATCGAAGAAGCACTCAACGACATCTGCCGGGGGATCAACTCATGAACATCGACCTCAAGGAATACACCAGGGCGGATTTCCAGACCAAGCAAGAGGTGCGCTGGTGCCCGGGGTGTGGCGACTACACGATCCTCGCCACGGTCCAGTCCTTCCTCGCCGACATGGGCATCGATCGGGAGAAGCACGTGTTCGTTTCCGGCATCGGCTGTTCCAGTCGGTTCCCGTACTACATGAACACGTACGGCATGCATGGGATCCACGGTCGGGCACCGGCCATCGCGTCGGGCGTCGCCACCGCCAACCCGGATCTCACCGTGTGGGTCATCACCGGTGACGGTGATGCACTCTCGATCGGCGGGAACCACATCATCCACACGCTTCGCCGCAACGTCAACCTCAAGATCCTGCTGTTCAACAACCAGATCTACGGGCTGACAAAGGGGCAATACTCGCCGACGTCTGAATTGGGGAAGCGGACGAAGACATCGCCCATGGGTTCGATCGACTACCCGTTCAACCCGGTCAGCCTCGCTCTCGGTGCCGAAGCGACGTTCGTTGCGCGCACGATCGACATGGACCGCAAGCACATGACGGCCGTCCTCGAGGCGGCATCTCGGCATCGCGGTGCCTCGTTCATCGAGATCTACCAGAACTGCAACGTCTTCAACGACAAAGCGTTCGCCGAGGTAACGAGCCGGGAGAGTCGCGACGACAATCGTATCTATCTCGAGGAGGGCGAGCCGATCATCTTCGGACCCAACGATGAGTGGGGCGTTCGCCTCGGACCGGACGGTGCAGAGGTCGTCGAGGTAGCGAAGGTCGGCCTTGATGCCATCCAGGTTCATACGTCGAGGAACCCGGGTCCGGG
>JAYEIJ010000110.1:0-2801 GCA_034660035.1 Actinomycetota bacterium | reverse complement strand
CGAGGCGGAGACGGTAGAGAAACTCACCTACGACCTCTACTACGTGAAGCACTCAACGGTGTGGCTCGACCTGCACGTTCTGGGCATGAGCATCTGGACGGTCATAACCGGCTTCGGCGCCCGATAGCCGAACAAACGCCGTTGGTCACCTGACAAGCGGGTTGTAGCGCCAGTACCAGCGTCGGGTCTCGCTCGTCCCGTCGCGGTAGGTGATGGTTCGTCTGACGACGGCAGACCCGCCGTCGGACGTGGTCGCAGAACCGCTGGTGCCCGTGCTGACCCTCCGACCCTCGTTCGCTCCGATGATCGTGACGGTGATGCTCTTGGAAGTATGCGAGGTGTCGATCGTCAACGGCATGTTCGTGTCGTTGCGGAACGCCACGTCGATGTTCGGCCACGACAGCGTGGCTTCCCGCCCGAGCGGGTAGCGGGAGAAGTAGACCGAATGCGGCTTGTGCTTGATGTCTTCGAGGCCCGCGAAGAAGATCGCGTTGTACAGCGTCGTGGCGAACTGCGACGTACCGCCGCCGACGATCCCACCGACGAGTGCGCCGCCGCTGATGGCGCCGCCTTCGACGTAGCCCTTCGACGTGGTCCGCCGCCCGATGTACGCGTTCAGCGAGAAAATCTCACCCGGTTGCACGACATGCCCGTCGACGGTGTCCGCCATGAGTTGGATGTTCGTGACCCGGCAGGGGTAGGAGCATGCGGAGTGATAGGTCGTGAACTCCCCGATCACGTGCGGTCGCACCGGGGGTGTGTTCGGCGTCAATCCGAGGGATCGTCCGAGGAAGACGGCCATGTGGCTGCGCAACATCGGATCGCGGGGGCAGTATCGGCCGGAGCGACACCCGTTCGTGATCCCGGCGGCGGCGATCCGGTTGATGGCCGGTTCGAAGATCGACGCGCCATCGTCGGTGAAGTAGTCCCGGTCGGTATCGGGGTAGTTGAACGCCCGGTCCAGGAAGGCGGCCATCTGACCGCGGGTGGTCCTGGCCTCGGGGCAGAACCGGTCGTTCTTCGGCGGGTTGCATCCCTTCGTGATCCCCGCTTCGTACAGGGCGTTGATGTCGCCCTGGTGAACGGAGTCCTCGTCGTCGACGAAGTGGTCCTCGGTGGCCGGCGGGAGTTCGAGCGCCCGGACGATGAACGAGGCCATCTCTTCGCGGGACACCGTGCGATCGGGGCAGTACTTGTCGTTATCCGGAGGATTGCATCCTTTGGTGACGCCGATCGCGGCGATCGCTTCGATGTAGCCCTCTTCGAGGAGTTCGTCGTCGTCGACGAAGGTCCCGCCGGGGGCAAGATCGGCCGCCGACGCGGGGGCGAAGGGGAGGGCTAGGAGAGCGAGAGCGAAGACGGCAAGCAACAGGGGAACGCGAAGGCGATGGATCATGACGGGAATCGTAGCGCGGTGTCCCGAAATGCGGCTGCGATTTGGTGAGGCTTCTCACAGGATCCTTGGACGGCGCCGGTCAGCGATCCGGCTCGTATCGGTAGACGGTCGCGTCGCCGATCCAGTCGTACGGATCACGGATCTCAGCGATCGGCACACCCGACGTTCGGCTGATCTCTGCTTCGAGAACTGCCCCGTCCGGCTGACGCTTGCCGTGTTCGAACAAGACGAGATACGAAGCGTCGTCGGTCGCTCGGAATCCGTCGGTGAAACTGAACGTGGCACACGTCGAGTACCAGGTGAGTTGCGGGACGTAGGAGGACCGGATCGAGCATGTGTCCGGCCCTGCGTGGCGTCTCACCGCCTCGCCTGTGTCGACGACGACGCCGCGCCGTTCGGTGATCGAATCCATGACGGTCTGCATGTCGTCGGTACGCGTGACGAACGCGTGTGAGATGATGACGGCGAGTGCGACGGCGACGATCCGGTGAGGCGACGAGCGCAGATGACCCATGGGCACTGCGATGGCCTGGCCTCCGACGAGCAGGGCCGCCATCAGCGCTATGAAGATGAACCGGGGTTCGCCGTGGGTGAAGGCACCGAGGGCGATCGTGAACGACAACGCTGTGGCTGAGAGGAACACGGCGGTTCGTGTCTTGGAGGTCCACCGGCGTTCCCGGATGGCGAGGATCGCGAGCACGATCGTGTACGCCGCTCCGGCGATCATCACGGCGGCGCCGAGGGTGCCGGCAAGGTGACCGGGGAACCATCCGAGATAGTCACCGAGGCCTCCGCCACCGCTCGGAAGTGACGTGGATGCGGACCGGAGCACGCCGAACAGTGATTCCGTCTCACCGAACGCATACAGGAAGTGCGGCACCAGAAGCACGACGACGGCCGCGGACGTGGCCGCGATCTGTCTCCATGACCGCCGTAGTTCCCGGATCCAGACGGCTGCGGCAACGACGGCGATCAGAACCGATCCGAGCGCCGATCCGTACCTCACGTAGTACGCGGCAGCAGCCAGCGGGGCAGCCAGGACCAGCCACCAGCCTCCGGGCCTCCGTTCGAAGTGGTACCAGATGACGAACATGGTGGCGAGGAGCAGGCCGGCGGCGGTGAGATCGTTGAGGAACTCGGTGGCCCGACGCAGATAGGTGGTTGACGCAGCGAACACGCCGGTTCCGATCCACGCAGCGGTGGGGCTGAGCATCGACCTACCCGCGAACCACATGATGGTTACGGCTCCGATTGCGAGAGCGATGCCTGCGCTGCGGAACGCCACCTCAGAGTCCGAGAAGTGGATCACCACCCAACCGATGGCGGCGAGGCCGACCGGGCGGTGCGTCCCGAAGCCGGTTGACGGTGTGCCCGCGTACCAGGAGCGGGCCTTGACGGTGTAGAC
>JAYEIJ010000109.1:0-2831 GCA_034660035.1 Actinomycetota bacterium | reverse complement strand
GCTCGGGAAGGACGGTGTCTCCGCAGGAGCAACGGTGGTCGTGGTGGCGGTCGTGGTGGTGGTCGTGGTCGCGGTGTCGACCGTGGTCGGTGTCACGGGCGCAGCGCTGGTCGTGGTAGTCGCCGGCACCGTGGTGACGCCGCCGGTCGTGGTCGATTCGGTGCTGTTCGTACATGCCGCAGCGATGAGCAGAACGGGAACGAGTATCGCGATGACGCGTCGCATGACGCACCTCCTTGCGCCCCCCGGAGCGCGTCGCTTCTCTCCTCATCGTGGACGCAAAACGGGGATACGACCAGGGCCGTTCGACCGGACTCAGTCGACCGACCGCGACGCGACCACGCCGCCGTACCAGGCGAGGCTGTCTTTCGGGAGGCGTTCGCCGGTCTCGTGGTTGACCCAGACGAGTCCGAAACGCTGCGAGTGGCCCAGCGCCCATTCGAAATTGTCGAGGATGGACCATACGAAATAGCCCGTCACCGGAACACCGAGGTCGATCGCGTCCGCAACCGCTTCGAGGTGGGCTCGGAGATACTCGATCCTGCGAGCATCGTGAACTGCCCCATCCGGCCCCGGGCCGTCCGAGTAGGAGGCGCCGTTCTCTGTGACCCGGATGTCCGTGGTGCCGTAGTCGTCGTGGACTTGTTTGAGGAAAGCGGTCAGGGCCGAGGGGACGATCGGCCATCCCATCTCGGTGTACCCGTCTGGAGGGTTCGGTCCCGGAGCGACGCCTGTGTCCTCCGCCTCGTCGTCTCCGGCGGCCACCTCGATAGCGGTGTAGTAGTTGATGCCGATGAAGTCGATCGGGGTAGCGATCTCGTCGAGGTCTCCCGGGAGCACGAACGGTGGTTGCTCCGTGTCGAATCTGCCGCGTTCCCGGTACGTGTCGACGATGTCCGAGGGGTAGCCCATTCCGAAGATCGGGTCGAAGAACCATCGATTCCGGAAACCGTCGAAATGTCTCTGCGCTGCGACATCCTCGACGGAGGCGCTCGCCGGAGCGGACGGACGGCAGTCGACGACGATGCCAACTTCACCGTCCGGGACGTTCGCCCGGATGGCGGGGACGGCTCTTCCGTGTGAGAGCAGAATGTGATGGGCGGCAACGAGTGCCTCGGAGAAGTCGGTGTGGCCGGGAGCGAACGCACCGTCCCGATGGCCGACGAACGATGCGACCCAAGGTTCGTTGTGCGTTTTCCAGTGTTTCACGCGATCACCGAGGGCAGCGCTCATGACGTCGGCGTATCGAACGAAGGAGTCGACCGTGTCGCGGTTGGCCCAGCCACCCCGATCCTGCAACGCCTGGGGGAGGTCCCAGTGGTAGAGGGTCACGTAGGGTTCGATCCCGTGCTCGAGCAGTTCGTCGACGAGGCGGTCGTAGAACGCGATCCCCCTCGGCTCGATGGGGCCGTGCCCATCGGGGATGATGCGGGTCCATGCCGTGGTGAGGCTGTACGCCGGGATCCCCGCCCCGGCCATCAGCGCCACGTCTTCTGGATATCGGTGGTAGTGATCGCACGCGAAGTCTCCCGTAGCTCCGGCAAGGATCCGTCCGGGTTCTCGCACGAATCGGTCCCAGATCGACTCGCCCTTGCCATCCTTGTCCCACGCCCCCTCGATCTGGTACGCCGACGCGGCGACGCCGAAGACGAAGTCCTCAGGGAAGGTCCTCACGTGGGGACTCTCTCAGCGATCGAGGCGAGTGCGGCAACCGCCCGGTCGACCTCATCAAGGGTGTTGTAGTGCACGAACCCGATGCGGACCAGGCCACCCTTGTCGGCGACGCCGAGGCGCTGCATGACCTCGACCGCGTAGTAGTCGCCGGACCACACGAAGATCCCGAGATCGCCCAGAGCCTCGGCCACCGCGTCGGGATGCACACCGTCCACCGAGATGGCGAACGTCGGAGTGCGGCCGTCTGCGTCCGTCCGTCCGTAGAGCGACACGCCGCTCGTCCGAGCGATCCCTTCCAGGAACCGTTGAGACAGCGACCGCTCGTACGCGCCGATCTGCTTCATGGCAGACCGGATGCGATCTCTCCGGGTCTCGCCCGTTCCCATCGAAGCGAGATAGTCGACGGCGGCCGCCACGCCGGCGAGGCTCTCGAAACTCTGCGTCCCGGTCTCCCACTTGTCGGGAGGATCGTCGGGGGCCGGCCTGATCTTGTAGGCATCCACGAAGTCGAGGATCTCGCTCCGTCCATAGAGACAGCCCGTGTGCGGACCGAAGAACTTGTAGGCGGAGGCGACCAGGAAGTCGGTGCCGAGCGCTGTCACATCCACGAGGCCGTGCGGGGAGTAGTGGACGGCATCCACGTAGGTGAGCGCTCCGACACCGTGGGCGGCATCGATGATCGGTGTGGGGTCGGTGACGGTCCCGACCGCATTGGAAGCGTGGGTCACGGCGACAAGACGCGTACGTTCGTCGATGACGCTCTCGAGGTCATCGACCTGGAGCCGGCAGCCGTCGTCCGGATCGAAGTCGAGCCATCTGATTTCCGCTCCGGCGTCCCGGGCGGCGATGACCCAGGGCCAGACATTCCCGTCGTGATCGAGTCGGGTGACGACGACGTTGTCACCGGGATCCCACGTGGCGCCGAGAGCCCGGCTCACGGAGAGGGTGAGCGACGTCATGTTCTGACCGAAAGCGATCTCGTCGGGGGAGGCACCGAAGACGTCCGCGATCGCGCTTCGGGCCGACGCGGTCACGGCGTCGGTCTCACGCGAGGTCACGAAGGGTCCGCCGAGATTGCTGCCACCAGCCCGCATGAAGTCGGCCATCGCCTCGATGACCGTCTCCGGAACCTGAGTCCCCCCGGGCCCATCGAGATA
>JAYEIJ010000108.1:31802-34107 GCA_034660035.1 Actinomycetota bacterium | reverse complement strand
GCTATCGGCTCTCGATGGCGGTCGGTGGGATCAGGCCGCCATCAAGGAGTTCACGGTCACCGAGTGGCAGGTCGAGCACGACCTCCGCCTCCAGGTCGATACCAATACCTGCACACATCGCGGGCATATCGACATTGCGGGTCCACGCCGTGACGAGCACAGCGTCTTCATCCTGAACCACGATCTCGACGATCTCAGTTATGACTCGCGTTCCGTCCTGCTCCACGCATGCGCCACCCTCAACGAGGATCGGGATCGTCGTTGCGTTCGGATCGACCGGCGACTGGAGGTACCACCGGCTCGCCGTCTGGTCTCCCCTCACCAGCACCGGACCGCACCCTCCCCACCCACGAATGTCATCGCCGTCCAGAAGGAAGTCTGAGATGGGCCGTCCGTCGCGATAGCCGAGGACGTAGCTCTCCGACACGATCGAGAAGCCGCCAGCTTCCAGGTACGAGCCACCTTCAACTTCGCCCGGTCCGCCGTTGAAGAACGCATCGAGCGTCTGTCCCTGCGGTGTGTCGAGGAACTCCTCGGTCGTGAGTTCGGGACCCTCCGTGTATGACACATCGAATGGATCGTTGCCGGCAACCGAACATGAAGCTTCAACGATCCGGTCGAGGCTCTGGAGGTACGAGCAGCCGCCGGCCAGAAGGGCGACTGCCGCGAGCACGGCGATGATGACTCCCCTTCGCATACGGTCCGGCCTTTCGGTACGTGGAGACATGAAGATTACCGCCCTCTCCTGAGCGGATTCGTTGCGGGAGTTCCCCGAACTTGCAACTCACCAACGCGGGAACCGAGAAACCGGCTCCATCGGTATCGGTCGCGAATGGGTCTGCGCGGCGGCGATCACGCTGATAGCGTTGGCGATCAGACTCGGGGAGGTTCGTACGCTCGCCACGATCGAGCCCGTACCGCCCGAGGGACGCGGCTGCAGGATCGCCCGGGGACCGATGACCGAGAAGGAGAAACGATGAAGAGATTCATATTCCTGACCTACGGATTCGAGCCGCCGACCCCGGAGATCATGGAGGCCTGGGGCAACTGGTTCGCATCACTCGGAGACAATATGGTTGACACCGGAGGACCGTCCGGAGGCGGACGGGAGATCACACGAGCCGGTACTACCGACCTGCCCCTGGACCTCGATGCGTTCACCGGATACGTGATCATCAACGCCGCCGACCTCGACGAGGCCACAGCGATCGCTGAAACCTGCCCGATCATCACCGCCATTCGGGTATACGAAACTATGTCGATGTAGCGCCATCGTGCTTGGTCGGAACGGTCTCCTTCCCGGGGCTGGCTGGTTCCAGACGCAGCAGACTCCTAGCCTCACATACGGGTTCTACCGCGTCCTTCGACGCAACCCGAAGAGAGGATGCTGGTGGCCGTGCCTGCTGATCAGAGCGTGCCGAACGAGTTTGGAGTCGACTCCATGGCCGGTCCCCTGCTGGAGGTGGCCATGCGCCGCCCAGGTGCGATCCTCACCGCCGACGCCGACCAGTGGCACTACGCCAAACCCATCGACGCCGATGCACTCGTTGCCCAGTACGAAGCGTTCGTCGATCTACTAGAAACCGCCGGCGCCCACATCCACTGGCTACCAGACGACGAAGCGGACGGTCTTGCCGACTCAATGTTCACGTTCGATCCGTCATTCGTCATCCCGGCTGGAGCGATCACCCTCCGCCCCGGCAAGCAGGCCCGGCGGGCGGAGGCAGAACTGCATCGTTCCTTCTACGAGGGATTGATGCCGATCGTGGGAACCGTCGAGGCGCCCGGTGTCATCGAGGGCGGCGACTGCTGCTGGCTCGACCCAACGACCCTGGTCGTCGGTCGGGGGTTCCGCACGAACCAGGCCGGAATCGACCAACTGGCTGCGATCGTCGCCACGTACGGGATCGATGTCGAAGCCTACGACCTGTCCTACGGGAACGGCCCGGACGCCTGCCTCCATCTCCTCTCCTTGATCAACCCGCTCGATACCGACCTCGCCCTCGTTCATGCGCCGCTCATGCCGGTCGCCCTCCATGATCGCATGGTCGAGATGGGGTACGAACTGATCGACGTCCCCGCCGATGAATACGAGGCGAGCGCCGGGCTCAGCCTCAACGTGCTCGCCGTCGGTCCTCGACGATGCATCGCGATCGATGGCTTCCCTCAAACCGTGGACCTCATGAGAACCGCAGGATGCGATGTCACGGTGTTCCGAGCGGACGAACTCTGCCTGCCCTGTGAAGGCGGCCCCACCTGCCTCACGCGTCCGATGCATCGAGTGGGAAGCCGACCCCGGGGTTGA
>JAYEIJ010000108.1:1828-31702 GCA_034660035.1 Actinomycetota bacterium | reverse complement strand
TTGATCATACGCCGGGCAGTTCGCACCCTCACGACGATCGCCCAAACAGGCGTCTACTCCTACCCGACGACGCCGGTCAGGGGTTGATTCGTTCTCGCCGGTCCGAAAGCCTGGACCGGAGGTCGTCCGCCTCTAGACGACGGACGGCCTCTGGTCGAAGCTGAAGGCAGACCAGTTCCCAGGAGGCAGACATGTGGAGACGAATCGGACAGATCATCGGCGGCACGGTCCTCGCGCTCACGACCCTCGCGGCCCTCTTCCTGGTATCGATGCGGGCGAAGTACCCGCCCGTGCTCACAGCCGTTCGCCGGATGAACCGTGCCTTCTGGAACCCGCGAGCGATGAAGACGGCCGGACAGCCGGGAGCCATGGCCTCGGTGATCCGCCACGTCGGCCGCACATCCGGCACGCCCTACGAAACGCCAATCGGCCCCTTCGCGACGGACGACGGGTTCGTCGTGGCGCTGCCTTACGGGTCGACGCCGGATTGGCTGAAGAACTTGATGGCGGCAGGTTCCGCCGTCATCGTCCATGAAGGCAACACCTATCGGGTGGACCGTCCAGAGCTGATCCCGAGTACGGTCGCCTTCGTTCACGTTCCGCCGTCGGAACAATGGAGCCTCCGCCTATTCGGCGTTGATCAATTCCTCCGGGTTCGGTGCCTGGAGGCGCAGGGAATGCCTGGTGAGACCGCCGAACCCGTGTGACCAGGGCGTAAGCACGAGAGATGAACGCAGCCCCCCCCTGTTGGACGCTCGTCTGTTCCGAGTGGCAGTCGCCGCTTGATGACGGAGCCGGGGATTGGGTTGTTCCCATGTCCAACGGCGATGGAATCGAGGATCACGAGGGTCGAGTCATCGACTTCGGTCGAACCGCCGTCGACTGTGAGCGCCATCGCCCGGGTTTTCCCGAGAGCTTCTTCGACCGGCTGATGCGGCAGCGATGGATTGCTGCGGGCCAACGGGCACTCGATCTGGGAACCGGCACCGGCTCGCTCGCTCTGGGTTTCGCCGCCCGCGGACTCGACGTCACCGGTACCGATATCGCACCCGAGCTACTCGAGGTGGCAAGCCAGACCGCCGCGGACCATGAGGTGTCGGCTCACTTCGTTGTGGGGCGCGCCGAGGCAACCGGGCAGAACAACGCCACCTTTGACCTCGTGAGCGCCGGCCAGTGCTGGTGGTGGTTCGACTCAGACCGGGCCATCCAAGAAGCCAAACGCATCCTCGTCTCTGCGTGGTGTCGTGCCTACGGGGCGGGGAATCCGCTCAACAGGGAGAAAGAGGCGAACAGCATCCTGATGCGCTCCAGGCGAGACAAGACCCCAACCGGATCCGCGATGCAGAACGTGTCACCGTTCCTCGTCGGGAGAACTCGTTTCGCCAAGGTCAGGGCCGTGGGTGTACATAGATGCCCATCCCTCGACATCTGAGAACAACTCGTAGTCCTCCCAGGCTTCCTGCGCTATGAGGAAGTACCGATACTCGGCCTTGTCGCCGTCGGGTGTGCCGGGCGGGTAGTCGAATCGTTCCTGCCAGGTGATGAACTGCTGATCGAACGGGTTGAGGGCTTCGGGGATGGGTTCATCCCCGTTGCCTTGTTCATCGGCATCTTCGACGAGGAACACGGCGCCGGATGGGAACTGGACATCGGCTCGCTCATCGAATACGCCGCGCGCGTTCCAGCCGAGGTACTCCGTGAATCTCTTGAAACGACGGGAACCGCGTCGGTAGCCGACGATGTACGCGCCGATCACACAGATGATGAGTCCGATCACCTCGACGATTCCGATATCCACGATGCTGCCGCCCTCCGTCCTCGGTATTCAGTACCCGGATATCGTAGACGCGGCCGATCCGGGTCTCCGTGCGTGTCGACCCGGGGGTTGGTCGGGAGGCCACGTGAATGATCGGGGCTAGTGTGTTCGGCGTGTCGTGGAGGGCCTGATATGGCGTTGTCTGATTGCCCGGGATGTGGTCAAAGGGTTTCCTCCGGCGCCTCCGTCTGTCCAAAGTGTGATGCTCCGCTCCACCAGGATCTGTCGTCTGTTTCTGGTCGGATGGATGAACCGGCCGGCGGCCTGGAGCCGATTGGGGAGGTGGTGACGGGTTCGGCGGAGGCTTCGGAGGCGGGGGCGTCGTCCGGCCTTCCGACGTGGTTGTTGTTCGTGCTCGTCTTCGTGGGTGGGTCCGTTGTCCTCGTTGCCGGCGTCGTCGCTGTCGTCGTCGTGGCGGGGTCGTTCCTCGGCGAGTCGGGAGACCCGATCACCGCCGCCGATACGACGACCACTGTGACGACGCCATCGGCTGAGACGACCACGACCGCTGCCGATTCCACGACGACAAGCGTCCCCGGCAACGACGAGAATGGGCCGGAACCTTCAACCACCACCACGGTGCCGACCATCGTCGCTGGTGGCGAGAACGGACCGCTCGTCGGCCAATGTATCGATCGCGACGAACTGGACAAGCACATGGCCGGAGACGACTTCTCGTTCGTTTCGTGTGGCGATCCCCATGACATCGAGATTTACCACATCCACGAGTTCGATGATGGTCCGTTCCCCGGCGAGAGTGCGGTCGACGATGAACTGAACACCCAATGCAAGGAAGCGTTCTGGGCGTACGTCGGCCCCGACTTCGACTACGACAATTCGAAACTGGGGGTTTTCCGAGTGGTCCCGACGCAAGGCGGATGGGAGTCCGGAGACCGCATCGGCGAATGCATGCTGGCCGACTCCGAGTCGGACAAGCTGACCGGTTCCGAGTACCGGAGGGGTGGCAAGGCGTTCGGATGGCCACCGAGACGGGATACGTAGCCGGCCATCGCCCGGCAGCGTGCAGGCATGAACCTGTCGTGGCGGTCCCGCCGCCCGATCTACCCTCCCGAGCTCCTCATCGATCCCGTCATCTTCTCGATTCGGGAGTCATACAGAACGCAGACGATCTCCCGATCGCCTTCGTCCCAGGACTCGGACGTCGGAGCCAACCACATGATCTGGAGACGGGTGGTGTCTTCGTACGGCGTCCCCACATAGTCTTCGAAGAGAGGCACACACCCGGCGAATGCCTCATCGTCAAGCGCCACAAGACCGGGGTACGCGTCGCCGCCCACTTCGAAGGCGGCGTACGCCTCGTTGTCGTGTGGCTCACTGCAATCGACCATCGGCAGCGAGTCGGATTCCTCAACGTACTCGCCCTCTTCGAACAGATCATCGAAACAGTCCCCCGGTTCCAACTCGAACACCGATTCTGTAGATCCCAGAGAACACGATGCCAGAACGAGAACGGACATCGCCAGCAACCCCGCCACTCGCAGGGACCAGGTCATGTGTACCCCTCTCATCGGCCGGACAGTCAACACCCTAGGAGTTCGCGCATCCTGAGCCATGGCTCAGGGCAGGACATCCACCATGTCGACGGGATTCAGGGGCCGGGGACGGTCACCCACCGGACATGAGCCCTGGGCGTCACATCGTGTCTAGGAACTCCGTGATGTGCCGTTCGTACGTCACCGGATCGACGTTCCAAGACAGGACGTGACCGGCGTCCGTCTCGACGATCGTGACGAGATCGGGTCGAGCGTCGGCAAGCCTCCGGGACACTTAGATCGGAACCGAGTCGTCCTCGGCGCCGTGGAAGACCAGCACCGGGACGCTCAGGTCACCAGCCTGGTCGATGTAGTCGAGGTCGTTCCACGAGAAGCCCATCTGCGCTGCAGCGATCGACTTGGCCGTCCATGTGAGAGTCGCGGGGATCGGTAGAGCAACGACGGGGAGGCTCCAGCGGGAAGCCTCGACATCGACGACCTGCCCGAAATCGATGTTCGGTGAATCGAGGATCACGCCGTCGACCAGCGGCGCAAGATCCGATTCGTAGAGAACGACGTCACGACCGCTCCTCCGGTCGACTTCCCGATCAGGAGGAAGCTCTCTGCTCCCTGATCCCGGGCGTGCTCCATAGCGTCTTCGAGATCCCGCCACTCGGTCTGCCCGTACCGGTAGAGGCCGCTCGGATCGTCCGGCTGTCCGGCGTCATTGCGGTATGTGATGAGCATGACCGGCATGCCGGCTTCGTGCAGAGACGGCAGCACCCGGAGGCCCTCACGCTGGTCGACTCCCTTGCCGTGCACGAACATCGCCCATTGATCGGTGGTACCCGGCATGATCCACGCGTCCATGGGACCCAGTTCGGAGGCGTATTGCACCGTCGTATAGTCGTACCCGAACGAGCGGCCGGGGTCGGCCGGCCAGGCCCAACCCATCACGTCCATCTCGGCGCCCTCAACGGGCGGTGTTCCTTCGACGAGCGTGAACTCCCGCACGACTCCGGTATCCGATACCGACGCGATCTCACCGATCTGGCCGTACTCACCGTCCCATTTCAAGCCGTAGACGCCGACGAGCGTCGGATCGGTCGCGTCATCGACCGGGACGAGCGTGATCGTGCCGTTCCCGATCGGCCCGGCGATTCAGGTGGCGGACCACTGATCGGTGAGTAGCTCAAGAACGTAGCTCCAGGCATCGTCGAAATAGCTCATGTAGGCGTCCCAATCGGAACCTTCGAGGAAACCGGTGTGCACAAGTCGCACGCCGGTTGATGCTGCGCTCAGCCTGGTGAACGTGATCACAACCCATGTGTGTGCCTCGCGCAGAGCCAGATGCGGCGGAGCGTTCCAGGTGAACGCCACCATCTCTCCGGGGACATAGGCGAGATATCGGCATCCCTCGCTGCCGCGGGAACCCTCCGGCTGCTCGACATCGAAGAGCAGTTCGAACGGTCCTCCGATGCGGAGATCGATCCTCGTGACCGGTGGGTTCCACCAGGCGGCGATGCCCTCGCTTGACGTCCAGGCCGCCCAGACCTCGTCTGCGTCGGCGGCAACAACGGCCTCCTTCACCAATGAACGGACGTCTCGGCCCGCAGCCGCGATCGAACCGGTATCGATCATGATGTGCCTTCCGGTTGCCGGCAAGACCCCAAGTTGGTAACTGTTTCAGCATATCGCGAGACACGCTGACATGGACCGTGCCGACCGCGCCCGGGTGCCGCGTCTTCAGCCCGACGCGGCCGGCGCGATTGCGACCAGATGTGCTTCGAGACGCGTCGTGTCTGCCGCCGTCCAGCCATCTGCCGGGCAACAGCCGTCCACGCGCGGGCCAGGTGGGGGCTGTAGTTGTGGCCGAAGCCGGCGGGGGCATCGAATCCGGCCATGAGATCGGCGACCACGTGCCAGAACGTGACGAACGGATACCACGATGCCCTCGGAGACACGTCGTAGCCGATCGGGTCTCTGGTCCAGTCCGGGCGCTTCCAGAGCGTTTCCCACGTCCAGTAGCCCACCGGATCCGACGGATGATGGACGTGCAGGACTTTTGGTGGCGCCCACGCGTCGTCATCGACGTCGATCTCGTCGGTGGTGTTCGCAACTCTCGCCTCGGCTCCCCCGGTGCGCTCAAGTTCACTGATGACCAGGGCGGCAGGCTCAGGGTCTGAGTCGGCAGACAGAAGGCCGGCGTAGACACGGATCGGTTCAACGGCATCCGCTCCTTCTCCGGCGATGGCTTAGAGATCTTCGACAGTCGTGGCGCCGGCGGTGAAGGTTCGTCCCTGCCACCCGAGGACTCCCATGAGACGAGTGACTCCTGACCTCCAGACACGAACAGGTTCGAAGGCTGCACGATGCCGGGATCGCTCCCCGTGTTGCTGTTCCCGAGGTGCTGTTAGCCCATCCGGCGAAGCCCTTCGCTACGACATCCTCAGCGAGGATCACGGAGAGGCCGACCACGAGAATGCCGATCCGAAGGAGACGTTCGTACCGATCGCCCCACCCCGATCACTCGAAGCGCTCGGCGATCCAACGAACACCAGCACCGACGGCCGAACCGACACCGTATCCAACCGCGATCGAGAGCGCGCTGATCGCCGCCTGGATCATCCACTCAAGCGGCAGCAGCGTCGGTGCTAGAGACAACCACCAGAACACGCCCCCTCCGATCACGCCGAAGGCCGCCGGCGGGGCGAGCACGAATGAACCGAATGATCGACGCGTACGAGAGGACTCCATGGCGAGCAGATTGGGCTCTCGCATCCGGATTCTGGGTCACCGACCCGCCGATGGCCTCGACGAAGTTCTTACACACCAAGGCGTGTGTAAGACGATTTTGTAATTCACACCCCCCTCAACCCCGCATTGATGGTTCAGCCGCTAACCCTATCTGTTGAGGGATTCTGTCAAGTCTCCACTCCCCCATGAAGGTTCTCCGAATCGCGACAGAACCGGTGGCGGATCCCAAGGGCCGGGTTCCGAACACGACGGCGCGGGTGCTCTCGCGCTCCGCGAACGAACGTCGAGTACGCTCTTCGACAACCATGACAGATGACCTCACCGTTGACCAGGCGCTCGAGAAGATCATCGCCCTCTCGGCGAGCATCAATGCCTTGGAGCCCGACAACCCCCAGCGAGCCGCGCTCGAGCGACAGCGCGACGAACTGAGGGAAGACATCCAAAGCGCCGCCGACGCATCCCGGTCGGTACCGGGTCTCCTGAATGAACTCGGCACTCTCCGGCAGCGTCTCGCGCGGATCGACGACCGGCCGATCAACGAGGGATGGGCAGAGAAGGCTCGCAACCGGTGGGTGAGGTGGGTGAATGATCCTGGAGCATATTCCAACAGGATCAACGAGATGTTGGATACCAAGGATGCAGACGAGCGCGCTGCGATCGTCGCGCGGATCGCGGAGATCGAGGATGTGTTGGAAAAGAGTAGACCAGTAGAGGAGTAGAGCAGTAGAACAGGCGGAGTCTTTGCCGACTGCTGACTGCTGACTGCCGACTACTGCTCCCCCATTTCCCGGAGGATCCCGTACGGATACAGTCCGTCCGCGTGGCCGTCGGCGAAGGTGAATCGGATGGCATAGCCGCCGATCAGCTGCGCGTCGATGATCGACGCTCGGTTGCCGATCTGGATGATCGACGGTGCCTTCTCTTCGTGTTCCCGGCACTCGGCACACGGGCATGACGAGCGCAACCTGCCGCCGGGGATCATCGTCGAAACACCGTCGGTCCACGTGATCGCCACCGATTCGGCGTCGACGCTGATCCGTTCTGGTTCATGGTCCATGGCCAGAACCGTAGTAGCGCCCTATCGTCACCGGCATGTCGGTACCACAGCTTCACATCCGGCCGGGAAACCCGGACTTCCTCGACCTTCCATGGGATGAGCCCATCTCGGATTGGGAGGATCCTCACCTCGTCGAGATGCCGACCGGGATCCACCGACATCCCGTCGTATTCGTTGCGTTCGAAGAGGGCGTCTACGCCATCAAGGAACTCCCGGTGCGGTTGGCCACACACGAATTCGAGACGCTCCGAGCGCTGTCCGAGCGCACAACGCGATCCGGTCGTCCCGCCGGTCTCGTCATCCGGCCGTGGGCCGACCCGCATGAGGAGTGCTCCGGCGCCGTCATCACGCGCTTCGTCGACTACGCGTTCCCGTATCGCGAACTGGTCTCCAGTGGCGGTTTCGGGACGCGGCGAGCGCAGATGCTCGACGCCTTCGCCGGCCTGCTCGTCGAACTCCACCTCGCTGGTTGCTTCTGGGGCGATTGCTCGCTCTCCAACGTTCTCTACCGGTACGACGCCGGTGCGATCGAAGCCGTCATGGTGGACGCCGAGACCTCCCGTTTGCACGACATACTGAGCGACGGTCAGCGCCGTGAAGACCTCGACATCATGCAACTCAATCTCGCAGGGGACATGGCCGACATCGCCGCTTCCCAGGGCTATGACCTCGACTCTGCAGATCTGGAACTCGGCTTCGACATCACCGAACGCTATGTCGCTCTCTGGCGCGAACTCACAACCGATCTCATCATCGCTCCGAATGAGCGGTACCGCATTCGTGAGCGCGTCGGTCGCCTGAACGACCTCGGCTTCGCGGTCGACGACGTGGATGTGATCCCGTTCGGGTCATCGAGCCGGATCCGGATCTCGGTGAGCGTCGGCGGGCGCACGTTCCACTCGCAGCGACTCCGTGAACTGACGGGGATCGACGCCGCCGAGAACCAGGCGCGGCAGATCCTCAGCGACGTCAGGTATCACGACGCGAAGTACGGGGACAAGGGCGAACAGGGCTCGGTCACCGGCAAGGCGGTTGCAACGATGCACTGGAGAATCACCCGGTTCGAGCCCTTCACACGCCGCATCTCGGAGATCAGGCCGGAAGCCGACCCCATCCAGGGCTTCTGCGACTTCCTGAACTTCCGGTACTCGGTCGCCTCAGAGCGAGGGCACGACATCGAGAGCGAGGCTGCGTTCGAGGAATGGCTCGGTGCGGGTCTGCCCGGATTCGATCCTGCGGTCACATCCCCGGAGGCGGACTTGCTCCCGTAGCGCCCCCGTCCACGGGCAGCACAACGCCGGTGATCCATGATGCCGACTCGGACGCCAGGAACGCGACGGCAGTCGCCACGTCGGTCGGTTCCCCGATCCGCTTGAGCGGATGGAGAGAGGCAGTGTGATCTTCTATCCCATCCCAGAGCATGGATGACAACCGCGTTCGCACCACCGATGGGGCCACGGCGTTGACGCGAACCTGCGGGGCCATCTCAAACGCCAACTGGCGAGTGAGATGGATGAGCGCAGCCTTCGAGACGTTGTAGGCGCCGAGAGCGGTACCGGGTTGCATCCCTCCGACGGACGACACGTTCACGATCGCACCACCCGACTTCTTCATCGCCTGATGCCACACCTCGCGCGACCAGATCAGCGGCCCGCGCTGGTTCACAGCCCACGTCTTGTCGATCGCTCCGAGGTCGACGTCGACAAGTGGCCCCGCAGACGGGTTCGTCCCGGCGTTGTTGATGAGGATGTCACAAGCGCCGAACCGATCGATCACGGCTGCGATAGCGGAAGCCGCGGCGTCCGGATCGTCGGCGCGAGCCTCGATCGCGATAAGCCGATCCGATTCTCCGAGACGCTCGGCGGCGGCGGCAAGGTTCTCAGCCCTGCGCGATGTGATGGCGACTCCGCGAGCCCCCGACGCCAAGAACTCAGCGGCGATCGCTTCACCGATCCCCCGACTCCCACCCGTCACAACAGCTACCCGCCCATCGAATCGAATGTCCATGCGTCCTCCGTTCAGTGTCCGCCGCGGCGCACGCCGCCGTACTTCATCCGCGTGTCCTCCATCCGTGCGACCGGAATGTCTCGGCCTCCGTCACGGAATCCGGCGTCAACGACTTCGCCAAGGAAGAGATCGTGCGTCTCGAACTCCACGGTCTGCCAGAGACGGCACTCGAGCCATGCGATCGCCTCCTCGAAGATCGGTACGCCGGTTGAGCCTTCGCGAATCGGGCGTCCGTTGAGCATCGAACCCTCGTGCACGGCGGGCTTGGAGAACGACCGAAAGACGCGGGTGTCCTCCCGGTCCCAGAGGTTCACCGAGAAAGCTCCACCTTCTCGCACGAGGCGGTTGGTGACCGCCGTGCGGTCAACGCCGATGGCGATCAAGACGGGGGCCATGGAAACCTGTGTCACCCAGGATTGGGTCATCCCGTTCCATTCGTCGCCGGAACGCGATCCAACGAGACAGAGGGCATTCGGGATCGTCCAGGTGACTGCGTTCAGGGTCTCTGCTTCCACGCTTGCTCTCCAAGTCTTCGCTGAAGTGCCCACCCTAGAAGACACGGAGCAACGCATCTCACTGATCCGAATACCGGGTGTCGCTATTCAACACACTCCTAGGATGACCCCGTGCACATGCTCATCGCGACATCAGGTGTTCTGGATCCCGATCCGGTTGTGGACTTCACCCGCCACCTTCTCGGTCAGAACGGTCGCGTCACACTGATCACCGTCATCGAGGTTCCACGCGCGTTCCTCGAAGATCTCCATGCCTCAGAAGGTCGCGGAGCGGCATCGGGCGATGAGCAGGAGCAGGCAGTGACCGGCTATCTCGAGGAGCGGGGTCGCAAGATCGTGGAACCGATTCGGTCCGCTCTGGAGTCGGCGCGGATCCCCTCGGAGATCCACTTCGTCGAGGGCGATGACACCGCAACAGCAATCTCAGAAACGGCCCGCTCTCTCGATGCAGACATCGTCGTGCTGGGGGCAACCCGCCCCATCTTCAATCGCGAGGCCTGGGAAAGCATCTCCGCCCGGGTCATGCTCGAATCCGACCGACCCGTCCTGGTCGTTCCAGCCCCGCAGAGAGACGATCCCCACGTCGAGCCGCAAGAGGACACCGAACAGGATCTGGGCGTCGACGGTCGGTAGGCCGCACCACTCCTGCGGTGGCCGTCGTTCACAGCTTGTGGCTCACCGCCCCGGGACGGCGACGCTCACCGTCTCGCCGCAGAATCCCATCACCGAATCGCGTGCGGCGATGTCCACGTCCGTCACTCCCACCGGGATGTCGATGCCGCTGAGAGATCGTGTGAACGGTTGCTCATCGACATGGGGATGGGCGAGGATCCGGGTGCCTAGAATCGTGCCATCGGGAGAGCGCACTTCCCACGCATCGGCGTACTTCTCCCATCCGGTGTCGGCGCTGAGGATGGTCGCCGACACCCGGTAGGTGTCGCCCGACGGTTCGATGTCCACCTCGACCACGTTCGCACAACCGGCGACTGTCGGCGCTGCGGCCTCGACTGTCGATGTGGTCTCGTCCGCCGCCCCCATCTCGTCGGACGACGCGCATGACACTGACACCAGCATCACGATGAACGCGGCCACCGCGAGAGTCCCGCGTTGTGGCCTTGTCGACGTAGCGCTCGAAGAGTGCGACTCCCCCCGTCTCAGCGTCAGGGTGCCAATCGTAAGAACTGTGAACCATTTCATCTCGGAAGGAGTCCGTTGAGCGGAACGAACGAGTCCACGATCGCATTGCAGACCGGCTCTGGGATCGTGACGCGGCAGAACAGTTCGTAGCGGAGACCCGCCTCGGTCCATCCGAGACTCAACCCATCAGACAGGATGATCGGTACGACATCGCTCTTCGCTGCACTGACCCCATCGGGAGCTGAACCGACCCGGAGCACGACGAGTCGTCCGCTCTCCACCGTGTATGGCTCGACAGTCCACAAACCGAACGCCGCTGAGGTATCGACGTCGAGCAACCCGGTGGCCGGGTCGAAAACCAGTTGGCTGGTCACCCACCGCACGTCTTCGGGCACGGCCTCGGGGAAACGAACGGTCGGCAGGGCGGCGGCGATCTCAGCCCTGCTCGATTGCACGAAGCGGCTTCCGTTCTCTCGATCCCAGACTGTGGCGATCGCGAAGCGAGGATCGCTGCTCGGAGAAGCCGGCCCGATGTCGTCGTTGGCCCACAGCACGTCGCCCGCCCCGATGAGCCCTTCGTTGCCCACCTTGATGACCACCGACGGGGCCGTTGTTGTGGAAACGGTCACCGCTGTAACCCACCCACTCGATGCCTCACCGACGCGTTCCAGCGGACCGGCCTCGCCGCATGCGGCGGCGATCACGGCAAACGCCAGGACGATGAGCGTCAATCGGGTCCTCAACACAGCCCAAGTGTGCCACCGTTCGGCGAATATCGTTGTAGATCGCTCTACGCTCGCCCGATGCCCGAGCGCACGATTGCCGTGATCCGCCAGGGGTACGACGACTCCGCGGGTTTCGATACCGGGGTTTCACACGCCCTGCTCCGACGCGTCTCCGAAGGTTCCCTGGCCGAGACATTCCGGATCTCCACTCCCGGCCGCGTGGTGGCGTTCGCCAAACAGGACCGGATCGCACCCGGATTCGGCCGCGCGACCGAACTCGCCCGTCATCACCGCTTCGAATCCGTGATCCGGTTGCCGGGGGGCCGTGCTGCCGTGTTCCACGAGCGAACCATCTCCTTTTCATGGACCGTTCCCCATCCGGATCCGGTTCGCGGCATTCGCAGGCGCTTCACGCAAACCGCGGCAGTGCTCACCACAGCGCTGGCAAGCATCGGGATCGAGACGGCGGTCGGCGAGATCCCCGGCGAGTACTGCCCGGGCGAGTTCAGCTTGAACCACGCAGGGACGATCAAGCTCGCCGGGATTGGACAGCGCCTCATCAGGGGTGCCGCCCACGTTGGTGGTGTGCTCGTCGTCGGGAACGCCCGGGAGATCCGCGAGGTACTCGTGCCCGTCTACGACGCCCTCAGCCTCGAGTGGGATCCGTCAACGGTGGGAGCGCTCGATGATCTCGCTCCCGGTGTCGACAACGACGCCGTGACCGACGCGATCGTCGGAGCGCTCGCAACCACTGCAACCACAATGACCGCAACGCTCGACGACGAGACGTTGGAACTCGCCCGAGCGCTGGCGCCGATGCACACGCCGTGACCATCGGACGCAAGACATGGATCGCACATCATGGAGAACTCCCGCGGAGACTCAGCCCGCGACGCGGCGCAGCAGGTGATACGGTTGCGGGAAGGGGACGACAGAAAAGGGAGGACCCATGAGACGACGTACTGTGGCGATCATCGCTGGCTTGATGTTCGCCAGCATCGTGGCGATTGCCCCCGCCGGGGTAGCGACGGAAGACACGACGGAGGCAGCGACCGTGCCGGAGGTCACAGGCCTGTGCGACAGCCTGTACGGCGGGGTCTTCGGCGTACCGAATGGTGAACCGCTCGGCCCATGTCAATGGGACATGGCGCTGATCAACGCGACCGACACCGGCAGCTATGCGAAGGCGACCGGTGCGGGCGTCAAGGTGGGCATGATCGACAGCGGTGTCGATTTCAATCATCCGGACATCGCACCGAACCTCGACGTCGACCTTTCGTGTTCGTTCATCTTCGACGACACCCCAACCGCCCATCCGCAGGAGATCGCCAACGGTGACTGCTCGAACAAGGCAGCCGTTCAGGATCTCGACGGTCACGGTACGCATACCGCATCGAGCGTTGCGGCTCCGATCAACGGCATCGGCATCGCCGGTGTGGCCCCCGAGGCGACGATCGTCGCTCTCAAGGCCTGCACGATCCAGGGCTATTGCTTCGCGGATTCAGTGGCCGCTGCACTGCGCTACGCCGGTGACGTGCAGCTCGACGTCGTCAACCTGAGCCTGTTCGCCGACCCGTACCTGTACTACTGCAAATCGGAGGCGGAACAGAAGGCGATCCTGAAGGAACTCGAGCGCGCAGCGAAGTACGCGCAGCAACGCGGTGTGACGATCGTGGCTTCGGCCGGCAACGAGCAAGCCGACCTCCAGCATCCTGGTCTCGACACCACGAGTCCCGACTGGCCGCCGGGGACCGAGGAAGAACGCGATGTGAAGAACAACTGTCGGGTCGCTCCCGCTGAGCTGCCCGGCGTGATCACGGTGTCGGCCACCGGCCCGGTCGGCTACCCGGACTATGACCTGTGGATCGCCGACTACTCGAGCGTCGGCATGTCCCGTGTGGACGTGGCGGCTCCCGGCGGCGACTACTTCCAGGCAACCGGCACGGCGCAGGACGCGATCCTCGGAGCGATCACGGGCACGAGCCTGTCCGGCACCTGGGATCTGTTCGAGTTCTTCAACGGCCTATTCCCGGGCATCACGGTCATCGATCAGGGCGCAAGGTACGTGTACCTGAACGGCACGTCGATGTCCGCTCCGCACGCCGCGGGCGTGGCGGCGTTGGTGAAGGAGGTGCACCCGAACTGGAGCCCCGGAGCGGTCAAGGCGGCGGTGCAACGTTCGGCGCAGCACCTCGACTGCCCTGCCGACTGGGAGCCCCTCAGCGAGGACGACGAGCGTGAGCGGTGCTACGGCAGCGGCGGACGCACGTCGTTCTTCGGCCACGGCATGGTCGATGCCTCGGCGGCCGCAGACAGCTAGACCGAGACTGAACAAGCGAGAAACGATCGGCCCCCCGGGCAACCGGGGGGCCGACCTACGGGCCTGACTTGCTGCTCCGGGTCATGCAATCGACCTAGCACGCCCGATGACTCACCCGAGCCTGCGGGCGCACAGGTGCTTGATCGGGAGATCAACCACCGAGGGCGGCGAACACCTCGTAGACCATGAATGCTGGCCAGAAGACACCCTGGAAGAAGGAGAACACGTATTCCCAGAACGTGTCTGCCTGCTGCCAGAAGTACACGAAGGCTCCGAAGATGCCCAGACCGTAGATCGCCCCTCCGCCGGCGGCACATGTGTTGTTCGAACTCACTCTCATTCGCCTCCCGTTGATGCGTCAAGCGTACCCTTGCGTGGGCGGCGATATGGGGGTGATTGCTAGCGCCGAGTTGGTCGTAGTCGAAGGCCTAGATCAGGTCGATGTCGTTCTCGGAGAGATGACCACACTGATCAGCGACGATCGCATCGAATTCGGGGGTTGCGGCTTCCGTGGCTTCCTGTCCGCCATCGGTAAGGCAGGGGGGCGGACTCCCGGTTGCGCCTGTCAAGGTTGTGTGGGCGAGACCCACGAGGTCTGACGGCCGGACCCCGCCGTCGTGGTCAAAGTAGATGCGCCCGGACAGTTCAGCATCACCCAATTGCATCCGTTGAGAGTCGCACCGGGTCTTACCGCCCTGTCACACGCGACCGTCAACGCCCGTGCAACACGGACTTCCGATCCATCGAACCTCTCAGCACTGTATCCAGTCGTCGAACAAGCCCATGCTGACGGTCGATATGACCTCGATGTCCAACCGGCTCAGGTCGGCGATGTACCACGCTTCGCCGGCATCTCCATCGGTATACACCCAGGCACGCTGAACATCAGAACCGTCGGTTGTCGACACGACGGGACCGTCATTCGACCGGGACCAACATGTCTGGCCGTCGCCTTCACCGTCTCGGAACTGGAACGTCATTGCCTGCGAGAACAAGCCCTCATCGTCGACGAGCACCCAGACACTCCGCCGAAACTCGTTGCCGTCGTCCGCCAGGTAGAGAATCTCATTCGTACATGCCGAATCGATGCACGCCCGGTCGATCACTATGAGATCGGTCGTGACACCGTTGATGGCGAGCCGATCCCACCCTCCAACAGCCGTTCCATCCTCGGTGAAGCCTCCGGTGCCGTCCCCCTCTATCACAAGTCCGACGCTGGATTCGTAGAGGTAGTCGCTGATCCAGCCCCCTTCATCCGACCAGTCCACATCGGCGGAGAAGATCAAGTCGATGCCAGAGGGATAGGACTCCCCCGCTCCTGTCTCAGATCCGGCGGTGGTCGTCGCTCCCGGCATGGAAGTGGTCGTCGTCGGAGTACTGGTCGTCGTGCTTGGCGAAGAAGTGGTGGTCGCCGGCAGGCTTGTCGTCGTGATCTCGGCAACCGTCGTTGTCGTCTCGTCCGGCAACGTCGTGACGGTGGTGGTGGTATCGGCGGCGGTGACCGGGTCTCCCGACTCGCCGAGGAACGACCCCGCCACGACGACGACAGCGACGACGCCGGCAACGAGGACAACGGACCCACCGACGAAGACGAGCACGAACAACAACCACGTCGGAAGGCCGGACGACGACCCCTCCTCCGAAGACCCCACCGAACCCGTCACCGCATCGCTGCCCTGTGCATCTATCCGCTCTGGGCCAACCGGCGGATCCTGGTGAAGCGGCGCATCACACTTCGGACAGAAAGAGGCGCCCGAAGAGACCCTTTGACCACATTGCGGGCAATCGAACAACGCCATATCAGGCCCTCCACGACACGCCGAACACCCTAGCAATCCACGACGAACCTCCCGGTCTCGAAGCCAACCCCGCGGGTCGACACGCACAGAGACCCGGATCGGCCGTGTTCACGATGCCGGGACGGCTCCCAGGCGTGCATCGCCGGAGAGTTCGCGTTCGTGGTTCGGGATGGCCGTTGGGCACCCGGGCTTGCATCATCCGCTCCCCCGGCCGAAACTAGCGGTCATGCGGATCGTCATCATGAATGGACCCAATCTGAATCTCATCGGGACGCGCTCGCCGGAGATCTACGGCTCCACGAGTCTCGAAGAGCTCAACGCTTCGTGCCGGTCCTGGGCCGCGGACGTGGGCGCCACTGTCGACACCTACCAGTCGAACCATGAAGGCGGCTTGATCGACAAGCTCCATGCGTCCCGCGATGCCGACGGTGTGGTTATCAACCCCGGCGCCTTCACGCACTATTCGTATGCGATCCGCGACGCCATTGAGGCGATCGGCATCCCTACCGTAGAGGTCCACATCTCGAACGTACGGGATCGGGAGGCGTGGAGACGGATCTCCGTGGTTTCCGACGTGTGCGTCGCGACCGTCTTCGGACGCGGCATCATCGGGTATCGCGACGCTATCCGTCATCTCGTCGCACGTGCAGCCTGGCCCGTCGAGACGATCAGGTACGGACCCGATCCCGACAACGTTGGGGATCTCAGGCTCCCCCGGGGTCCTGGACCGCATCCGGTGGCCGTCCTCCTTCACGGCGGCTTCTGGCGCAACACCGCCGCTCGCGATCTGCTCGACTCCGCTGCGGTCGACCTGACCCGGCGCGGATGGGCGACGTGGAACGTGGAGTTCACCCGGGTTGGAGGCGGAGGCGGTTGGAGAGCAACCACGACGGATGTAGCGACTGCGATCGGCTCACTCGCCGATTTCGCCGAGGGTCACGATCTCGACGTCAACCGTGTCGTCGCCGTCGGCCACGGTTCCGGGGGGCACCTCGCACTGCAGGCCGCCGCCCGAACCGGGGAGATCCCGATCTCGGCGGTCGCGGCGCTCGCGCCGATCGGCGATCTCGCGGCTGCTCACCGAGCGGGTATCGGTTCTGACGCTGTGGACGCGTTCGTCCGGCGAACACCCGAGCAATCACCCGAGCGCTATGCCGCCGCATCACCGATCATGAACCTTCCCATCGGCGTGCCGCTGCTCATCGTTCACGGAGACGAGGACGATCAGGTTCCTGCGGCGATCAGTCGCTCATTCGCCGGCCGAGCCGCCGATGAGGGAGACACAGTGATCTATCACGAACTCGAAGGTGTCGGTCACGACGAACTCATCGACCCGGCGACGCGCTCTTGGGCGCAGGTGGTCGAAGAGATCGACCGACTCAGATAGCGAACCGGATCAACCTCGATAGCCCCTCTTCGAGATCTTCATCAGCAAGGGCGAACGATAGGCGGGCATATCCCGGGGCCCCGAACGCTTCACCGGGAATGATCGCGATCTTGATCTCGTCGAGAAGGAGCGCCGCGAGATCCATCGTCGTCTCTACCGACCTGCCCCCGAGGTCCCGTCCGAGGAGACCTGTGAGGTTGGGGAAAGCGTAGAACGCACCACGCGGCTCACCGCACTGGATACCGGGAACCTCGTTGAGGAGTCGCACCATCGTCCGTCGCCGTCGGTCGAACGCAACACGCATCTCCTCAACGGGATCCATCGGGCCGGTGACGGCCGCAAGAGCGGCACGTTGAGAGATGTTCGCAACGTTCGAAGAGATGTGACTCTGGAGACGAATGCCTGCCGCAGTCACGTTCGCGGGTCCGATCAGCCAGCCGACCCTCCATCCGGTCATAGCGAAGGTCTTCGCGACGCCGTTGACGATGATCGTTCGACCGGCGATCTCCGGTGCGACGGCCGGCATCGAATGGAACACCGCGTCGCCGTAGATGAGGTGTTCATAGATCTCGTCGGTGATGATCCATATCCCGCGATCGGCGGCCCATCGCCCGATCTCGACCATCCGTTCCCGGTCGTAGACGGCGCCGGTCGGATTCGACGGCGACACGAAGACGAGAGCCTTGGTGCGGTTCGTGGTCGCCGCCTCGAGTTGCTCGACGGTCACCTGGAACCCTGCTTCGTCCGATGTCGCTACGGCCACCGGTACGCCATCGGCGAGACGGATCGCCTCGGGATACGTCACCCAGTACGGGGCCGGGAGCAGTACCTCGTCGCCGGGATCGATCAACGCCTGAAACGCGAGGTAGATCGCCTGCTTGCCTCCGTTCGTGATCATCACCTGCGATGGGTCGACGGGGAATCCCGAGTCCCGTTCCGTCTTCGCTGCGACCGATTCACGCAGAGCAGGCAATCCCGCAACCGGCGTGTATCGGTGCATTGCAGGATCGTCAACTGCCACTCGTGCGGCATCAACGATGTAGCCGGGTGTCGGGAAATCAGGTTCGCCGGCGCCGAAGCCGATCACCGGTTCACCGGCGGCACGCAACGCCTTGGCCTTCGCACTGATCGCCAATGTCGCCGACTCGGCAACGCCGAGTGCACGCTGCGAGATCGATTGGGGTGAGGTCATGATGTTCGCCTTCCAAGAGGGCACACCACACGATAGGCAGGCCACCGTGGTGCTGCGATTCCGGTTCGCCCTCGCGCACATGCGATAGATTGCGCCCATGGAGCCATTCAAAGACTACGAAAACTTCGACGCGATGGGCCTCGCCCAACTCGTCGAACAGGGAGACGTACATCGCCTCGAACTCGTGGAAGCCGCCGCGTCGCGGATCGACGAGATCAACCCTGTGATCAACGCGGTGATCTGGGATCGGTTGGACGCCGCCCGAATCGAAGCCACAGCCGCCGACCAGACGGGACCGTTCGCCGGTGTTCCCATCCTCATCAAGGACCTCGTAGTCGAGAAGGGGAAGCCGGCCACCTTCGGCTCCGTCTTCTTCCGGAATTACGTGGGCGAAACAACGTCCGTCTTCCGAGAACGTGTCGACGGTGCAGGCTTCATCGACCTCGGTCGGACCAACACTCCTGAATTCGGTCTGTTACCGACGACGGAGCCGGTGCTCTACGGTCCGACGAAGAATCCCTGGGACCCCGCTCGATCAGCGGGAGGCTCCAGCGGTGGCGCCGCTGCAGCCGTTGCTGCGGGGATCGTGCCGCTCGCCCAGGGCAGCGATGGGGGCGGCTCGATCCGGATACCCGCATCGGCCACGGGGTTGTTCGGCCTCAAGCCATCGCGCGGGAGGAACCCGAGATACCCCGGAACATCGATCGACTACTTGTCGGTCGAGCACGCCTTGACCCGCACCGTGCGGGACAGCGCCGCATTTCTGGATGCCGTCCACGGCCCTGCGTCGGGCGATCGATACTGGGCGCCGCCTCCTTCGGCGCCGTTCGCCGCGGCCGCTGCTCGCGATCCCGAACGCCTGAGGGTCGCGTTCAGCACGAGGGACTTCCGAGGCGATCGGGTCCACCCCGCCTGCGAAACCGCCGTACTCGAAACAGCGACGCTCCTCGAGGGCCTCGGACACGACGTTGTTGAGACCGACCCGGAAATCGACGGCGCCTTGCTTGCCGAAGCGTTCCTCGAATTGTGGGCGGCGCTCGCTGCGACTGGATTCGGTCTTGTGCTCGACGGAGCATCGGAACTCAAGCCGGCTGTTGGGCATCTCCGCCGCTATGCCGGTGATCGAAAGACGATGCGGCTGATCAGCCGTTTCGACCAGCGCGATTCGGGGAAGCCGGCGTTCGAACCGTTCACGTTCGAACTCGCCGAGCGCTCGGGATCCAGGTCTCAAGTGGATCTCCTCGGCGCGGAGGCCGTGTTGCAATCCATCGCACACCAAACCGGGGCATTCCTGGTCGATCACGACGTGTTCCTCACGCCGGTGCTCGGATCGCCGCCGGTGCCACTGGGTCGGATCGACCAGAGCCTGCCGTGGGACGAGTTCGTTGAGATGATCTTCCGCTACGTCGCTTTCACACCGCTCGGGAACTTCGCGGGGCTGCCGGCGATGTCGGTTCCGCTCCATTGGACAAGCGACGGACTCCCCGTGGGCTCACACTTCCTCGGTCGATTCGGCGCGGAGGAGACGTTGTTCTCCCTAGCCGCCCAACTCGAACGAGCACAACCCTGGGCGGACCGCAAACCACCGATTGCGGTATCGAATGGAAAGTAGAAAGTAGAAAGTAGAGAGACCCGAAGATCGCACTGGAACCCCGTCTTTCTTCTTTCTACTTTCTACTTTCTACTTTCTACTTTCTACTCCGCTCCGGCACCGCGCGACCCGAGTTCCCGGTCGAGGAAGAGCATCGCCTGGGCGCCATCACCCGCGAGCTTGAGGTCGTCCAGGATCTGAGAGAAGGTCGCCTCTTCTTCGATCTGCTCGGTGACGAACCAGTCGAGGAGTGGGAGAGAGGCAAAGTCCTTCTCTTCCATGGCAAGCGCGTAGAGGTTGTTGATCGAAGCGGAGACCGCGCGTTCCTGCGTGAGCCCGTTCTCGAACACCGAAACGACACTGTCGAATTCGGCCGATGGCGCCGAAAGCGCTCCGAGTACGACCCGCCCGTCACGATCGAGGACGAACTGGTAGAACTTCATTGCGTGCTCGGTCTCTTCGGCCGACTGAGCGTGCATCCATGACGCCATCCCCGAGAAGCCGGCGGACTCGAACCACGCTCCCATCGCCAGGTAGTTGTGCGCCGCCTGGAGTTCCATCGTGATCTGGTCGTTGAACGCCGCGTTCATGGTCTCGTTGATCTGCATGCGCTGTCCCCTTGGCTGGATGTGGATGCTGTCGTTTCAGACGATAGGCTCGCTCGCGATGACCATAATCGCCGTTCTCTTCGTCGCCGTGTTCACGTCGGCACTCCTATGGGCGGAGGTAGCTGCCTCTCCTTCTCTCCGGTGGTTCAAGATGCTCGCCTCGACCGGTTTCATCGCGGTCGCGTTGTCGGCCGGAGCGCTCTCAAGTTCCTACGGGAAGGTGGTCCTTGTCGCTCTCGGACTGTCGTGGATCGGGGATCTCCTCCTCACGTTCTCTTCCCGGCAGGCGTTCCTCGGCGGCCTCGTGGCGTTCCTGCTCGGCCATGTCGCCTACTCCGTCGCGTTCGGATCGCTCGGTGTGAATCCGGTTGTGGGTGTGATCGCCGCGGTCGTGATCGCGGGTATTGCCATCTTCGTCTGGCGCTGGCTCGCACCACACGTCGGAGACATGACGGCGCCGGTGATCGCGTACGTCGTCGTCATCTCGGTGATGGTCGTCCTCGCATTCGGGACCTTCGGCAACGGTGCCACATGGCTGATCCCTGTCGGAGCGACCCTCTTCTTCGCGTCGGACCTGTTCGTAGCCAGGAACCAGTTCGTTGCACCCGGCATCGTGAACCGCGTCTGGGGCCTCCCCCTCTACTTCCTCGCCCAGGTTCTGCTGGCTCTGTCGGTCACGGTCTGACCCGGGGAACTAACCTCGTCTCATGCTCCGTCTCATGCTCTTCCGCCACGGCAAGTCCGATTGGAACGCCACCACGACCGGTGATCGCGACCGCCCTCTCAATCCCCGCGGGGAACGAGCCGCCGCGACCATGGGCCTTGTGCTCAGAAGGATGGGCGAAGTTCCCGACCTCGTCGTCTCATCGCCTGCGGTGCGCGCCGAGACCACAGCGATGCTGGCCCGGATCTCCGGAGGATGGAACAGTCGGCTCGAGATCGCCGACGAACTCTACGGCGCAGGCCCCGGCGCGGCGCTCTCAGTGGCAGCTCGTTGCGGCGACGACGCCGAACGTCTCATGCTCGTCGGACACGAACCAACGTGGTCTCTCCTCGCGAAGCGGATAACCGGAGGCCGGATCGTGGTGAAGACCGCCACCGTTCTTGCGTTCGATTTCAACGCTGCGAGATGGATCAACGTCGAGCAGACGGGCGGATCACTCGCCTATGCCCTCCATCCCCGCATGTTCAACGATGACGGATGGAGTCTCCGATGATCGATCTCCGCTCGGACACCGTAACCCGCCCCGGCGAAGCGATGAGAGCGGCGATGGCTTCGGCTCCGGTTGGGGACGACGTGCTTGGCGACGACCCGACCGTCATCCGGCTCGAGGAGCGAGTCGCCGAACTCCTCGGCAAGGAGGACGCCGTCTACGTCCCCTCCGGCACCATGGCGAACCAGATAGCCCTCCGGGTCCACACACGACCCGGAGACCGCGTCGTGATGGACGGTGAGTCGCATATCCGCATCCATGAGAGCGGCGCTCCGGCCGCCCTCGCGGGCGTCACGATCGCTCCTCTCGAAACCGATCGCGGCATCTTCACCCCGGCCCAACTCATCGACGCGACCACCCAGCCGTCACCCGACTTCCCCCCGGGGCTTTTCGATCCAACAACGCTCGTCACGATGGAGAACACCCACAACGAGAAGGGTGGGACCGTCTGGGGTATCGATTCGATGCGTTCCGTGAGCGCTGCGGCAAGAGACCTCGGGCTCGTCGTCCATCTCGACGGGGCCCGGTTGTGGAACGCTACGGCCGCGACCGGCGTCGATCTCGATCAGTTCGCCGCCACAGCAGAGACCGTGAACGTGTGCTTCTCCAAAGGCCTCGGCGCTCCGATCGGGTCGGCGCTCGTCGGACCACGCGAACTCATCGATCGTGGCCGATGGTTCAAGAAGATGTACGGGGGCGGATTCCGTCAAGCGGGGATCATCGCCGCCGGTGCTCTCTATGCCCTCGAGCACAATCGCGATCGCCTCATCGACGACCACGCCAATGCCCGCCGATTCGCCGAGGCCGCCGCCGAACTCGACGGCCTAACGGTCGACCTCGAGTCGGTCCAGACGAACCTCGTCTTCTTCGATGTGGCGGACGCTTCCCGGTTCGCCGAGCGACTCCGCTTTGCCGGCGTCGACACGCTCGCCCTCGCTCCAACTCGAATCCGCGCGGTGTTCCATCTCGATGTTTCGGATGCCGACACGACAAAGGCGATCGAGGTTCTCCGAGCGGTGGCCGCGAGCCGATAGGTGCGACACCACCGCCCGTTCTGTGGGCCGGCAGAGCACCTATTTTGCTCTTCGGATTTGGACGGGGTGTGGCGAAGAGGCCGGTAGTGAGTCGGGTCAAGACTCGGAACGTCATACGACTGCGTATGACGTAGTACGACTCGGAGGTCTTGTATCGGTTGGTTGCGTGGTGTGTCTGTGTACCGATGCACGATCTCTTCGCATCGCTGGCGGCTCTGCGTGCGAGTCAGAAGCCCAAGGGACCATGGCGGCCAGCGTTGGCGTTGCAGACGGGGAATCCGCCCGGCTTCTACGCGAGCACCTCGAGAGGCTCAAGGCGTCATTCACGAACCTCGAGAAGAGGATGTCTCCCCCCCCTGATCCCGGGGTCGTACTACGTCATACGCCGTACGTACTACTGCCCGTAGTCTCCCCGGTTCCAGCCGACCCCGCCCATTTCCGAAGTACCACCTATTTGAAATCCCGCGAGCGGATACCGTCGACCGACCAGCGGGCGAACCGGTGTGCAACGAAATTCGTGACCCCGTCGACGTGTTCGACAACTCCGTCGATCACCACTCCAACGGCCTTTCGCGCGACCTCGTAGTGCGCCTCCCATACCTGTGGGAGGACGACCACGTTCAAGAGACCCGTCTCGTCTTCGAGGTTCAGGAACCGAACGCCACGCGCCGTCGACGGTCGCTGACGGTGGGTGATGATCCCGCCGACGCGAACCCGTGTGCCGTGGCGGTGGTTCTCGAGGATCGTGCCGATCGGAAGGCATCCCCGGCTGTTCAGCACGTCGCGTACGAGGGAGACGGGATGTGTCGTTGCGATGCCGGTCGACCAGAGGTCGGCCTGAACGCGCTCGGTCCCGTCCATCTCGGGAAGCGACGGAACCTCACCACCGGGCGGCAGCGAGAGCCGATCCGGACCCAACTCGACCAGCGTCCCCGCCGTCCACATCCCCTCGCGCCGATCGAGACCGACCGGCGCGAGTGCCCCGGATGCGGCGAGACTCTCATAGGCATCGAGGGGAAGACCGGTTCGCTGTGCAAGGTCCTCCGGCGTGATGAATGCGCCTCCCGTCATGCGGGCGGCTTCGATTCGCATGATCTCGGCCTCGCCCAGGTTCCGGACGTACCGGAGACCGATCCTCAATCCGACGGCGGGCCGAACGGGATCATCCACCGGCCCTCTCCCCCGCCGCCACGCACCATCGAGGTATCGGGCGACGTCGCCTCGATCTGTCTCGACCGGTTCGATCGTGCAATCGAACGCAGAAGCGTTCACATCGGGGGTGAGGACGACGACGCCGTGGTGCTGAGCGTCCTGCACGAGGGAGTTGGGCGTGTAGAAGCCCATCGGTTGGGCGTTGAGCAGACCGGCGAAGAACTCGGTCGGCCAGTGGTACTTCAACCATGAGGCCGCGTAGACGATGTAGGCGAACGAAACGGAGTGGCTCTCCGGGAAGCCGAACGATGCGAACCCCTGAAGCTTCTCCCAGATCTCATCTGCGGGGGCGCCGGTGATGCCGTTCGAGGCCATGCCGGCGAACACTTCAGAGCGGAGCCGGTCCATCGCCTCCGATGCCCGCTTGTGGGTCATCGCCTGTCGCAGTCGGTCGGACTGGCCGGGAGTGAATCCGGCGCAGACCCTCGCGAGTTCCATCAACTGCTCCTGGAATATCGGGACACCGAGGGTCTTCTTCAGGATCGGTTCGGCCGACGGGTGCGGGTAGCGGACGGCTTCTTCGCCGTTCCTGCGTCGAAGGAACGGATGTACGGACTGCCCCTGGATCGGCCCCGGCCGGATGAGCGCCACCTCGATCGCCAGGTCGTAGAAGGTTCTCGGCTTCAGCTTCGGGAGGGTGGCCATCTGCGCCCGTGACTCGATCTGGAAGATCCCAACGGTGTCCGCCCGGGTCATCAGGTCGTAGACAACGGGTTCCTGCGGGATGGTGGCGAGGTCGATGTCGATGCCGTGTGCCTCTGAGATGAGGTCGACCGTCAGGTGCATGCCGTTCAACGCGCCGAGTGCGAGCAGATCGAACTTGACGATCCCCATCGTTGCGCAGTCGTCCTTGTCCCACTGGAGAACGGAGCGATCCTCCATCCTCCCCCACTCCATCGGCACCGTCTCCCACAGGGGTCGCCGTGCGACGACCATGCCTCCCGAGTGGATACCGAGGTGGCGCGGGAACCCGTCGAGACGGCGGCATACGTCGACGATGAGATCGCTGGTGAGTCCTTCCGGGAGATCTACGACGTCACCGATCGCCCCGGGATCACGGGTATCGAGATAGCGGGTGAGGCCGTTGACCTGAGCCTGCGTGAGGGCGAACGCCTTGCCGACGTCCTGGAGCACCGATCGGGCGCGGTAGGTGATGACGTTGGCGACCATCGCTGCTCGCTCCCGCCCGTACCGTCGATAGCAGTACTGAATGACCTCCTCGCGGCGCTCGGCTTCGAAATCGATGTCGATGTCCGGTGGCCGGCCGCGCTCGGAGGAGAGGAACCGTTCGAACGGGAGGTTCAGACGGATCGGGTCGACCCTGGTCAACCCGAGACATCGACAGACCGCCGAGTCCGCCCCCGAGCCGCGGATCTGGCAGTAGATGTCCTGTGACCGCGCGAAGGTGACGATGTCCCACGCAACGAGGAAGAATCCGGCGAAACCGAGTTCGGAGATCACCGACAGTTCGTGGTCCATCCTCCGGCGGGCGGCCGGGTCCATCTCCCCTGTCTTGCCGGGGTACACGGTGCGAGCACCCTCGTCGACGAGGTGCCGCAGGTATTCGTCTTCGGTTGTGAATGCACCCGGCATCGGGAAGTCGGGCAGCTCTGGGGCGAGAAGATCGAGGTCGAAGGCCAGGGACGTTGCAAGATCCGCGGACCGCTCGACCGCACCGGGATAGCGGCGGAAGAGGGCCGACATCTCATCGGGAGACCGGAGGTGCCGGAGGTCGGTCGCCGGCCGGAACCCGTCGGCGGTGTCGAGATCGCGGCGTCCTGCGATGGCGGCGAGAACCTCCGCTAGATCCGCGTCACGGCGATGGGCGTAGTGGGCGTTGTTCGTCGCGACGTACGGGATCTGAAGCCGGCGGGCCACCTCGAGGAGGAGGTCGTTGCGGGCGTCATCGTCCGGCATGCCGTGGTGGGTGAGTTCGATGAAGAGACGACCGGGAAAGATCTCGCGCAGTCTCGCGGCAGCATCCATCGCCCTCGCAAGGTCGCCGGCTTGTGCGGCGCGGGGAACGGCGCCGCTCCGGCATCCGGTTAGAGCGATGAGTTTCCCATCACGCGATGCGATGTCAAGGTCGCCGTAGGAGTAGACCGGTCGATCCTTCTCTCCGCGGAACTGGCCCCTGGTCACGAACCGGCTCAAGGCCGTGTACCCCGCCGGATCGGGAACGAGGAGCACAAGATGATCCGAAGGAGGAAGCCCGACAGGCTTGCTCCCATGCATCCGCCGGATCCGTCCCCGCCGGGGCCCTGCGTCCCCGCCGCCCACACCGTCTCTCTGCAAAGCGGGGGGACGCGAGTCGGAGGAGTCCAAGGCTGGTAGCTGGTAGCTGGCAACTGGCAGCTCTCTCGGCATCCCCACCTCGGTTCCGTAAACGATCGGGAAACCGATCTCGCGTGCGGCGGCGTGGACCTTCACCGCACCTCGAAACCCATCATGATCGGTGACGGCAAGGGCCGTGTAGCCGAGTTCGGCGGCGCGGGCAACGAGATCGGCCGGGTGGGAAGCCCCGTCGAGGAAGCTGTAGTTCGTGTGTGCGTGGAGTTCCGCGTATCGTGTCACGAGCTCATCGTAATCGAACACATGTTCGATATTCACAGAAGCGCGAGAATGCGCAAGAATCAGGACGATGGATGACGAACTCACTCCGGAGGAACTCGAACAGATCCGGCGCAGACACCTCGTTCGCTCCGTGATCGTGATCGCGGTCGTCCTGGCCATGGTGGCGATGCTCCTCTTCCCGGTGATCGTCCGCATCGTTCAGACACCTCGCGAACCCGAGACCGTGATAGTGATGCGGGCGGAGATCTCATGACGTACAATGGACTCATGAAAGAGTTCTCCGTCACCCTCGCCAACCAGCCGGGTCAACTCGCCACACTCGCACGCCGCCTCTCGAATGCCGGCGTCCACATCGAATCGCTCGCCGCTATCGGGTCGGACGGAGAGAGCCTCCTCAGGCTCATGACCGACAACTCGGATGCGACCCGACGGGTTCTGAAGGAAGCGGGCCTCCACTTCGACGAGCGCCCCGTACTCGACACCTTCCTGCCGGACGAGCCGGGAGCACTCGCCGAGGTCGCTCAGCGTCTGGCCGATGCGGGTGTCAACATCGACTCGATCTACCTACTCCACTCGAACGCGGAGGGACTCCACTTCGCCGTCACCGTGGATGACCCCCAGGCCGCTCGCGCCAACCTGGCCTGAACCTCGACGCGTCGTTGGAAGATCGACTGATCGGCGATCACGCCATGTCGACGGCGCTGATCGCCCACGCAACACCGTCTTGCGGGTCCTCGATCGCAAGATGCAATGCCCATCCCCCAACGGCATCTCCAGGATCCCACAGAACCCATCGCAGTTCGGCCGCCTCCTCGAGCGCCGATGGATCGTCCGGCATGTCGTCGTAGCCGAGGAGAGTCGCGAGGACCCACCAGGCCAGGGATCGTCCGATCGGTGTGCCGCGCCGGCTGCCGTAGGCCCCGCCGCTCGATCCGGTCCATGCCATCGCCGACAGGGCTTCGCCGAGCGTCACGTCGGCCAGTCGGGCCCGGTGCGGCCCGATCGTCCGTATCGCCGCGAGGGCGTCTCCTTCGACCTGGACAGCGTCGGCGTGACCGCTGGACTCATCCCACCAGGGCCGGACGAGTGCGAGCAACGCTTCGGCGGGGCCGTCGTCATCGAGTCGTGATCCTGCTTCGGGAAGATCGACCCATTCGAGCGGCACCCGTTCGCCCTCGGGGAAGTCGACTCCGTCTTCGCGGTAGACGGCCACCGGGTAGACCGGCTCCCACGGCTGAAGGGTGGGAGGGATCTCGATAATGTGGGAGTCGATCGAGTCGGGGTCGACCGTGTCGCCTCGAATGGCCCGCTCGTGACCGATCATCGCCCGAAGCGTTGGGATCGATACGAGAGGTTCCATCTCGCTCCAACTGTGACGCGACGCCGCGACCTCCCACAGGGGGCCCGGTCCGTACCGGCCCTTGCCGTCGCCGAGCACGGCCGCCGCCCGGTTGGCGGGAGCGTCCAGAGCGAGTCGGTACTCGGCGTACTCAGCGGGTCCCCACACCTGTTTCCCGCGCTCGACCGCTTCGAGGCAGCGATCTCTCGTCTCCTCGATGCCGTCCCAGTCACGGCCCGTGACCAGGCCATCGATATGGCGGACGAGGCCATCCAGGTCGCTCGACTCGATCAGCGTGGTCAGCGTGTCGCTCTTCACGAGAGAGACGTTAGGCCATCGGGCGACAACGTCCCGCACCGACGAACGGGTGACTGTGATGAACGCCGCGTTGCCCTAACCTCAGCGCCTCCCCCTCCGGAAAGGTTCTCGTGGGTATCCGCTGCGCCATCGTCGGTCTCCCCAACGTCGGGAAGTCCACGCTGTTCAACGCGCTCACGCGGGGTGAGATCCAGGCGGAGAACTACCCGTTCTGCACGATCGAACCGAACGTGGGCATTGCTCTGGTCCCCGACGAGCGACTCGCCAAGATCGCAGCCGTCGTCCACCCGGAGGAGATCGTCCCGACGGTCATGGAGTTCGTCGACATCGCCGGACTCGTTGAAGGTGCTTCCCGGGGTGAAGGCTTGGGGAACCAGTTCCTCCACCATATCCGCGAGACCGACGCGATCGCTCAGGTGGTCCGATGCTTCGATGACCCCAACGTCGTTCACGTCGCCGGCGAGATCGACCCGATATCGGACCTCGAAACGATCGACACGGAACTCGCTCTCGCCGACCTCGACGGAGTGGCTCGTGCTATCGAAAAGGCAGGGCGCAAGGCGAAGGCGGGCGAGAAGGACGCGGCCGTCAAGTTGGCGGTCTACGAGCGACTCGAGTCTCACCTCTCGGAGGGCCGACCCGTTCGGTCGATGGAGGTTTCCGAAACCGAGCGCCCCATCGTTCGCGATCTGTTCCTCCTCACGGCGAAGCCGGCGATGTACATCGCGAACGTCTCCGAAGACGGTCTCGGTAGCAACCCGTACGTCGACGCCGTTCGGGAGTACGCGGCCCATGAAGGTGCCGACGTGGTGGTGATCTCAGGCAATCTCGAGGCAGAGCTAGCGCTCCTCGAGGATGAAGATCGCATCGACATGCTCGCCGAGTACGGGCTCAAGGAACCAGGGCTCAACAAGGTGATCCGGGCGGCCTACCACCTGCTCGATCTCCGCACGTTCTTCACAGCGGGCGACAAGGAAGCAAGGGCCTGGACGGTGAAGAAGGGGGCGACCGCTCCGAAGGCGGCCCGTGAGATCCATACCGACTTCGAGAAGGGCTTCATTCGCGCCGAGGTGGTGTCGTGCATCGACTTCGTCAGATACGGCGGGGAGTTCGGAGCCAAAGAGGTCGGGAAGTGGCGCCTCGAAGGCCGCGACTACGTCGTCCGGGAGGGCGACGTGATCTTCTTCCGCTTCAACGTCTAGACGAGATCCAAGAACGTCGGTCGAGCGACTCCTCTCGGTTCTCGAACGACCCTGCGAACCCTGGGCTCGCAGGGTCACAGGGTGTCCTCACCAGCCCACGGTTCGCGAACCGTCGCCCGACAGCAACGTACGGGGGTCGCATGCCATTGGTGCGGCTGCATGTACGACCCCTCTTCGCCCCCTATCAGGGTGTGATGGTGTGGGTGTGGGACGGCATCTGTGGAACGGTTTGTGTCTCTGTCTCCGTCCCGAACCTGCTACCCAGCGATCGGGATGTCAGTCCGGGGCCATTGCCCTCGTGGAGTATGGCGCGACCTCGTGCGTCGGGAAGTGCGAACGTGGTTCTTCCATCCCCTCCATATGTGGTTCCCAGAATCGAGAACAGCGCCTCATTCGAGGAGATCGAGAGAATCTGCCCATCACAGAAGGCAAAACCGGCAGGGGCGAAGTTCCCGGCGAACCACTTGACTTCACCCAGGAACGGCGAATCAGTCCCCGCTCCATCGCGTGATGGATAGACGCCCCGGAGTGCGATGATGCAGTTCAACACCAAGTTCGGCTGCATGTTGTTCTGAGC
>JAYEIJ010000108.1:0-1728 GCA_034660035.1 Actinomycetota bacterium | reverse complement strand
GCGGCAGGTTCCGGTCCCTCAGCAACGTTCGTGAGGTTTCCTTTGTCATTCAGACAGCCGGTGAATTCCGTACCGCTCCCGGCAGCGAGCGCGCCGGTCACGGCCAGCAGAGCAACCAGAAGCCCGAACGCCGAAGCGACCACGCCAAATCTTCTTCTCATGAGAATGTCTCCCTCCCCAGGTGAACACGGCCAGTTCGTTGAACACTACGCGGCGAATGATCGATGTCCAGTGGCAATGTCCGGTATCACGCGCGCCTTGCAGTGCACCCGTATCGGCTGCGTCTCTGCGCCTTTGAGCCGTGCGCCCAAGGTGTACGTGGACACAGCGCTAGAACTGGTTGGTGCCGTGGGGACCGGGGATGCGCTGGGGGTTCACTTCGCTGCGAAGATCTGCCACTTGTCGGGAATGCCCTTGAGGGAGTGGGTACCGCGGTCTTCGAACTCGATGCCTGATCCGACGACAAGGTCTTTGACAGTGCGAGAAACGAGCACGTCTCCCGGTGCTGCGAGGGCAGCAACGCGGGCGCCGATATGCACCGCGAGGCCTGCAACATCGTCACCGACGATCTCGATCTCACCGGTGTGCAACCCCGAACGCACCTCGAGTCTGAGGGGATCCAGCGCTCTGACGATCGCATGGGCTGCGCTGATCGCACGGCCGGGTCCGTCGAAGGTTGCCAGGAAACCATCGCCCTGGGTACCGATGACACGACCCCGGTACGCCTCCACTTCGGATCGAACCACTGCGTTGTGACGCTCAAGCAGGTCCCGCCATGCGTCATCCCCCATCTCGGCCGCAGTTTCCGTGGAACCGACGATGTCGGTGAAGAGAACCGTTGCGAGAGTTCTCTCTGGTGTCGGCCCGGTCCTGTGACCGGTTACGAATACCTCGATCTCGTCCAGGATCTCGTTCGCGCCGGATGCGTTGAGCAGGTGGTCCGCGCCGGGGATCGCGACGAACCTCGAGTTCGGGATCTGCGATGCGATCCAGCGACCTTCCTCGACGCTGACGTCAGTGTCCTTCTCCCGGTACAGGCACAGCGTCGGCACGTGGACACTGGGCAGAACCGCGGTGGTGTTCATGTACGTGTTCATCTCCAACAGGTGAGCAGCAGCTTTGGGGCTAGAACTGAGGCGGAAGTACCTGGCCATCCAGTTGCGGAACGCTTCATCGTCCATCCGACTGGGTGCAAGCCACGACGGGAGGGCGTCGGGATCTCCGAACGTTCGCTCCACCTCCTCGATCTCCGCCTTGCGGTCGCCGGGCGGTGGCGCCCATGGATAGTCCTCCGACTGGATTCTCTTCGCGTAGCTCCCGACGAGGATCAGGCCCTCCGTCCTCTCCGGGTACGTCGCAGCAAAAAGGATGGACATGTTCCCACCTTCGGAGTGGCCGAGGAGGGTCGCCTTCTCTGAACCGGAGGCGTCCATCACCGCACGTACATCATCCATCCGCTCTTCAAGAGTCGGCAACGACTCGAGTGGCACAGGATCGGACATGCCCGTTCCACGCTTGTCGAACACGATCAGACGAGAGAACGACCCGAGCCTTCGGAGGAATCGAGCCATCGAGGGCTCTTCCCACATCACTTCGACGTTCGAGATCCATCCGGGCACGTAGACCAGATCCCGAGGACCGTCCCCCGTGATCTGATATGCGATGTTGGCGGTCCCGTTCGAGGCGTAGCGCGTGATGGCCATGGCGATTCACCCTACCGGAGAACCA
>JAYEIJ010000107.1:0-11408 GCA_034660035.1 Actinomycetota bacterium | reverse complement strand
GAGTAGCGGAGTAGCGGAGTAGCCGAGACCAACAACCAAGTACGGAATACGGAATACTGAATACGCCGCCGGAGTGGCCACCTACCGAACACGCACTCACGGCGAGAGACTCGTACGCTTCAAGGCGATGCGCCGACTGTTGCTCCTCGCCAACCCCTCTGCCTCCGGTTTCACCGGTGCCCTCTATCGCGACGTGGTTTCGTCTCTCTCCGAGATGTTCGATGTCGATGCTGAGTGGCCGCAGGGAACGGATGCGACCAGAGAGCATGCTTCACGAGCAGCCGAGAACGGCTATTCCATCGTGGTCGCCATGGGGGGCGATGGCATGGTTCACCACGTGGCCAACGGCGTCGTTGGCACGGCGGCCGCTCTGGGGATCATCCCTGCCGGCACAACGAATGTGACGTCGCGGATCTTCGGCCTCCCCAAACGCCCGAAGCGTGCTGCGGCGGCGATCGCTGAACTGCCTTCGGTCCCCACCCGTCTCGCACGGATCGAGTCCTCAACCACTAAGGGCACAACCGTCGAGTACGCGACTTTCGCTGTCGGTGTCGGATTCGACGCCGATGTGGTCGCACGCGCTGAGCGGCGCCCCCATTCGAAGACCTGGTTCGGTGGTGCGCACTACGCGGAGTCGGCGATCTCAACGCTCCTGCGCGAATGGCGGGGTCGTCCCGCGAATCTCCGCATCGACATCGACGGCGAACGCATCGACGGCGTTGCAGCGCTCACCCAGGTTCACCATCCATACACCTACTTCGGGCCCGTCCCGCTGCACATCACCAGAGAACCCGTCGACGGTCTCGCTACCGTGGTCGCCGGTGATCTGGAAGTCCACCGATCCGCGGAGATCTTCGCAAGGGCGATCTTGAAGCGCCCGCTATCGGACCGCCTTGGCGCCCGTGTGTACTCGTGTTTCGAGAAGTTGACGATCGATGCCGATCCGGTGACTCCATTCCAGGCGGACGGGGAGCATCTTGGATTGCTGTCGCACGTCGAGATCACACCGGTGATCGACGCGATACTGGTGGTACGCGACCCCGCTGCGTGCTGCGCATCGCAGGGCGAATGAAGTCAGGTCTCTTCGGACCGCGACGCGATCGTCAGGTGTGGATATGGGATCTCGATGCCTTCATCGTCAAGGCGGTTCTTGATCCTCCGGAGGAACTCACGCTTCACCGTCCATCGTTCGTCCGGATCCGTGGTCATGAGCACCCGAACGATGACGCCAGAGTCCGCAAGTTCGTCGACCCCCAGAACGGTCGGATCCTCGATGAGCCGATGTGCCCAGTCGGGGTCCGCAGCGAACGAGGCGGACTCTTCGCCGATCACGTCGATAGCCCGGTCCACCGACTCCTCGTAGGCGATGGAAAGATCAACAACGAGTCGGCTGAACTCGTGGGTGAGGTTCTTGGCCACCCGGATCTCGCCGTTCGGTATGTGGTAGACGCTCCCGTCCAGCCCCCGCAGGACCGTCGTCCGGAGACGGATCTCTTCCACCGTGCCCGACACGCCGGCCAATTCCACGACGTCACCGATCGCGTACTGATCTTCGATCAGCACGAAGAGACCGGCGATCACGTCCTTGATGAAGGACTGCGCACCGAATCCAACGGCGACGCCGACGACCGACAGCGATGCGACGAGCGGAACGATCGGCACGCCCCAGACCGCCAACACGATGAGCACAGCGACCGAGACGACCACCAGGAAGACCACCGTAGAGAACGTTCGAGAGACCGTTTCGAAGCGCTGAGCCCTCGCTCGATCCCTGATGTCACCAGTCGACTCGAGTTTCGATCGCACACGTCTGCCCCACCGACGGATGAGGGCTCGTGCCACGATCCAGATGGCGATCGCCCCAACAAGGATCACCGCCGTCTGCCAGATCTCGGTCCACACCGTCACTTCGATGCTCACAGCTGCTGCCTCCGGTCATGATGAGAGATCTCCGCACACACGACGCCGAGAGCAGCGACCACCGCTGCGAGTTCGGCTCGGCGCCGCAACTCTTTGTCGATCGCCCCGGCATCATCATCGGATGACACGATCTCGGCCCTGAGTGGTCCGCCGATCTCAAGGCGATCGAGCACATGAGAGAGACGGTCCGCTTCGCCGGCGGCGTCACGGATCTGATCGTGAGCATCGTCGGGTGTTCCGATCCACACGTTCGCGTCACCGGCAAGACGCCGGCCCGCTCGAAGGATATCCGCAACGAGCTTCACCCGATCGGCACGCTTGTCCACGAACGTGCGCTCGAGCGAGGCCATCAGTGTCTTGATACCGATCGGTTCCCCGTCGGGCGGAGCGGCGGCCACAGCGAGCACTTCGGGGTCGTGGAATCCATCCATCTTGAGGACGTCGCCCAAATGAGCTTCGACCGCGTCCGATCCCGCGTCGTCGAGAAGATCGATCTTGTTGAGGACGAAGATGAACACCGGCTCGTATTCGGTCACAACGGCCAGAAACTCGTCATGAATCGAGGGGTCGTGATACTTGACCGGATCGAACATCCAGATCACCGCGTCGACAAGAGGGATGGTGACCTCCACGAGTGATCGATGATCGTGTTCGACGCTATCGAGATCAGGGAGATCGATGATGGCAAGACCATTCCCGGCGTCGTGCTCGACGACAGTGTTGACACCGAGGGCCGCCACCATCGCGGAGATCGCGTCGTCTCCTATCGGGATCCACGCAAGAGGCTCATTCGTGTGCGGCCTGAGAGCGCTCACAGAAGCGACCTCGCGGCCGGCGAGAGCATTGAGGAGGCTGGACTTCCCCGATCCGGTTCCTCCAGCAATCGCGACGATGACTGCGCCGCTGAGGTAGTTCTGCCGACGGCGCGCGGCATCCGCAAGAACTGACGCCGTCTTTCGATCCGCTTCTGAAGCTAGTCCGTCGGAAGAAGCGATCGCGAGATCAAGCAGATCAAGCGCCGGTGTGAGGTCACGCAGCATCGCCGGCTACCTCCCCCGTCAGCAACCCCCCGGTGGAAACAGCGTCTGCAGCCGCTCTCAGATCCGCAGCGGAAACCCGGCGGGACGGATCTAGATCACTTCTGAAGGCAGCGATCCTGGATGAGCCGGTATCCCTCAGGGCGACGGTGAAGGCGCTGTTCCGGTCGAATCTGAGATCCGGGAGACGATCGCGCAACGCTTTGCGCACTCGGTCGGGAGGGCGACGGTCCAGATCCACCGAGAGCCGCCACATGTCATCACGAACCGCTCTCGAACGCAGCGGGTGAAGCCGTTGTCGATTGATCGACGCCAGGGCGATGTCCGTGGTCGCTCGATGCCAGTCGTCGATCGGACTCTGATCGATCGGCAGAAGCGCTGAAGTTGCAGCTGCGACGGTTCGCGAGAACACCTCATCCCGAGCAACACCGGCGGCAAGTTCTTCGATCGCGCGATCTGTCGCCTCTGCGGCCATGGAGGCAATAGCGGATGCGGCGACCTCCCACTCTTCGTCTGCGATCGCCGCCAGTTGCCGGCGATCGACCCGGGCCCGGGCGAACGCCTCGTCTGCCTTCCCGGCGACGATCCGGGATTCGATGGTTCTCTTTTCGAGAACATCGGCAACGTCGCGAACCTGACGAGCGCAGTAGGCCGCCGCCGCTCGATCGCGTTGCTCGATGATGTGACCACGGTTACGCGCCATTTCATCCAGAAGGAGCCTCAGGGAATTCGGGTCCTCGCCGACCGTGACGTCGATGGGCATCCCCAGCTTCTCGTTCACATCCCCGGCAACTCCCTCGAAACCGGACGGATCCCGCGCTCCGACCGACAGGACAACGCTCATGGGAATCCCCCGGTCCCGGATGGTCGCCAAGAGAGTCGCAGTCGTCGCATCGGCGTACCGCTCGGGCGATACCACGAACGCCACACTGTCAACGCGATCAAGCACCGTGGCAACCGTGCTCGGCTCGTGCTCGGCGGCCGGCGTGTCGACGAGCGCCATGTGTTGGAGGGGTTCCGGACCGGTGATCCTGGTACCGGGCAGGTACCCCGCATCGACATCGCCCCAGATCGAACACTCGGTAGTAGTCGGGCGCAACGGCCCGACTGTGACCACTGCGGCACCGGCGAGAGCATTCACGATCGCCGATTTTCCAACGCCGGAAGGGCCGACGATCGCTGTGATCAACGCATCGCCGGATCCGGGTCGCGTGATGAGACGCTCCAGGGGCTGAAGCGCGGGTTCTGCCACGTTCGCGTCAAGCGCAACGAGCAGATCCTGGAGATACCGAGCCGGTTGGCGATCCATAGGTCCCGTATTGAAACACACGGAGCGCCCTGACAGGCGAGTCTTCGAATGCGAACCGTCGACAGGGCCCCGTATCGAGTAGCGAGTACCGAGCACTCGGATCAGCGGATAGGTGGAGGATCTGCGGTCCGTGGGCTGGCGAAGCATCTAAAGGCGGCTGCGAACCCAGACACCAGAGCACCTGACGATCGGCCCGGGCGCCTATCCGCGCCGCTTCTCACCACGTCGCCGGGGGCAGGAGCGGAAGGTGACAGAGAGCGTTGCCGACACCGGTATCCGTTCGCCGGGTGCGATATCGGGGGAACTGATCATGAGCCATGTCTCTACGCCAGAAACACTTACAGGCCAAGGATTACAGGCCGTTCACGATGACACCCATTATCGAACTTCGTTCCTATACTCGCCCTCGATCTTTCCCCCGCAAGGACTCCATGAACGCCCGCCGTGTCCGCATCATCGCCTCGATCGCCGTTCCGGCGCTTCTCCTCCTGCTCCCGCTCGTGGTCTATCTCGTCGACCGGACAGCGAACGAGGGCGAGGTGCCGCGGAACGTCAGTGTCGCAGGAGTCGACGTCGGCGGACTCTCCAAGGATGACGCGATCGTCGTCGTTCGAGCCTATGAAGAGAACCTCCAGACTCAGCCTGCAACGTTCGTTGTCAGCGGTTCCTCGTATGACCTCGATCCGACCACAGTCGCTCTCACAGCCGACGTCGACGGCGCCGTCACCGAGGCGTTGACCCAGCGCAGCGGTGGAGTGTTCAGCGGTTTCGTTCCCTGGCTCAACGGGTTCACCGAGCGTGTCGACATCGACCTGGCGATCTCCATCGATGACGACGCTGTCGATGCCCACCTGGACGATTGGGAACTCGATGCGATCAAGAATCCCGCGTACGAGGGGGCGATCGAAGTCGTCGACGGCGCCATCGAATTCGAGTACCCGCGGATCGGCGAGAGAATCGACATGCCGACTGCTCACACCATCGTCAATTCCGTCCTGATCCAACCCCAACGAGAAACCACCGAACTCCCTTTGATCGACTCCATTCCTGTCATGACCCGGGCGGCCGTCGATGACGCGGTTGTGACACTTGAGACGATGGTGTCGAGACCGGTTCTGCTGCATGACGAAGACCGGAACCTCGTCCTCACCATCAAACCGTCCGAGATCGCCGACGCCACGATCGTCGAACTCGTGCAGGAGTCGCCCGCACAGGTCGACATCTCCCTCAGCGTCGATCGAGTCGCAGAGATTCTCGAGCCACACCGCCCCGACTTCGAATTGCCTCCGGTCAACGCAGATTTCGACGTCGATATCGAGACCGACAAGGTATCGATCATCCCCTCGAAGAACGCAACGATCCTCGACCCGGAAGGCGTGGCCATCGAACTACTCAGCGCCGCCACATCGGGTACCGCAAGCGGTTCTCTCGTGTACACCGAGGGAGTAGATCCACGGTTCACCACCGCCGACGCCGAAGGGTTCGGCCCGCTCGACCTCGTCTCAGAGTTCACGACGAAGACTCCCGGCGTGAACCGGGTACACAACATCCATCTGATGGCCGACACGATCGACGGCTACGTCGTCTGGCCCGGTGATGAATTCTCGATCAATGAGGTCGTCGGCCAACGCACAGAAGCGAAGGGCTACAAGCGCGACGGAGCGATCGTCAACGGTCAAGTTACGTGTTGCGATGACCCGGTGAACGTTGGCGGCGGTGTCAGCCAGTACGCCACGACCATCTACAACGCGATCTTCTTCGGCTGCTACGAGGACATCGAGCACTCGCCGCACAGCCTCTACATCTCCCGCTATCCGGAGGGCCGCGAGGCGACGATGGGCTTCCCGAGCCCGGACGTCGTGTTTCGCAACGATTCCGATGCGCCGGTCATCATCCGCAATTCCTACGACGGCGACTCGACGATCACCGTGCAGTTCTACGGGAACAACGGTGGTCGCATCTGTGAATCGGAACGATCCGAGCGGTTCAACTACACAGATCCGAAGACTGTCTACGAGGCGAACACGTCGGTGAGGCCGGGATCTCAACGGGTCGTCTCGAAGGGCTCGCAAGGTTGGAGCGTCACCGTGACGCGTGTCATGACGATGCCCGACGGCAGTGTCATCCGCGAGCCGTACACACACCGCTACCGGGGGGCCGCTCGCGTCATCGAGAAGCACCCGTGCAACCTGGGTATCGGGTCGTGTCCGGTGCCTGCTACAACCACCACACAGGCCCCGGCGCCCACCACGACGGTCGCTCCCACAACGACCGCTGCACCTCCTCCGCCGACCGAAGAGGGCTAGAGCGCCCGGCACGCGTTATCGGACCGCTCCGGTACCCTCATGCGCAGTCCATGAATCCGGATCGAAACGCACAGTGAAACCACGCTTCGCCCTCTTCGCACTCCTCCCGATCGCCCTGTTCTTCCTCCCTGCAGGAGTGTTCTGGGTCGATCGTTCTATCGCCGAGGGCGAGGTACCGCGCAACGTCTCCATCGCCGGCATCGACGTCAGCGGCCTCAGCTACGACGACGCCATGCTCACCATCCAGGCCTACGAGCGGCAACTCCAAACCACGCCGGCCGTGTTCACCGTGAACGAGCATCCGTTCCGACTCGACCCTTCCTCCGTCTCAGTGGAAGCCGACGAGGTAGCCGCCGTTGAAGACGCGATCACCCAACGCACCGAGGGTGGCCCGATCAGCCGATTCTGGTCGTGGCTTGGCGGATTCTCGAAACCTGTCGACGTGCACCTCCCGATCACCATGGACCGTGAAGCGATCGACGACCAACTGGCGATCTGGCAGGACGTCGCTATTCCCAATCCGGCCTATGAGGGATCTGTCGCCGTTGTCGATAGTGTGGTTGTCGTCGAGTACCCCCAGGCCGGAGAGCAGCTCGAGATGTCGACGTCCGCGGAGATCGTGGTCGAGACGCTCTCCGTACTCCCGGGTCGGGAGGCCCGCCTCCCGGTTGTCGACCACCAGCCAAAGGTGACGAACTCCGACGTCGACTCTGCCGCTGTTCAGGTACGGCGGATGATCAACTCAGACGTCATCCTCACCAACAGCGACATCGACTATTCACAGACGTTCACAGCAGATGAGGTCGCACGAGCCGTCTACACCGAGATCAGCACGGACCCTGTGGAGGTATCGATCCTGCTCGACGAGGCCGTCGTCCGGGACCTTCTCGAACCCCACCGGAGCGAGTTCGAACTGCCCCCGGTGAGTGCCCAGTTCAAGGCGAAGATCTCGAATAGCGAGGTCTACTACATCCCGGGTCGCAACGGAACGACGATGAACGCGCCCGCCGTTACCGAGGAGTTGCTGAAGGCCGCTCAAGGATCCAAGACCGGGCCGTTCCCGGTCTCGCAGGGGGACGAACCGCGCCTCACCAACGAGGAAGCCGAGGCCTACGGGCCGATGGGACTCGTCTCGAAGTTCACAACCAACACCCCCGGCAGGAACCGGGTCCACAACATCCATCTCATGGCCGACACCATCGACGAGCATGTCGTGTTCCCCGGCCAGACCTTCTCGATCAACGAGGTCGTGGGGCCGAGGACCGAGGCGAAGGGCTACCTCGAGGACTGTGCCATCATCAACGGCGCGGTCGTTTGCGAAGGCCACCCGGCCAATATCGGCGGTGGTGTCTCCCAGTTCTCCACAACGTTCTACAACGCCGTGTTCTACGGCTGCTACGAGGATGTCGAGCACAAGCCGCACTCGCTCTACTTCCCGAAGTATCCGGAGGTGATCGAAGCCACGATGGGGTATCCGAGCCCCGATGTGAAGTTCAGGAACAACAGTGACGCCCCGGTCATCATCAGAGCCGCGTACACGGATTCAACGGTCACCGTGCTCTTCTACGGCAACAACGGTGGAAAGACATGCACCGCCGACTGGGGTGAGCGCACGAATCCTGAGGAGTGGGAGACCGTCTACGTCTCGGCCCAGGATGAGGAACTCGACCTCAGACCCGGGCAAGAGAAGCAGGTTCAGAGCGGCATCAACGGCTTCACACAGACCGTCACGAGGATCATCAAGCAGCCCGACGGTACGAAGGAACGTGAGAGAACCTGGACCTGGCGGTATGTCACCCAGGACAAGAAGATCGCCGTTCACGCCTGCATGGTCACCGGTGAACCCGTGAACTGCCCGGTGCCGCTCCCGTCCGTGGTCGGGATGGAATATGTCGCCGCACAAGACAAACTCGGCGCGAACGGTTACGGCGTCAACACGGTCTGGGAGACAACCGAGACCGAGTCGAAACACGGCGTCGTGCTATCGATGGATCCGAGTTCCGGCACCTACCTGCGGCCTGGAGCGACGGTCACCATCAGCGTCGGCGTCTACGAAGCACCTCCGACAACGACGACCCCACCGGATACCACGACCACCACGGCCCCAACGGCCGAAGAACCACCCCCACCAGCCGAAGAACCACCCCCGCCGCCGCCCGACGGAGACGGATGACCCGGCTTCGCTGGCAGTAGCCCCGTACTGATGAGGTCAGCGAGCCAGGCCGAAACACCGTGCCTGCCCTGAGCCATGAGCTACGAGCTACGAGCTACGAGCTACGAGCTACGAGCTACGAGCAGAACCCTGGACCGGATACGGAATACGGACTACGGAATACGGACTACTGCCAGCGGAGTCGGCTCAGTCGTAGAAGCGCAGCAAGGTCGCAATGACTAACGCAACGGTGCCGCTGGAGGCTTCGTCCCATCCCCGACGGCGGGTCACCTGAACAGCGTTCGCAGCGACGTACACCCGGTTGATCGCGGGATCGGCTTCGAAGATCCTCGCAGCCAGGATCGCGACGAAATCGTCCTCGTCCGGCTCCACTGGAGCCTCGTCGAACGAACGCGTCGCCATGCTCGCGAGGTTGCGATCGACGGTGAAGATCGCGACATCACCGACCGTGACCCGATCGAGTTCCTCAATAGGCTGCCCCATTCACCGCTCCTAGCGTCGTGGACCCAAAGTGTAGAGCTGACAGCGCAGAGACACGTTTCTGTCCCCTGTCCCCTGTCCCCTATTCCCTCAATGCCTGGGTGTTCCCCCTGTCGCACTCCCCACGCGATGCACTTTCATCAGGTTCGTCGAGGCCTGAAGATTCGGCGGGATCCCCGCGACCATCACCGTCGTGTCGCCCGTTCGGGCGATCCCGTGTTCGAGCAGGTACTCCTCGGCGAACGTGAGCATCTCATCGGTCGACTGGTGCGTTGGCGTGTGCAGCGGCGTGATACACCCGAAGAGCGCCATGAGCCGGTACGTCGCCTCATGAGGTGTGAAGGCGTAGACGTCGGCCCGTGGCCGGTGTTTCGAGAGGAGCCGTGCGGTCGTCCCTGACTCGGTGAACGCGACGATCGTATCGACCCCCAGTCGGTTCGCCGTCTCCACGGCGGCCTGTGCTACCGCCGACGCGTACGGAGATCGATCGTGCAGCATCGCCGTGTACGGTGCGGACACGAATTCCGGACTCTGTTCCGCTTCCCGACTGATCGCGGCCATGGCTCGAATAGTCTCGCCCGGATAGGCACCGATCGCAGTCTCCGCAGAGAGCATGACGGCATCGGTGCCGTCGAGAACCGACCGGTACACGTCGGATACTTCGGCTCTGGTCGGTCGGGGGTTGGAGATCATCGACTCGAGCATCTCGGTCGCGATGATGGTGATCTTCCCGACGCTGTTCGCCCGCTCGAGAATCTCCTTCTGTGCTCGTGGAACACTCTCGAAATTCAGCTCAACACCAAGGTCTCCGCGAGCCACCATCGCGCCGTCGGCCTCTGTGAGAACGTCATCGAGATTGCGGTAGCCGGACACAGACTCGATCTTCGCGATGATCGGCGTGTACCCGACGTGTCTTCGGATATCCCGAATGTCCTCTCCAGACGACACGAACGAAGCTGCGATGAGATCGAACCCGATCTCCCGGCCGATGGCAAGGTCTTCGACGTCCTTCTCTGTGATGACCGGCACAGCAGAGTCGCTTCCTGGGAAGGCAGCGCCTTTGTGATCGAACAGTTCGCCTCCGCCCACGACCCGGGTTCGGGCTCTCCCACCGGATGCCGATGCCACTTCGAGGCGGATCATCCCATCCGCAAGGAGCACCTCCGAACCGGGTTGAAGATCGACACGCTCGAGATACGCAATGCAGATCGTCGATCTGTCACCCTCACCCTCACCGGGTTCGAGCGTGACATCCGCCCCCTCGGCGAGGGTGATCGAACCGGCGGGGAACGTGCCGACCCGGATCTTGGGACCCTGGATGTCCTGCATCGTCGCGACCGAGACGCCGGCTTCCGACGCGGCGATCCGAACCCATTCGTGTCGACGGGCGTGGTCCTCCGCCGTACCGTGCGAGAAGTTGAAACGGGCGACGTTCAGGCCGGATTCGATCAACCTGCGCACGTCGCCGAGTGAGTCCACCGCCGGCCCCAGCGTTCCGACGATCTTGGTCTTCCTTTTCATGCCGTCATCCTACCGACGACGGTCAGGCCCCTCGCTCACTCGCCTTCGAGAACCATCCTCAGGAATGTACGAGTCCGTTCCTGGTCGGGATCGACCAGCACCTTGGCCGGTGGGCCCTCCTCCACCACCACGCCTTCGTCCATGAAGACCACGCGATCCGCCACACCTTTGGCGAACCCGATCTCGTGTGTAACGACGAGCATCGTCATCCCCTCCTCGGCCAGGGTACGCATCACACCGAGAACCTCTCCGACGAGTTCGGGATCGAGGGCACTCGTCGCTTCGTCGAAGAGCATCATGTCCGGTTCCATCGAGAGCGCTCGAGCGATTGCGACTCGCTGCTGCTGACCGCCCGAGAGCCGCCGCGGAAAATCGCCGGCCTTCTCCTCAACACCGACCTTCTCGAGATTCTCGAGACCGATCCTCTCCGCCTCGCCCTTGGAACGACCGAGAACCTTCCGCTGGGCGATCGTGACGTTCTCCAGAACGGTCAGGTGATTGAAGAGGTTGAACCGTTGAAAGACGATGCCGATTCGGCGTCGAACCGCATCCGCGTCGGTATCCGGATCTGTGATGTCTTCACCCTCGATCAGGATGGTGCCACTCGTTGGCTCTTCGAGTCGGTTGACACAGCGGAGCAATGTGGACTTGCCCGAACCGGA
>JAYEIJ010000106.1:0-2878 GCA_034660035.1 Actinomycetota bacterium | reverse complement strand
TGACGAGCCCCTCATTGGCGAACGTGATCTTGTACAGCTCGCCTCCGAGCTTCCCGTCCTTGACGTTGCTGACCATCTCTTCGAGCATGTGCTCCCAGTGGTACACCTGCGAGGCAACCACGATCTCAGGTGCAAGGGTCGTCTGATTCGCCTGTGTGCCGAACCAGAGCACGTCTTTGGTCTTCGCCACGCTGATCGCTCCGGAGACCATCTGAGCGGTACCGGACATCACATCGGCGCCGTTGCTGATCAATGACTGCGCGGCCTCGGAGGCGAGAGCCACATCGCTGAACGAGCCGATATAGTTGACGGGCACCGTGGCGCTCGGATTCTGTTGGAGCACGCCGGCCTTGAAGCCGTCGACGTAGAGCTTCGCGTCGCCCACCTCGATTGGACCGACGATCCCGACATTGCTGCTCTTCGAGAGCGCCGCCGCCATGATCCCCATCACCGTTCCGCCCTGATCGGACGCGGCTTCGTAGGAGTACACGTTGTCCAAACCGAACGTGTCGGCCGCCGTACCCCATGCGAACGCGATCTCTGGGAAGTCCGGGGCGATCAGCTCCAAGGATCCGCCGTATTGAGACCCGTGGGCGATCACCAGGTCGTAACCGTCCGTCGCGTATTCGCGGATCGCCACAGCAGCGTCATCGATATTGAACGTCAGATCGGTGACGGCGACGTCGCCGATGACTCCGTCGTCCATGAGCTTGTTTGCTGCGTCGACGATCGACTGCGTGAACGCCAGGTCGTTCGAAGCCGAAGGAGCCACGATCGCGACCTTGAAGTCGCCACCTCCGTCGCCGCCATCGTCACTACTGCAGGCGGCAGCGAAGAGCGCAAACGCTGCGATCAGGACTACCAGTGTGATACTTCGTTTCTTCAAGTTTCCTCCTCTGTTCTCGGACCGCGTGCGGTCCCCTATTTCCCTCTCGTGAATGGCTTGGTCAACGCGGAGGGCGCTCGGAAGCGCCTGGCCACGAAGACCAACGCCAGGATTGTGATGATGGCGGGGGCCATCGCCGCGAGATCCGAGAGATCACGCGGGATGACCTCCAGCGTCTTCAATTGCAGTACCAACGCGTTGATGAACCCGAAGAGCAGTGCTCCGAGCATGATCCCGATCGGTCGCCATGCACCGAAGTAGACAAGGGCGATGGCGATGAACCCTGCGCCGTTCGTCAGATTCTGTTGGAAGATCCCGAGGGAAATGGCGAGGACGCCGCCCGCGGTCCCGGCGAGCGTTCCCCCGATAATCTGTGTCGCGTATCGAACCCCGGACACGCTCACGCCGAGCGTGTCGGCAGCATCCGGATACTCACCAACGGCTCGGATGTTCATCCCAAAGGTGGTCCGGTTGATGACGAACGTGGCGAGCGGGATGGCAGCAAACGCGAGGTAGATAGCCAGGCTGTGTTGGAAGAACATCTCTCCGATGTACGGGATGTCGGCGAGGAGTGGGATGTGAACCGGAGGGAACGTATCGATCGGGATCGGCGTTCCGACGAGTTTCTGGAACAGGAGGTCGCTCATCCCGAGACCGAAGAGGTAGATGCCGATGCCGCTGATGCCCTGTTCAGCTTTCAACGTCACCGCGATGACCGCAGACGCGATTCCGAGCACCAGTCCCACGACCGCGGCAGCGAACAGGCCGAGCCACACATTGCCGGTCTTCAGCACGGTGTAATACCCGGTGAACGCTCCGAGCAACATGATCCCATCGACGCCCAGGTTGAGAACGCCACTTCGCTGACCGAACGTTTCGCCGAGCGAAGCGAGGAGCAGCGGAACAGCAAGCCGGATCGCAGAAGCCACGACGGCAATGAGCACAGCGGTGGTGAAGACCTCGCTCATGACGAGTCCTCCGGATCGAACGAGTGAGTCCCGTTGGGCGCGGCATCGTGCACTGCCCCCATCCCGGTGGCTGCGTGAACCTCCGAGTCGGCATCATCATCGCTGGCTGTACTCGATTCTTCCCGCGTATCGACGGCCAGCAACTTCGTCCGGTACCGATCTGCGGCCACGACGAAGATAACCACGAGGCCGTTGAGGGCGATGATCAAGGCCGACGGCACCTGGACCGCTCTCTGAAGCGCCTGTCCTCCAACGATGAGGCCACCGAACAGGAAGGAAGCCGGAATCGTCCAGAGCGGGTGGAGACCACCGAGCAGAGCCGCAACGATGCCGTTGAAGCCGGCTCCGCCGGTGAACCCCATTGTGGACCCATCGGTCACCATCCGATGACCCTCGCTACCGAAGACAAGGACGGCACCGGCAAGACCGGCGAGAGCACCGGACAGGGTAAGAGCGAGGGCGATCGTCCGACGCACGGGGATGCCGGCGTACCGGGCGGCGTGCTCGCTGAGACCGACGGCGCGAAGGCGATACCCGAGCGGCGTTCGCCACAGGAGGTAGTAGGTGGCGATTGCACAGAGAACGGCCAAGACGGGACCGATGTGGAGGCGATCGCCGAAGAGGATCGGGAGGTCGGCGGACTCGGCAAGGCGAGCGGTCTGCGGGATACGGGTGCCACGTTCGATCTCGGCTGGATCGATGAGCGGACCGCGAAGCAGATACGCCATCAGTTGCACAGCCACGATGTTCAGCATGATCGTGCTGAGGATCTCGTTGACTCGGTAGTAGGCCTTCAACGCACCCGGGATCCAACCCCACAAAGCGCCACCGATGACTCCGGCGATGAGCACCGCGGGGATCATGATGATCGAAGGCATCTCCGGTAGGTACAGGGCTGCCATCGTGGCGAAGAGACCTCCGAGAACCATCTGGCCCTCTGCACCGATGTTGATGACGCCCGCTCGGAATGCGATCACGATGCCGGTTCCGACGAACAGCAGCGGCGTGGCCTTGAGCAGCGTCG
>JAYEIJ010000105.1:0-34760 GCA_034660035.1 Actinomycetota bacterium | reverse complement strand
GGTCGTGGTCGTGTCGTCAGATGACGACCCGCACGCTGCCGCGATGAGGGCCATCACGAAGACGAGGACGAGTAGTTTGCTGAATCGTTTCAAGGGTGCCTCCTTACCCTACGAGGACCGATCCGGTGGATCGGTCGCACTAACGCTAGTCGCAATGTTGAAGGCGCGAGTTCCACTGATGCCAAAAGGTTGTGGAACCGCTCGGTAGGGTTCGCGGCGATTCAGAGGAGTGTCCCATCCGTACCGCCGTCACGATGTTCGCCATCCCAGCACTGATCTCGATTCTGACCTTCACATCGGCCGTTGCGTTCTGGATGGATCGATCCGTAGCGACCGAAGAGGCGTTCCGGGAGCACGCTGCTGAAGTGCTCGCGATGGATTCATCTCAGGAGGCGCTCGCGGTTCGGCTCATGGATGAAGCCGTCGACGCGGTCCCGCTCCTCGCCTTCGTTCGCGGCGCGGGGGAGCGTGCCACGCTCGTGCTGCTCAACTCCGGCTCATTCGACGGTGTCTTCGATCGCCTCATCATTGAGGGTCACCGACACGTCATCTCGCAGACCGACGAACCGTTCACGGCGGATCTCACCGACGTGCGTACGGCGCTCGTCGCTCCCATCGCGCAGATCGCTCCTGATCTGGCCGAGATGGTGCCGGTCGACGCCTTCGAAGCCGTCGTGATCCTCGACTCTGACGCGCTGCCGATTGTGGGACGGGCGGCAGGGTGGCTCCCGGTCGTCTCCGTCATCGCCGCAGCAGCAGCGGTGTTCCTGGCGGTCGCGCTGGTGATGCCCTCTCGTCGTAGATCGGTCGCGCTGGTCACCGTCGGCCTGGCGGTGCTGATAGCGGGGATGGGCGTCTACGGATGGAGCAGATTCGGCGGTTCAGTCGCCACCGCTCGGGTCGCGGATGAACTCACCCACGTCCTCGTGACCAACGGCTACGCCGTCTTCACCCGTTCACTCCGAACCGAGGGCCTCGGACTCGTAGTGGCGGGCATGGTGATCACAGCAACGGGTGCGGTGGCCGCCCTCGCCGGACTGGTAAGACGCAAGAGCTATGCGCTATGAGCTGTGAGCCAAGCAGCAAGAACCAAGAACCGAGACCCGAATTCCGGGCTGTCTCGGTTCTTGGCTCTTGACTCTTGGTTCTGTTCACGGACTACGGACCACTACGGACTACGGACTACTCGACAACCCCGATCGCCTTCAGCCACTCCGCCGCAACCTTCTCCGGGTCTTCGCCGTCGACTTCCACGAACTTGTTCAACGATGTGAGTTCGGCGGTCGTCAGCTTCGATGACACGGCATTGAGTGATTGCTTGATGTCGTCGCCGTATGCCTCGATGATTTCGGCTCGCATCGCCGGTACGAGGTTCTCGGCGGGCTGGAGGCCCTTGTCGTCTTCGAGGAGGACGAAGCCGTTCGCGAAGATCGAAGCAGAACTCGTGAACATGGTTCCAACCTGAATCTCATCACCTTGCAGGGCCGCCACCGTGATGGGGCCCCCGGCGTCGAGTGGGCGGAACTCCTTGAAGGTGAGGCCGTAGGTGCCCTCGAGACCCAATAGACAGTGCGGACGCTCGGGGCACTCCGCCGGCCCACCGAGAACGAGCGTGCCGTTGTGTGCCGCGAGATCGGACACCTTCGCGAGGCCGAGACTGTCGGCGTTCGCTTGCGTGACGACGAAGCCGTTCTTGTCCTGCGCCGGTGCATAGTCGAGAACCTCGATTCCCTTCGGTTCCCAGGCGACGCGGAGGGCCGCGTGCGTCTCTGTGGAGTCCGGGGTCGGGGTGCCTCCCAGGAACGTCAGCGCCGATCCGGTGTACTCAGGGATGAGATCCAGTTCGCCCGCCTCGAGAGCGGGCGCGTAAATCTCCCGCGTTCCGGTGTTGAGCTTGCGCTCAACCTGATAGCCGTCCGCTTCAAGGGCTTGAGCATAGATCTCTCCAACGAGGGCAGCTTCACTGAAGCCTGCCGATCCGATCGTGATCGTTGGTCCCTCTTTTTGTCCGCCATCGTCACCCGACCCGCACGCGGCCGCGATGAGCGCGAACGCGACGATGGCCGCCCCGGCGATGGTCCTGCGGGCATGTGTCCGCATGGGTTCCTCCCGTTCCTTGATTGTCGGTCAACCTAGCCGCGAGAACCACCCAAGAGGGATGGTTCTTCCCGGATTATGCGACGACCGACTCGACCCCCTCGGCGCGAGACCGAAGCGTCGCCGGGACAACCCGCCGCTCGACTGTGCCGAGGATGACCTCGGTGATGATCGCGAGTCCCGCGACGAGAAGGGCGCCTGCGAATACGACGACGCTGTCTCTGACGGCGAATCCGTCGACGATGAATCGCCCGAGACCTCCCCATCCGACGAGCGCACCGAGCGTCGCAGTGGCAACCACTTGAACGGCGGCGACACGCACCGCTGCGAGGATCACGGGGGACGCCATCGGTGTCTCGACCTTCGACAAGACTTCCCAATCGGTCATGCCCATCCCTCGCGACGCCTCGACGAGGTCCGGGTCGACGCCGGCGACGCCTGTGTATGCGTTGGTGAACATCGGCGGGACGGCGAGGAACAGCAACGCGAGGAACGTCGGCCAGAAACCGATGCCGAGTCCGAGTCGGATGCTGATCGGGAGGAACAGCACGACGATCGCGAACGACGGGATGGCCCGGCCGATGTTCACGACGGCCACGACGAAGGTCCCGCCGATGCGCCGATGAGCGAGCCAGACGGCGGGAGGGACCGCGATGATCATGGAAACGGCGGTGGCTGCAACCGTGATCTGGACATGCTCACGGAGTCGGTTGAGGATCCCCGTCGTCCCCAGCCAATTCGCCGAATCGCCGAACCAGGCGGCCACGTCACCGAGGAACTCGATCATGTGACGGCCCTTCGCGTTGACCATGGTGTCGCCAGTCGCTCCACACCGACGAGGGTGAGGTCGACGGCCACTGCCAGGGCGACGGAGACGACCGTGCCGACAACGATCTGGGTCGTTCCTACGGGAGAGTAGAAGAGGTTGAGTCCCCGCAGGATGAAGAACCCGAGACCACCTTGGCCGATGAGGGCGGTGATCGTGACGAGACCGATCGTTGTGACCGATGCGATGCGTACTCCCGCGATGATCACCGGCAGGGCGAGGGGCAGTTCGACGGCGAAGAAGAGGCCTCGATCGGTGTACCCCATGCCGCGAGCGGACTCCACTGTGGCCGGCGGCACGCCATCGATGCCGGCGACCATGTTTCTGATCAGGATCAGCAGCGTGTACGACACGAGACCGATCTCGGCCGTGAGGACGGAGAGTCCGGTGATGGGGACGAGGAAGGCGAACAGGGCGAGACTCGGGATCGTGTAGAGGATCCCGGTGAACCAGGTGATCGGTGCGTAGGTCCATCGGTACCGAAGTGCAACGACGGAGAGGGCGAGACTGATCACCATCCCGACCGCGACGGCGATGGCAGTGAGCATGAGGTGTTCCACAGTGCGGTCCCAGATGTCGTCGAGGTGATTCACCACCCACTCCCACGAGAAGAACCCGCCGGTGGCCTGCACGAAGATGGTCACCGGAGGATCTCGCGGCTGACGGCGCCGGCGGTGATCATGCCGAGGAGTTCGGAGCCATCGAACACCGCGGCCACCGACGTGTGCGACGACACAATCGCATCGAGCGCTTCTTTGAGCGTGGAGTCCGTCGTGAGTCGCGTCTGGAAGGACTCACTCCGGACGGTCGCCATGCCGTCCCCGGGAACGTCAGCTATACGGATCCAGCCGTCGACGGCGTCGCCGTCTCGAACAGCGACCCAGTCGGTGCCGTACTCGAGGGCCGTCGCAGCCGCCTCGGCGTGCGTCGCCGAACGGTCGACGATGGGGCCGGTTTCGAGATCGAGATCGGATATGGGGATCAGTGAGAGGCGCTTGATCCCGCGATCGGTACCGAGGAAGTCCGCGACGAACGGATTCGCAGGATCGCGCAGGATGTCGGCGGGTGAGCCGTACTGCTCGAGATGGCCTCCTTCGCTCAGGATCGCGACGCGATCACCCAGCTTGATCGCCTCGTCGATGTCATGGGTCACGAGCGCGATCGTCTTGCGTAGCCGCTGCTGAAGGTCGAGGAGTTCATCCTGGAGATGGGCTCGCACGATGGGGTCGACGGCGCCGAACGGCTCATCCATGAGAAGGACAGGGGGATCGGCTGCCAAGGCACGAGCCACACCGACGCGCTGGCGTTGACCTCCAGAGAGCTCGGACGGATAGCGATCGAGCATGTCGGGATCGAGGGCGACGAGATCGGCGAGCTCGTCGACGCGTTCGGCGATTCTCGTCTTGTCCCAATCGAGGAGGCCCGGCACCGTGCCGATGTTCTGGCGGATCGTTCGGTGGGGGAAGAGGCCGATCTGCTGGATGACGTAGCCGATGCCGCGCCTGAGTTCGTGCACGGGTGCGGCTTCGACGGAACGACCGTCGATTCGGATCGTGCCCGAGGTCGGCTCGATGAGGCGGTTGATCATCTTGAGCGTTGTCGTCTTACCGCATCCGGACGGTCCTACGAACACGACGATCTCCCCGCGTTCGATGTGGAGATTGAGTCGATCAACGGCCGGCGCGGCTGTGCCGGGGAAGATCTTCGTCAGGTCTTGGAGATCGATCATCGACCGGGAGTGAGAGTGGAGACGATCTGCACCGCTTCGTCAACGGTATCGACCACCGACACGAGCGATCCGTCGGTCCGGAGTTCTTCGGTGAGGAGGGGCACGAGGTGCCGCCACTGCTCGCCAACCGCGATGACCGGCTTCGGCGTTGCACCGGTGAATCGAACCACGTAGGCGAGGTTCCATGCCACGAGGAGCTCCGTTGCCGTTCCGAGAGACCCGGGGAGGGCGATCGAGGCGACCGAGAGGTCGACCATCTCGTGGATACGTTCGAGCAGGGAGGCGGTCCTTGTCTCTTCAGTGAGGTGGGCGTTACCCCCGGGACGATCCGGGAACACGTCGGGTACGGTGACTCCGATGACTCGCCCACCGGCCCCGGATGCACCGAACGACACGGCTTCCATCAAACCGGCGTAGCCACCCGTCGCGACGGCATACCCCGCTTCCGCGAGGAGTCGCCCGCAGCGGACCCCGTCGTCGTAGACCGGATCGCCGGGAACGGGGGAGGATGCACCGAAGACGGCAACGACGTTCATGCGCCGAGCGTAGCGAGTTCCATGTTGTGAGTTTGTGGGCAAGAAGGCGATCAGTAGATCAGTAGATCAGGCAGAGTCTTCACGGGCTACGGGCCCCGCTACGGGCTACGGACTACGGACTACGCCGCTACGGACTACGGGACTACTGCCGCGAAGCCGCCGGTAGGGTCCGGCTCATGGAAGCACCGATCGCAGCCCGCCGCCCATTCGAACGCCGGCTCCATGGAGAGACGGTTGTTGATGACTTTGCCTGGATGAGGGATCGAGACAATCCCGAGGTCCTCGCGTATCTCGAAGCAGAGAACGCATACACCGAAGCGATGACCGACCATCTCGCGTCCCTTCGCGAAGTGATCTTCGACGAGATCAAGGATCGAACCCAGGAGACCGATCTCGCTGTCCCGGCGAAGCGCGGCGACTACTGGTACTCGACTCGCACCGAGGAGGGACGCCCGTATCGCATCTGGATCCGACTTCACGGTGGCCCGGATGGCGACGAAACCGTGCTTCTCGACGAGAACGCCTCAGCGGAAGGACACGACTACTTCCGGCTGGCGAACTTCTCCGTGAGCCCTGATGCAGCGATCGTCGGCTACAGCACCGACACCGACGGCGGTGAGCGGTACACGACCCGCTTCCGCGATGCCGCTACCGGCAGAGATCTCAACGACGAGATCCCGAACACCTACTACGGGGCGGCCTGGGCATCCGACTCGCTCCACTACTTCTACACCGTGACCGATGAAGCGATGAGACCCTGGCAGATCTGGAGACACCGTCTTGGAACCGAGGCGTCGAGCGACGCACTCGTGTACCAGGAGGACGACGACCGCTACTTCCTATCGGTCCAGCGATCCCGCAGCGGAGACTTCATCCTCATTGGAGCAGGGTCTGCCATCACGAGTGACGCTCGCTACGTGCCGGCAGGGGATCCTGAAGCCGATCCCATCGCCGTGTTGCCGCGCGTTGAAGGTGTCGAGTACTCCGTCGACCATCGCGGCAACGAGTTCTGGATCGTCACGAACGAAGGGGCGCTCGACGGAAAGCTCCTCCGCGTACCCGTAGACGGGGGTGACGCGGTTGAGGTGGTCGCATACGATCCGGGATCGAAACTCGAGTACCCCGATTGCTTCGCCGATCACGTTGTCGTCTGGGGCCGCCACGAAGGCCTGCCGGCCGCGCTGATCGTCGACCCGGATGACGGAACGATGTCGTACCTCGAGATCGACGAGTCCGTCTACCAATTGGAACCGGGCGCCAACTACGAATTCGAGACAGACCTGCTGCGATACGGATTCGAGTCTCCGGTGACGCCTTCATCGGTTTTCGATCACGATGTCGAGTCGGGCCGGCGCACGCTGCTGAAGCAGAAAGCGGTCCTCGGTGGCTACGACGCCGCCGACTACACGACGCAACGAGAGTGGGCCGGTGCCCGGGACGGCGCCTCCATTCCTGTCTCAATCGTGCACCGGGCCGACACACCGATCGACGGCACGGCACCGCTCGTTGTCTACGCGTACGGCGCATACGAGATCTCGATGCCGGCCCGGTTCTCCGTCCCCCGGTTGAGCTTGCTCGACCGCGGCGTCGTGTACGCGATCGCTCACGTCCGCGGTGGCGGGGAGATGGGGAAGTCGTGGTACGAGAACGGCAAACTCGCCGACAAGATGAACACGTTCACTGATCTGATCGATGCGACCCGGCACCTGACCGACGCGGGCTACGGCGATCCCCGCCGGGTCGCCGTGCGCGGCGGGAGCGCCGGCGGTCTCACCGTCGGGGCAGCCGTCAACCTCGATCCGGAGTGCTTCACGGTTGCCGTTGCGGAGGTGCCGTTCGTCGATGTGGTGAACACGATGCTCGACGAGGCGCTGCCTTTGACGGTTGTTGAATGGGAGGAGTGGGGGAACCCGAGCATCGAGGAGGAGTACGGGTGGCTGCGCGCCTACACGCCGTACGAGAATCTCGCCGCGGGCGCGTACCCGGCCATGCTGATCACCGCCGGGTTGAACGACCCGAGGGTGCAGTACTGGGAGCCTGCGAAGTGGACGGCCGAGTTGCGGACCACGGTGATCGGGGATCGTCCGGTGCTGCTGAAGACCGAGATGGGCGCCGGGCACTTCGCCAGATCGGGTCGCTACGACGTCTGGAAAGACGAGGCGTTCGTGTTGGCGTTCATCCTCAACGAACTCGGAGCGGTTGAGTAGATCAGTAGAAAGTAGAAAGTAGAAAGACCCGAGATGCAAGCTGCAAGCACAGCTACGGGCTACCAGCTTTGAGCCATGAGCAAGAGGGGTGGGGGAGCCACCAGCTGCCAGCTACCAGCAGGACAGGCCACACTTCACGGACTACGGACTACGGACTACGGACTACGGACTACGGACTACGGACTACTGACCTCAACCTTGATCATCTCAACGGGGTCCGTCTCGGACGTGTTCTCCAACTGGTGGATGTCGCCGGGTGGTATGAACACGGACTCGTTCTCGGAAACTAAGTGTGTCGTCTCTCCGAGGCGAACTCGCGCCGATCCGTCGAGGACGATCCAGCGCTCCGAGCGATCCTCGTGCGCTTGGAGGTGTATCGTCGCGCCCGGCTCGAGATGAAGGCGAAGGACCCGGTGCCCCGGTCCACGGTCGAGTGTTGCGATGCTGCCCCACGGGTGGAGTTCCGTGCCATCGGTTTCTGCTTCTGACCGCCCTTGCTCCTTGAGGAGATCGACGATCGCTTTCACATCCTGGGAGCGGTCGCGGCGGCTCACGAGGGTGGCGTCAGGAGTGTCGACGATCACGACATCTTCGAGACCGATCGCAGCCACGAGGCGCCCGCTGCTCCTCACGTAGCTGTTCTGCACGTCGATGACGTCCACGTCCCCGATAAGCACGTTCCCGTCCTCGTCGTGCTGCGCGATCTCCCACAACGCCGCCCAGGATCCGACGTCGCTCCAACCGGTGTGGATAGGAACCACGGCGGCCGCGTTGGTGTGCTCCATGACCGCGTAGTCGATCGAGATCGACGGCGCCGCGGCGAACGCGATCTCGTCGAGATGCGTCACCGATCCGTCGTGCATCGCGCTGTCGAGGGCAGCCCGTGCGGCATCGAGGACGTCGGGCGCATGTGATTCGAGTTCGGCCAGGAAACAAGACGCTCGGAACATGAACATGCCGCTGTTCCACAGGTAGCGGCCGCTTGAGACGTACTCCTCTGCGGTGGCAGCATCCGGTTTCTCTCGGAACTCCTCGACGATGTGCACACCCGCGGCGAGTGGGTGACCGAACCGGATGTAGCCGTAGCCGGTCTCAGGACCCGTCGGGTCGATTCCGAACGTCAAGAGGTATCCCTGTTCGGCGAAGTCGGCGGCGAGTTCGACGGCCTCGCCGAATGCCTCCTCGTTCCTGATCACGTGATCGGCGGGCATGACGAACATGATCGGGTCGGCGCCATCGGACGAGAGTTGGAGCGCCGCCACAGCGGTCGCCGGAGCTGTGTTCCTCCCGACGGGTTCGAGAACGAGAGCGGCGTCGGGATGGCCCGACTTCGCGAGTTCCCGCTCCACTCCCGATCGTTGGGCCTCGTTGCACACGACGAGCGGCGCTCCTGCTGCCGGCACAGCGTCGGTGCGCTGGATGGTCATCAAGAGCATCGTTCGTTCTTCCACGAGCGGGAGCAGTTGTTTCGGCTGCCGGCTGCGTGAGGCAGGCCACAGGCGGCTGCCGGCTCCTCCGGAGAGGATGACTGGGACGATGGGTCGATCGGTCATGGCGTCAATGTATCGGTTCGGCCGAGCAGCTCCAACCCCATGGGGCTACCTCGGGGTTCGCCAGTCACCCGTCGACTCCTCGGTTGGCTCCATCAGATGGCCCACGTCGACGCGGGCCGCCCCGGTGCCGAAGAAGGTCAGTCTGTCGCCCGGTTCGATGCGGGTGTTCCCGTGGGGAATCAGCACGCTCGTGTCGCGACGGATCGAGACGAGGATGGCTCCGTCGGGCCATGGGATGTCTCTGATGTTGTGGTTCGCAATGGGTGAGGCTCGAACCATGGAGGCTTCGAAGAACGCTGCCCCGGGCTGGGAGCGGAGGCGTACGCGCTCTCGATACAGTTCGCGACCGGTCGCGGTCCCGAGTGCGTGGTGGTATGCACGAACGACCGATTCCCGCCGGAACATGCCCACGACCAGCGTCGGGTTGGTGTCATCGACGACCGGTAGCCGGCCGAGTCCGAACGATGCCATCCGTGCGAGCGCCGCCGACACCGGCAGTTGCGGTGTTGCCGTGATGGGGTTGCGGGTCATCACGTCGCTCACGTTGAGTCCTGTCTCGTCGTCGAGGCCCTCGATATCGCCGAGGCTGACGACACCGACAAGTTCATCGTTGATGATGACGGGGAGACCGTGATGGTGGTGCCGATCGAACAACTCGCGGACGTAGGCGATGGTCATCGATGGTGTTGCAGCCTCGTCGACAACGGCCATCACGTCGGCGACGCTGACGGTGTCGAGGAGGTCGATGTCCTGCATGGTGGGGAGGTGGATGCCGGAGCGGGTCAAGGCGATCGTGTAGGCGGAGTCGGTGTGGAGTCGTTCCCCGAGATATGTTGCGAAAGCGGCGCCGAGCATCAACGGAAGGACGAGGCCGTAGTCGCCGGTGATCTCGAACACGATGATGACCGACGTGAGCGGCGCCCTGGCGACAGCGGCAAATGTCGCAGCCATGCCGACCACAGCGAATGCGCCGGGGTCGATCTCGGAGAGCGTCCAGATCGGATCGACGAGCGTGGCGAATCCGGCCCCGATCGAACCGCCGATGAAGAGCGCCGCCATGAACGTGCCGACGGAACCGCCACCCGCCCGGGTCAGGGACGTGGCGATGATCTTGAGCGCGGCCACGATGAACAGCGACCACCAGACGAGATCCGTGTTGGACGTGGCGGAGAGGAGGCCCGAGAGGAAGGCCTGGCCGGTGCCAAGAACGGTTGGGTCGACGATACCGATCGCGGCGACGCTGAGGCCCGCCCCGATCGGCACGAGCCATCCCGGGAGATTGCCCGGCAACCGGAACCCGCTCGTCAAGTCCAGGACCCGCAGGAACAGCACTCCGAAGAGAACGGCCAGGAGAGCCAGGCCGACGTAGAGGATGAGTTGGCGGGGATCGGAGAGTTCGTGTGCCGGCGAAGTGAGCAACTGCTCTTCTCCAACGAGGAGGTGGGTCGTCACCGCAGCGATCACCGATGTGATGACGATGGCGTTCAAGTGACGGACGGAGAAGGATCGAAGGATCACCTCCATGGCGAACAGCATCCCGGCGATCGGTGCGTTGAACGATGCCCCGATGCCCGCTCCCGCTCCGGCGGCGACGAGGCTCCTGACGTGATCCTGGCCGAATCCCGTGTACCGGGAGAACGATGAGCCGATGGCCGCGCCGATGAGTGCGATTGGCCCCTCTCGTCCTCCCGACCCGCCGGCTCCCAGCGTTGCCGCTGTGGCGATGATCTTCGCCGGGATCAATCTCGTGGGGAGATAGCCTCCGTGGAGCCCCACTCCCACCATCGCTTCGGTCACGCCGCCGCTGGCAACACCGGGTCCGAATCTGCGATCGAGTTCCCAGGCGATGAATATCCCGATCGGAATCGCGGCGAGGACGAACCACTTCCCCCACCCGAGGAGTCCGTCGAGGGCACCGAATGCGTCGTGCGAGAACTCGATCGCCCAGACGAGGACGGCGCCTCCCAGGCCCACTATCACTCCGAGGATCAGAGCGGCCAGCAGGAACGCGGTCGTGCCGCGTCGAGCGAGCAGGTTGGAGGACCAACTCCTGAACTGAGACATGGGCTGAACGCTAACCGATGCGGGTTCAGTGACTGCAACGCGCGAACCGGCCGAATGGCCCTTCGTGAGTTCGCTCATAGCGAATATGCTGCTCGGACAAGTGACGCCGATTCGGCGCGTCGATTCAGGAGGAACTGATGCACTTCCACCCCCTCGTTGATCACGAGACCGGGGAACGCTACCTGCCGGTGACCAAGCGCGGGGAGGCCCTCTTGCACGACGCCTTCCTGAACAAGGGGGCGGCGTTCAGTCGGGATGAACGGAGGGCATTCGGCCTGCGGGGCCTGCTTCCGGATCACATCCCTTCGCTCGACGAGCAACTGGTCCGGGTGCGAACCCAGATGGACGCGAAGGCCACGGATCTCGACAGGAACATCTACCTGAGCGGTCTGATGGATCGCAACGAGGTCCTGTTCTACCGCTTCATAATGGACAACCTCGAAGAGACCGTTCCGATCATCTACACGCCGACCGTTGCGTCGACCTGCAAGTACTGGAGTCGGTTGTACCGTGCCGCCCACGGCCTCTACATCACTCCGCGCGACCGGGGCCGCATCGTCGATCTGCTGCTCGCAAGCAACGCCGAGCGGCCGCCGGTGATCGTGGTCACCGACAATGAGCGCATCCTCGGCATCGGGGACCAGGGAGCGGGCGGCCTCGGAATCCCGATCGGCAAACTCGCTCTCTACACGGCGGCGGCGGGTATCTGCCCGGCGAGGTGTCTTCCGATCTCGATCGACGTCGGCACCAACAATGCGGAGCTCCTCGAGGATCCCCTCTACCTCGGATATCGAGAGACCCGCTTGCGCGGCGAGGCATACGACGAGTTGATCAGGGAGTTCGTGCACGCGGTGAAGGAGGTCTTCCCCGACGCCCTGCTCCAGTGGGAGGACTTCGCGAACGTCACGTCGTTCCACAACCTCGAGATATACCGGCGGTTCCTTCCCTCATTCAACGACGACATCCAGGGAACGGCGGCGATGGTGGTCAGCGGACTCATCGGGGCGACTCGCAAGATTGGTGGTTCCCTCGCCGATCACCGGATCGTGATCGCCGGCGCCGGCTCGGCCGGATACGGGATTCGCGAGCAGATCGCACACGCGATGGCGGACGCAGGTCTCGACCTCAACGATGCCAGGAGCCGTCACTACGTTCTCGACAGTCGGGGACTCGTGGTCGACGATCGTCGCAACCTGACCGAAGTGAAGCGACGTCTCGCGACACCGGTCGTTGAGATCGTAGATTGGGAGACCGAGGCCGGTCTACCGTCACTTGCCGAAGTGATCCGTCAGGTCAAACCGACGGTTCTCATCGGGGTCTCTGGGACGGCCGGTTTGTTCGACGAGGAGTGCATTCGGGAGATGGCGGCCCATACGGATGTGCCGATCATCCTGCCGCTGTCGAACCCGACCGCCAACACCGAGGTCACACCGAAGGCAGCCCTCAACTGGACCGACGGGCGTGCCATCATCGCGACCGGAAGCCCGTTCGCTCCCGTCGAGCACGAGGGGGTCACGCACCGGATCGGGCAGGCCAACAACGTGTTCATCTTCCCGGGCATGGGCCTCGGGGTACTGGCGGTGAAGGCGAAGGAGGTCACCGATCGGATGTTCCTCGCCGCTGCGTACGCCCTGGCTGATCAGGTCGGTGATGATCTGATCGAACAAGGCCAGCTGTATCCGGACATCGATGACGTGCGGGCGGTGTCTCGTGCGGTTGCGATCGCCGTCGGCCGGGAAGCGATTAAAGAAGGAGTCGCCGATGCCGTCGACGACCTCGAGGAAGTCATCGACGCCGACATGTGGGAACCGGAGTACCTGCCGTACCGCTTGGCCGGAGACTGAGAGCCGTTTCTCGCTCGAGATGATCAGGCGTCGCGCTTCACGACGTGCAGTTCGGGATGGGAGCCCTCGCTGACGGTTGCGTACGAGCCGTCGGCGAGGAGCGCGATCGACTCACCCTGCACCTCATCCGGAGACGGTGCGGTGCAAGGTTCGGTTGCGAGGGCGTCGGCGACCTGCGTTCCCGGTGATCGGTGCCACATCCACACGGTCTTGTACCCGCGGAAGGCGATCGTGGAACCGTCCCACGAGATGTCTGCGCCGCTGACTTCCGCGCCGAGGGACAGGACCGTCACGAGTTCCATGGTCTCGACCGTGGATCCGTCTCCGGTCGCGTCCCCCCGGTAGACACGGGCCTCGTCACGATCCTTCGTGATGATGAAGACGGATCCGTCGGCGACGAAGAGGGCTTCTGCGTTGTAGATCCCATCCGGGTATTGATACTCCAGTGGAACGGCTCCGGTGATCGATCCATCGATGGCAGCGGGATCGGGTTCGGGAACGCGATACACGGTGGTCCGGCCACCGCGGATGGAGAAGTTGTCGCCGATATCGCCGAAGTAGAGCATCGACTGGGATGGATCCGATCCGGGGCCGGCGGCCATGTCTTCCCAGTCGAAGGCAAGGGCACCGGCAATGTCGAACCCTCCGAGGTCTGCGCCATCGGAACCCACGGCGTAGACCCGCGCACCATCTCGGGAGTCGTTGTGGGCCCAGAGCACTCCCGGCCGCGTGCGACTCGCCGCCATGCCCGACGCTTCGACGAGATCAGGTGACGCGATCGTGCCGGCGACTTCGACCGACTCGTACGGGTCGCACGCGGTGCTCTCCGGTGCGAGGGTTGGTCCCGGTGTCGATGTGGTCGTGGTCTCGGGAACCGTCGTGGATACGGTGGTTTGCGGAATCGTTGAGACCGACGCGTCAGTCGTGGATTCCAACGTGCTCTGAGACGTGGGAGGGGAGGCTTCGGCCCCTCCGTCGTCGCGAGCGGAGACCAGGGCAAGCGAGATCGCCACGGCGACGGCGGCGATGGCGATGAGGATGATCAGCGAACGGCGATCCATGCGAGGATGGTACGGCGGTCCTCTCGATGCTGATCAGTCGCCCAGCATGCGCAACGCGATCGCTTCGCCGACGGTGCCGCGTTCGAGGTCGATGAGGCTCAGGCTCTCGTTCGGGCCGTGGATGCGGCTGGCCGGATCCATGACGCCTGTCAAGAGAATGGACGCTTCCGGATAGGCCTCTTCGAACGCGGCGACGAAGGGGATCGAACCGCCGACACCGATCTCGACCGTTTCGTTGCCGTAGGCGATGCGGAATGCTTCCTTGAACGTCTTGGATGCGTGGTTCGCCGTGTCGAGATCGAACGCCGCGCCGAGAGCGCCCGCCGTGATGGTGATCTCTGCACCCCACGGCACGGCGGTCTCCAGATGCGTGATGAGTGCGTCGAGCGCATTCTGTGGATTCTGGCCGGGCGAGATCCGCATGGAGACCTTGGCTCGTGCAACCGGCACCAGTTGGTTGATGGCGTGACTGATCGGCGGAGCGTCGATGGCGAGCACGGCGATCGCCGGCTTTCGCCAGAGTCGGGTGGTGAGGCCGCCGTCGCCGAGGAGTTGGAGGCTCTCGACCGTACCGGCTTGCTCTCGGAGTTCGTCCTCGGTGAGGTCGAGTTCGTCGCTCTCACCGGTGACGAGACCGTGAACGGCTACGTTGCCTTCGTCGTCGTGGAGTGAGGCGATCACACGGGACATGGCAGTGATCGCGTCAGGAATCGCTCCTCCGAACATGCCGGAGTGGATGGCGTGCTTGAGGGTCCGCACTTCGATGGTGCAGTCAACGAGCCCGCGCAGTGACGTCGTGAGCGCAGGTGTTCCTTCACGCCAGTTGCTTGTGTCGCCGATGACGATCACATCGGACGAAAGGAGTTCCTTGTGCTCTTCGAGGAAGGCTTCGAGATTGGCCGATCCGATCTCTTCCTCTCCCTCCATGAAGATCTTCACGCCGACCGGGAGGTTGCCTCCAAAGGCCCGTACGGCACCGAGGTGCATGACGACGCCGCACTTGTCGTCGGCTGTCCCTCTCCCGAGGAGACGTCCATCCCGCTCGATGGGTTCGAAGGGTGTCGACTGCCATTCCTCGTCGGGTCCGGGGGGCTGCACGTCATGATGGGCGTAGAGCAGCACCGTCGGAGCACCCTCCGGCGCGGGGATCTCGCCGTACACCGCCGGATGTGCGCCCTCGATCTCCAGGAGGCGGACGCCTTCGAACCCGGACTCCTCGAGGAACGATGCGATCCTCTCGGCGGATCGCCGGACCTGCTCGGGATCGAACTCGGGAGCGGAGATCGACGGGATGCGAACGAGTTCCTCGAGCTCGGCACGGATCCGGGGGAAGTCGTCATGAACTGCGGTGATGAGATCGTGGTGCATTCGCACAGTATTGAGTAGTGAGGACTGAGTGCCAAGTACCCGCAGGCGACAGGTGACAGGCAGGGGACAGTAGATCAGTAGAAGATAGAAAGTAGAAAGACAAGAGCTGCAAGCCACAAGCTGCAGGCTGCAAGACCAAAGCGTGTCTCGAGGCTTGAAGCTTGAAGCCGGGCTACTGGATACTTCCGCCCTCTACACTTCTCGTTATGGCCGGGCAGCGACAGGAGCAGCGGTTTCCTCGTGATGAGGTGGGGGAGATCATCGATCTCGCAGCACGTCTCGATGACCTGGTCGAGGACCCGACCGATCGAGGTCTCACGTTGGAACAACTCGTTCACGTTGCCGACGAAGTCGGCATCTCCCGACAGGCCGTCGAACGTGCCGTTGTTGAGGAGCGAAAACGTCGCGCGACCGGTGAGAGGGAGGTCCGCAAACGGGTGCGTCGGCGAATGAGGTTCGTCCGCCATGCGATGGTGTACGCGCTCGTCGTGTCGGCGCTTCTCCTCATCGACGTGTTGAACGGCGGCGGTTGGTGGTTCTTTTACGTGGCGGCACTCTGGGGCGCGGTACTTGCGATCCAGGCGATGCGATTCATGACCCGGAGGAAGGGACCCCTCGAACAGGCGATGCTCGAGCGCGAGGCCTGATCGATCGACTCGCGGAATGCAGCACTAGCCTCGGAGAACATGGAAGCACCGTTCACCGTCGCAGTCGAGATCCCGCTCGTGGGAGATGAGCGCAGGAAGAACTGGGCGAAGACGGTCACCAACGTCGACGACTCCCTCGCTACCGGGTGGGCATTCGACGGAGAGTTCATCGCAACCGGCGGCATACAGGACGTCGAGCCGGGATCCGTCGTGCTTGTCTACGGAGAGAAGGGGAGTCGGACGAATCCTGCGATCGAAGCTCGCGTCTTCACCGTGAACTCCGACGCGACCTTGAGCTTGCGGGCGAGTGCAAGGGGGAGGGCCTGGGCGAGGACGCTGCGTGACACGATCGAGGATCTCCTTGCGGAGGTCGCCGAAACGCCGATTGAGCCCCTCGGGTGGACCCCCGACCTGATCCGCTACTCGGACGAGGCGATCACCGAGGAGATGGGACGGCGGGGTCTGCTCTGAAGGCTCAGAGGCCAGCGAAGGAAGCTCCCGAAACACGACCCGGTTGCGGCGTGATCGTGAGCAAGGTCGAACGGATTACCGACGAGACTCCCGTCCCTCATTGGAGCCTCGCCGGACTCCCGGTCTTGCCATCGTGGTGTTGAGTTCTTCTCAGAGGCTGAGGTAGCGGGCGATCTTGTCTTGCGCCGCCTCCATGACCTTCATCTGAAGCCCGTTCAAGGCGCGAGCCAGGGCGAGTTCCTCCCCGACCACCGGCATCGGTTCGTCGATCGGGTTCCGTCTGGCGCGACCTTTCGCCTCGAAGTGATCTCCCATCAGATCGAGCACGGTTCTGACGGTCGTCGTGGTCTCGTCCTCTTCGATGTGGACCTTGATCGTGATGTCCTTCTCCATGGCGTTCCTCCATGTTGCCTGACCCAATCGTGCCCGCAAAGACGTGTGTTGGCTAGGGCCGTTTGGGAAAGAGCTCACAGCGGACAGCCTTGAGCCATGAGCTGTGAGCCGGAGTGCGGACCAACACGGATTACGGATTACGGATTACGGAACCTCCGGCATCGTCACTACTCCGAACGTCGGGCCCTGAGGATCGGTGATGATGGCCATGCGGCCGAACATCGTGTCCCACGGTTCGCGTTGGATCGTGGCGCCCAGCGAGCGTGCCCGCTCGGCGGCTTCGTCGGTTCCGTCTACTGCGAACCAGACGAACCAGTGCGCAGGAACCTCATCGGGCACCATTTCCGTGATGTCGAAGATCCCGCCGTTGGATCGGTCACCAACCTTGACAACGGTGTAGGTGAACCCGTCGTGTTCTTGGACGTCGACGCCCCATCCGAGCAACTCCGTGTAGAACGTCTTGGCGGCCTCAACGTCGCGGCAGTCGAGTTCGTTCCACGCCATGGCGCCCGGGACGTTGAACACGTCTGCACCGCCGTGCTGCCCCGGTTGCCAGAAGCCGATCGCGGCACCGACCGGGTCGATGGCGAAGAACATCCTTCCCGCGTCGGGAATCTCCATCGGCTCCGTCAGGAGCGTCGCTCCCAGATCCTTCGCTCTCGTCGCAACGTCGTCGATGTCGTCAACGATGATGTACGATGACCACACCGGTGGCTGCCCCGCCTCGATGTCTTCCTGCCTGAGTTCCCCCATCCCGGCGACCATCTGACCGTCCATCGCGAACATCGTGTACGGCATCGAGTCGCCCGGCGTCTCCATCGCCTCCCAGCCGAAGAGTCCGCCATAGAACTCTTTCCCCTGATCCGTGTCCGGGACCGCAACATCGGCCCAGCCGAGCAACCCGTTGGGATAACCCATCGGTACCTCCTTCTAGCTGCGGCATTTCTGCCATGTCTCCTATAACCCTACGCGCCGACGGCGCAACGAATCAGGGATCTTGAGCACTTCGGAAATGGGCGGGGTCGGCTGGAACCGGGGGGACTGCAGGCAGTAGTACGCCCTACGTATGACGTAGTACGACCCCGGATCAGGGGGGAGACGTCGGTGTTCCGAGGCTTCACCCCGCTCAAATCCGAAGAGCCGGATTGTGAGGACTTCATGCGATCGCCGGGCCGATAGCCGACAGCCCTCTTTCTCCTCATAGCTCATAGCTCATAGCTCATAGCGGCGTATTCCGTAGCCGAGAAGACCTCTGCCATGAGATGAGAACGTCCCGAGTGTCCGATACGGAATACGGTCTACGGTCTACGGAGTACTGCCAAACCCATGTGACCGATTCATTCCTGCCCGCGTCGTACCACTTGAAACGGAAACTAGGAGGTCTTCCATGAAGAACGAAGCAAGCTGGGATCGAATCGCGCGTGTGGTGGGTGGTGTCGTGTTGATCGGACTCGGTCTCGGCAGCGTGATCCCGTCGCCGTGGGGATGGGTAGCTGCCGCGGTCGGTGCCGTATTCTTGGTCACCGGTATCGTCGGCGTTTGCCCGATCTACGCCCTTCTGCGTGTTCGCACGAACGGCGACGAGGTCGGCAGCTGATCAGCGATCCTTTCTGCTTGGAGCGATGCAATGGTGAGGACACGGTCTGAGATTCTCTACTTCTACGGATCCAATTGTCCCGTGTGCAAGACGATGGCGCCGTTCATCGACGAAGCCGGGGAGAAGTTCGAGGGTCGGGTGGTGCTCCGCAAGGTGAACGCCTCGCAGAACCAGAAGCTCGCTCAGCAGTACCGGGTCATGGCGGTTCCGACCACCGTGGCGCTCTCCGACGGCGCTGAGGTCACGCGCGTCGTCGGAGCGCGAACGCCCGGAGGCCTGCGGCGGCTGTTCGAGTCCGCCGAGACCGGCGAGGTTCTCGAATCGGGGATCTCGACGGTCGATCGGGGCATCCGTATCGGCGTCGCCGTTGGATTCGCAGGTTTCGCTCTTTGGACCGGGGTCTGGGTGTTGTGGATCCTTGCCGCGGTCGCACTCGTATTCGCATTCTGGGACAAGATCCGTCGATGAACGACACCCGACCGGGTCGGGTACCGTTGCGTCGCCATGCGCCACGCAAGTGTGAGAACCCCCGAGCCGGGTTGGCTCTTCGACACCTTCGCCGATGGTGTCTACACGCTGGCGTACCGGATCATCCGGGATCGCCATCTCGCGGAGGACGTCGTCCAGGAGACGTTCATCAAAGTGATCCATTCGCTGGCGAGCTATCGCGGGGACGGACCGATCGCTGCCTGGATCTACCGTATCGGGTATCACCAGGCGATCGCCGTGACACGGCGTCGACGGGAGGAGCCACTCGATCCGATCGTTGTTGCAGTCGAGATGGATCGTCCGGGCGAGACGGTTGAGGAGCAGGTTCTGGCGGGGGAACTCGCGGCCCGACTCGACGAAGCGATCGGGTCGTTGTCGGAGTCAGAGCGCGCGGCATTCGTATTACGCGATGTGGAAGGTCTCTCGACCGCGGAAGTTGCCGCTGCTCTGGAGATCTCGGAGTCGGCGGTGAAGATGCGCCTCGCCCGAAGTCGTGAGGCGTTGCGGAGGCAACTGAAGGAGTACCTGACATGAATCTCAACTGCGATCAGCTCGCCGGTCTGCTGCCCGACTTCTTCGACGGGGGCCTGTCGGCGGAACAATCGGATGCGGCTATCGATCACCTGGCTACGTGCGAGGCATGTCGCCTCACCGTCGATGAACTCGAAGGCGTGCGGACGCTGGCAGGTGACCACGGTCGACTCGAACTGCCGCACGAAAGCAAGGACCGGATCCGTCGTTCCCTCGGTCTCGACTGAGGAGAGAGTCCGACACGGGAATCCGGCATTGGCCCGAGCGAAGCGGGTGAAGCCTCCGAACGTCGTATGACGTACCACTGCCCTTCTCCCCGGTTGCAGCCGACACCGCTCATTTCCGAAGTGCATAATTTGGTGTGTTCGCTGCGCAGGACGCACAATGGACGGGCTGGAGGAACTCTCAATGTTGGAACTCGTTGATCTCAGCAAACGATTCGGTGACGTCGTGGCGCTGAACGACGCCGGCTTCACCGTTGAGCGCGGCCGCATCCTTGGCTTTCTCGGTCCGAACGGCGCAGGGAAGACGACAGCGATGAGGGTCGTGTTCGGACTCATCCGTCCTGACACAGGGACCGTGCGATGGAACGGTGGACCGGTCGGTCCTGCGGAGCGATTGCGCTTCGGGTATATGCCGGAAGAACGTGGCCTCTATCCGAAGATGAAGGTTCATGACCAGCTCGTCCACTTCTCCCGGCTCTCGGGTCTCTCCAAAGCGGAAGCGAACGAAGCCGTCGACCACTGGCTTGGTGTTCTCGGCCTCGCCGACAGGGGCAATGGGAAGCTCGACGACCTGTCACACGGCAATCAGCAGCGGGCTCAACTCGCGGCTGCTCTTGCACCCAATCCTGAACTCCTCATACTCGACGAACCGTTCGCCGGGTTGGACCCCATCGGGGTCGAATCGCTCGCCGAGACGCTTCGGGAGCTGGCCTCCGGCGGTGTGACGATCGTGTTCTCGAGCCACCAACTCGATCTCGTCGAGGACGTGTGTCAGGACGTTGCCATCATCGCCGAGGGACGTGTTGTGCTCTCGGGGCGACTCGACGACATCAAGAACCGTTCGACGAAGCGACGTCTCACTATCGACATCGACGGGCAGCCGTGGATACCGGATGTGCCCGGTGTCGAGATCGTCGACGGGCCGGGACCCTCCCACTGCATCGTGGACGACGACGCGCCGGTCGCCGATCTGCTCGCCGCCGCGAACGCTGCCGGGACGGTGAATCGGTTCGTATTCGAGCCGCCGCGTCTCACCGACCTGTTCCGTGAGGCGGTGAAGCCATGAAGCCGTGGAGCCAGGTGGCGTTGTTGGCGAAGAGAGAGTTCTCCGAGCGGGTGCGGAACAAGACGTTCATCATCACGATGTCGCTCCTGGTGGTGGCCATCCTGGCGATCGGGCCGGCGGTCAACTTCTTCTCGGGAGGCGAAGACGAGGCGACGAAGATCGGCTTGGCCGGGGAGGAACTCCCCGGGATCGAACAGGAACTTCACACTCAGGCAGCCCTGTTCGATCTGGATATCGAAGTCGCCCGGTTCCCGTCCCGAGACGAGGCGGAGACGGCGCTGACCGAGGGAGACGTGGCGGTCGTTCTCGTCGATGGGACCCAGATCGTGTTCCACGAGAACGTTTCGTCGCGGCTGACGGCGCTCGTCCACGGCGCCATCGACACGACGGTGAAATCCGGCGTGCTCACCGGATTGGGGCTTTCGGAGGGCGAGATAGCGTCGGTAGTCGAGCCGATCCCGATCGAGGTCACGACGCTCGAAGAGCAGAACACACAGGATGATGCCAAGCGGGGGGCGGCGTTCGTGGGAGCGATCTTCCTGTACATATCCATCATCATGTTCGGCCAGTTCGTGGCGATGGGCACCGTTGAGGAGAAACAGAACCGGGTCGTCGAAGTCATCCTGTCGCGTGTCCGACCCTGGCAGGTGCTCGTCGGGAAGGTGGCAGGGATCGGCTTACTGGGATTGCTGCAACTCGCCATCTTCGCAGGGGCCGCATACATCTCGGCCCAACTCGCCGACTTGCCAGACATCGACGTGGCTGCGATCGGTCTGCCGATCATCGCTTCGCTGCTCTTCTGGTTCATCCTCGGCTACACGTTCTACGCGTTCCTGTACGCGGCCGTGGGGTCGACGGTGTCGCGGCAGGAGGACCTCCAGGGAGCGCTCATGATCCCCATCGCATTGATCCTGCCGGGATACCTTCTCGCGATCATGGCGGCAGAGGATTCCGACGCCTTGCTCCCGACCGTCGCTTCCTGGCTGCCTCCCTGGGCACCGTTCGTGATGCCCGTACGGATCGCCGCCGGCTCGGCCCAGTCATGGGAGATCGCGGTGGCGATCATCGGGACGGTGCTCGGGGCCATCGCTCTTGTATGGATCGGCGCCCGCGTCTACTCGGGGGCGCTGCTCCGAACGGGCGGAAAGGTGAAAATCCGCGAAGCCTGGAAAGCAGCGGTTGAGTAGCGGAGTAGCGGAGTAGCCGAGGAAGAGCTGCCGGCTACCAGCTACTAGCGGACAGCGAACAGCGGACAGCAAACAGCAAGAAGAGATACTTTTCGCTGACTACGGACTACGGACTACGGACTACGGACTACGGACTACGGACTACGGACTACGGACTACGGACTACACCCGGCGAAGCCGGGTCTCACGTAATCAGCCACTGGACGGCCCGGGTTGTCAGGCTCGGTTTCTCGAGGGTCGGGGTGTGGACGAGGAGAGCGGGACAGTCGACCGCTTCGGCGATGCGGTCGGCAAGGTCCGCCACGAGATGGAACCGGTGGCTCGGCGCACCGAGGACGACGAGGTTCGCTCCCCGGGACAGGCCGGTCAACGTATCGATCAGGTCGTCGGTGGGGCGGACTCGATCATCCCACGGCACTGTGAGTACTTCGCCGAGTTGCTCGTGGTACGCGTGGATCGACGCTGCCTGAGCAGGTGGTGCGTCGACCGGCGTCAGGTGGACGAAACGGATCGACGCATCCTCGTGGCGAGCGATGTGATCGGCGATCTCTATCTTCACCGGGTCGTACGGACCACCGGTTCCCAGGACGGCGATGCGGTCGATGTTGTCCACCTCTCGGTTCCTCAGGAAGGCCGAATCGCAGGGCAGGTGCTCTTGGAGCCAGTGGAGGTCTCTCGTCACATGACGGGTCGCCCGCAGATCCTGCGGCAGGTCGGCGATGAACAGGTCGACTCCCTGGCGCTCAACGAAGGCGTGCACCATGCCACGCCGATCCTCGTCCGTGTAGTGCTCGGTTGTGACCTCGATACCGAGTCTTCGCGCTTGGGCGAGGTCGTCGGCGGTCGGGATCATGCGTCGTGTCCGAGCATCGAAGTTGATCACGTGAATTCGTCCGCCGGGAGCGACGGCAAGCCGCATCGCCAGCCGGAACAGGGTGTGTTGCCGACTTGGTCGCGTCGGTCTTCGGATCAGGACGAGAACGTGCCTTCTCCCTCCGGTCTCAACCGCTGCTGCACTGGTCTGAACCAGGCGGGCATCCTCGCGTAGTCGAAGAGCATCACGGGCCGCCGACTCTTTGACGGCTCGAGATTGGCCGAACACTCGATACCAGATGACCCCCGCAACAACGAAGAGCACGGCGCCGACGAGAGGGATGATCCCCATCTGCGTGAGGAGTAGCAGCGAGGCGGTGATGCCGAAGATCTGGACGGCGGGGTAGAGGGGCGAGCGGAACTTGGGTTCATACCAATCGAGACGACCCTCGCGAAATGCGATCACTGCCAGATTCACGAGTGCAAAGACGAGGAGTTGGAACGCCGATGCCAGCTTGGCGAGTTCGATGAGCGGGACGAACAAGACGAGGACGATCAGCACCATCCCGGTGACCGTGATCCCGGCAACGGGAGCTCCCGACCGGCCTCCGATTCGAGCAAGAAATGGGGGAGCGAGCGAGTTGCGCGCCATGGCAAACGGGTAGCGAGCTGAAGCGATGACCCCCGCGTTCGCCATGGACAGAAGAGCGAGCACGGCGGTACCGGCGATGACATAGGTGCCAGCGGATCCGAGGAAGTGTGCGGCGGCCGTGAGCACCGGTGTCTCCGTGTGAGCCAGTTCGTCTGCAGGCGTCACGCCAACCATTACGGCGACGACGGCCGGATACAGGAGCATCGCGATCCCGACCGACGTCAAGATGCTGAGTGGGATGTTGCGTCCCGGACGCTTGACCTCTTCGGCAACGCTCGCGACCTTCGTCACGCCAATGTACGACACGAAGACCACGGCCGTCGCCGAGAGCAAGCCCTTCCATCCTTCCGAGAGGAAGGGCTCGAACGCCGCAGGTTCGGTGTTCGGCGCTCCGAGGATGACGAAGCCTGCGAGGAGAATGAGGACGATCGAGACGAGCGCTGCCTGGAAACCGGCGGTCTGCCGAACACCGATGAGATTGACGATGATCAGCAGGACGGCAAGCGCCGCTGCCACGGGGCGTTCGGGGTGGTCGACGAAGAACTCGAGGTAGGCCGACAGACCGACGAGAGCGAACGAGGCTTTGAAGACGAGGGAGAACCACACACCGAAACCGGCGATCGTTCCCATGAGGGGACCCATCGCCCGGTCGATGTACAGGTAGGTGCCGCCGGCCTCCGGCATGGCAGTCGCCATCTCGGATTGAGACAGAGCTGCCGGCAGGACGACAACTCCAGCGAGGAAGAACGCCAACACGACCGACGGACCGGCGATCTTGAATGCGAGGCCGGGCAACACGAAGATTCCCGAGCCGATCATGGCTCCGATTGAGATCGTCATGACGGCGTAGAGGCCGAGCGAGCGATGCAGCGATCGGGCGGGTTGAGTTGCGCCGGTGGAGTCTGGTGTCGTCAAGGTGACAGCAAACTAGTTGTGCTTGCGAGGGTGCGGTAGGGGGAGTCTTCGTCAGACTCGTATCCGGTCAATCGAGAACCCACTCAGTTCGAGAGGCTCGCGCTTGGTCAACATCGACCGCAGCAAGGAGCGTTCCCCCGATCAGGAAGAAGGCGGTCAGGAAGAGAATCGAGAGCCGGGCCGATCCGGTGAGGATGTCAACGCCGGCGAAGATCAGGGGGCCGAAGATGGCGCTGAACCTCGAGAACACGGAGTAGAAACCGAAGAACTCGGCTGAGGCGTCTTCGGGGATCATCGATCCGTAGAGCGAGCGTGAGAGCGCCTGGACACCGCCGAGGACGAGTCCGGCGAGTGCGCCGATCGCAAGGAACGCGCCTGCTTGGCCCACCGGCAGTAAGTAGCCACCGACGGTGACGAGCGCCCATCCGACGATGGAAACGAGGATCGCCTTCTTCGCTCCGATCGTTCCTGCCAGCCATCCGAAGGCGAGGGCGCCGAAGAACGCGACGAGTTGGATCACCACGAACACAGCAGCGATCGTCGTCGTTGACAGATCGAGCGTCTCGGATGCGAAGACCGGCGTGATCTTGATGACGGTCAACACACCGTCGTTGTAGAACAGGAAGGCAACGACGAAGAGCAGCAACTGTGGGAAGCGGAACAACTGGCGGGTCGTGCGCCAGATGCGTCCGATTCCCAGCCGCGCATAGGCGATCGGCAGCGGCGTGGCCTGGTACGCCGGGGGAATACTCCGGTGACTTCCGAGGTCGCGCAACCGGGAGAAGGAGAAGGTCGCGAACGCCGCCCACCAGAGACCCGCCGACACGATGACGATCCGTTGGGCGGCGAGTTCGCTGAGACCGACCGGTTCTGCGAAGAACAGCAGGGCGAGGGACAACACCAGGTGGATTCCACCGCCCGCGTAGCCGAGGGCGAATCCTCTGGCCGAGACCCGGTCGATCGTATCCGGTGTCGTCAGTTCCGGAAGGAATCCCTCGTACATGACGTTCGCGGACACGAACCCGACCTGGGCGATGAGCGCAACAACGATGGCGAGCCCGAGATCGCCCGCGCCCGGCACTGCTGTGAGCACCGCGAAGACGGCGCCCGTGTATGCGAAGGTTCGCAGAAGGCGCTTCTTCGAATTCGAGTAGTCGGCGATGGCGCCGAGGATCGGCATCACCAGAAAGAGGGCGAACGCTCCGATCCCGATGAGGATCCCGAAGAACGCCTCCGCCCCTACGGCCCGTCCGAAGATCGAGACGCCCTCCTCCGGGAAGATCGTGTCCCCGAAGTAGATCGCGAAAACGAGACTGCCGGCGGTGATGTACGCCGAGTTCGCCCAGTCGTACATCGCCCACCCGAAGATGGTGCGCTTGTCGTTTCGTCCAGCCGTGGCCATGTCCATGTCCTTCGATCGGTGGTGACGCTAAACGAATGCGGCATCATCGATGGGACCCACCGCGCGGAGGAGTCTTCGCACGGCAAGACCTGACTGACATGAACCCGTCCTATGATCGCTCCGTCATAGTCGCCAGAAGGAGCACAAGCAATGTCTGAACTCAATGGACCGCTCGCAATCCCGGTATCGACGGTCGGAACGATTCCCGGTCGCGAGACCGTGGACTACAAAGGGGTTTGTTTCGGACTCATCGCGCGATCAACGGGATTCTCGAAGGGGTTCTCCGGTTCGATCAAAGCACTCCGCAAGGGCGAGGTGAAGCAGTTCACCGAGACGCTCGAAGAAGCCCGGCGCGTCGCGGTCGAGCGGATGGTCGAGCACGCTCAGAGTCTTGGCGCGAATGCCGTTGTCGGGCTGCGGTTCGACTCGACCGACATGGGGGAGCAGCAGGGGATGGCCGAGATCGTCGCCTACGGGACGGCCATCGTCATCGACTAATCGCCCAGTTGACGCGGAGAAGGCTATGGTTCTCGTGCACAGAGGGATGTCCGCTGCCGCCGTGGCACTTGTTGGTTCGAGGCAGGTCGACAGAGCCCGCCCGTGTGCGGACCACAGCGGTCCGCGAATCGACGCCCATTGGAGGCACCAGACATGAACATCTTCGTAGGGAACCTTTCGTTCCGCGCTACGAACGCTGACCTCGAGCAGCTCTTCGGCGAGTACGGGGCCGTTGACTCGGCCGCCATTATCAACGACCGCGATTCCGGCCGCTCCCGCGGTTTCGGCTTCGTCGAGATGCCCGATGCCGAAGAAGGCAAGAAGGCGATCGAAGAGCTCAACGGTTTCGAGCACGAGGGCCGGGCCCTCACCGTTAACGAGGCCCGTCCCCGTCGGTAGTCGCTGATATGGCACGAGGCGACGACACCTTCCGTACCCAGGGAGTGATCGTCGAGACGCTCCGGAACGCTGAGTTCAAGGTGCGGCTCGACTCGGGTCTCGAAGTTGTTGCGCGCGCATCTGGAAAGATGCGTCGCGGCAGAGGGATCCGGATCATTGCCGGTGACAAGGTCGAGGTCGAGGTTTCGGCTTACGACCCGACGAAGGGTCGCATCGTGTGGAGACACCGATAGCAAGACAGAACACCGTTTCGGGCTAGAACCGGAGCGCTCTATGAACAGCCGGGGTCTCTGATCCCGGCTGTTTCGCGTCTCGGTTGGTCGTTCAGCGCTGCGACACCCAGAAGAGGGTGGCCGAGCCGGTCACCATCAGGCCGATCAACAGCCAGGCAACGATAATTCCCAATGTCTCCACGGTGGGCAGACTCTAAATCACACGCGTGCAATTCATCGGGATTTCCGGCTCTTCTCTTGCTGCTACGCTCGACTCATCGCCATCTTGGAGGCAGCGTGGCCGACGATCAACCTAAGAACGTCAAAGATACAAACGACAAGATCGGTTTCGGGATGATCGTCACGGCGGTGATTCTCGTTGGCCTGGCGGTGTTCGTGATCCAGAACCTGGACTCTACGCCGGTCGAGTTCCTCTTCTTCTCGGCGAGCCTTCCGCTCTGGCTCGTAGTGGTTGTTTCTGTCGCTCTCGGCGTTGTGCTCGGCTGGATCTGGCGCTGGATGTCACGGCGCCGCAAGAAGGACTGATCTACAGAATCCGATGACGTCGTAGTTCGTTAAGATGTAGGTTTCATCGACCTGGAGGTCTCATGCGCAGATTGTTCTCACTCAAGACCCTGATCCTTATCCTGCTCGCGGCCGGAATCGGCGCGATGGTGGCGCTCGTCGTGAACCAGAAGCAGAAGTTCGCCGGCATGTCCGAAGACGAGATCCGGGCGTACCTCGACCAGAAGCTCGCCGGCAAGATGTCTGAAGACCAGGTCACCCAGATTCAGGATGCCGTCGTCTCGGCCGTCAAGGGTGTCTCTCAGGCAAGAGACAAGGCTGAAGAAGCCGCCTTGGATGACGCCGATACGGTGGCCGAAGCCAAGGAAGAAGCTGCAGAGGCGGTGGGAGAAGCCCTCGACGAAATCGCCGACGTCGCCGAAGAGATCGCTGAAGAGGAAGCAGCGGCTGAGGAAGAAGTGGCTGAAGCCGTCGAAGAAGAGTAGATCAGCAGATCAGCAGATCAGCAGATCAGCAGAGCGTCTCTCCGGTTCTCCGGGGGGACGCTTTTCTGACTCTTCGGATTTGAGCGGGGTGAAGCCTCGGAAAGTACGTAGTACGTAGAACGAATACCGACTCGGAGGTCTTGTATCGGTCGGGGAAACCGCTCGGGTTCTACGCGAGCGTCTTGAGAAGCTCAAAGCGTCACCCACGAACCTCGAGACGCGGACGTCTCCCCCCTTGATTCGGGGTCGTACTACGTCAGACGTAGGGTGTACTACTGCCTTCAGTCCCCCGGTTCCAGCCGACCCTGCCCATTTCCGAAGTGCCGCTTTTCTGTCTCCTGTTGCCTGCTCTCTCAGTAGGCGGTCGTGCGGAAGATCGGCTGGAATAGGTCGATCTGGCGAGAGCAAACGGCTTCGAGTGGACACGCGTCGCATCTCGGCGATGCGCTTTCGAGGCAGAGTGTCCGGCCGAGGTTGAAGAGGAAGCCGTCGACTTCACCGACGCCGAGTCCGGATATCGTGCACAGGCCGTCGATGGCGTCGCGCGCTGCGATGCGGATCGCCGACTCTTCACCGGCCTCAACCCAGGCCCTGGTCTCGAGGCTCGAGCGCAGATCCTCGCTCTCGATGCGGACACATCCCGTGCGTAGGGTCGTGCGCATGATGTGGTAATCGATGATCGGTGCGATCGTGGTCGGTCCCCGGAGATCGAGGAACCGCTCCGGGCGGTTCGCGAGGATCAAGCCCAGAAGATTGGCTTTCTTGGCGAGCGGATCTTCGCCGTACCCGGGGACACCGGTCAGGATGTCGAGGAGCGTTGCCAGTGGATCAGGAGAGATACTGGAGTCGTCGATGACCGATCGGATCCCTCCCAGTTGACCGATCATCTCGCCGTACCCCTGCTGGAGCACCCGGTGAGAGCCGACGTCCGGCACAGGACAGTGCCCTTCGTCGTCGAGACAGATCTCATCGAAGAGGAGAGGTTCGGCGGCGAGGCGATCCGGATCGAGCGTGCTCGCATCTTCTATCGCAGCCCGAGTGAACGCCGCCCAGATGAAGTCTGATCCCTTCCGCCGTACTCCATCGATCGATGCCCACATCGGTTCGCGGTAGCCGTGATCCGATCCTGCCCAGAAGCCGTACTGATGAAGGGTCGCAAGGGCGAGGACGTCGATCGCGTGGGGATCGCCCGATTCGGGGAACGGTGCACCTGAGAACGAGAGTGCTGAATGCGTGGCGGCGCGCGTCAACGCCGATGCGATCGTACGCGTGCGGTCGAGGTCGACCACGACGCTTCCCGGATCTGGATTGCTCGTGTCCTTGTCAACAGTGGCGGATCGAGGGAGCCGATCGATGAGAGGCGCCGCTCCGGGACCTTGAATGATCGCAGAAGCGACACGCAGTCCCTCACCGACAGGATCGGGATCTCCACTGAGCATCGCGCCCAGGTACGCCCCGGCGAAAGCGTCCCCGGCACCGGTGGGATCGAATGCCCGGACCGAAGTGGTCGGGTGTTCGGTCCAGTTCGAGCCGTCCCATCGGCGAGCGCCCGATCGGCCCGTGGTTACGCACACCACTGTGCCTGACGGCATCGATTTCGGGAAGATCAGGTCGGCTTCATCCCGGTTGAGGAAGGCAACATCGACCGCGGCGAACAGCTTCCGAACCGTGGCCGGTTCGGAGGTCGCTGCGCGGCTGAAGGTGCCGGCGGAGAGGCCACCGCGGTATCCGCGGCTGATGAGATCTTCGACGAACCGCAACTGGAGGGTTGCCGAAGCAGCGAGCGGTCCGACGTGAATCCAGGTTGCCGCCAGCCACCGGCGTGGCACATCCGTTGCTCGAACATCGTCCTCCTTGCCCGGTTCGATAGCGAGATAGGTCGCCGACTCGCTCATGTCGTAGGAGATGTGAAATGAGGGCAACGAACCGTCGACCCGGACGAGACCGCCGGCGTCGAGTCCGCCCGGAGCGAACGCCGCTCGAATCTGATCGGGCAGAGTGGACGGTACCCGGGCGATCAGACCCGTCGAGACACCGGTGAGACGAGCCGCGAGCGCTGTGATGAATCCCGATCCGCCGACGGTCGCGTGCGACTCGCCGCGTATGTCGATCCGGTCGACGGACGGTGTTCCGACGATGATGAGCTTCGGGGCGTCCACGTCGGCACCGTACCACGGGGTCGATCCGCTTCGGGATGTCGGCGCGACTCGCTCCGCGGGTTCGGCGCTCCGCGTGAGGAGCGGGCAATCTCGATGCAGCGTTAGGGGAGCCTGACCGTGAACGAGGCTCCCGTCCCCGGGCCGTCGGACTCGGCGGAGATCTCACCGTTGTGGGCATCGACGATGCTTCGAGCGATCGCCAGACCGATTCCCGTGCCGGCCCTGCCGGTCGTCGTGCCCCGGTAGAACCGATCGAAGACATGTGAGAGCTCTTCGGGGGTGATGCCGTCGCCGTCGTCTGCGATCGACACGATCGCGCCACCGGCATCCGCTTCGACGAGCACTACTACGTTCCCTTCCGGCCGAGCATGCCCGAGTGCATTCCCGATCAGATTCGTGAGAACCTGTCCGATCCGGGCGGGGTCGATGGACACGACGACCGGGGTTCCCGACACTGTGAGCCCGATGTCGGCAGCTTCGAACTGCGGTCGGAGGCGGTCGGCGATCTCCCCGGCCAGCCGGGCGATGTCCGTGTCCCGGCGATCGAGAGTGAGCGATCCTTCCTGAGCTCGCGAGAGGAGGGACAGATCGTCGACGAGTTTCCGCATGCGTCGCGTCTCTTGGGTGACCGACGCGAGCATCTCCTCGTCGGTGAACACACCGTCGGCCGCTCCCTCCACGTAGCCGTCGATCGACGTCAGCGGGGTGCGGAGTTCATGGGTCACGTCGGAGATCAGCTGTGCCCTGCTGATCTCTGTTGACTCAAGGGCGGCGGCGAGGGCGTTGACATCCCGGGCGAGTCCAGCGAGTTCCTCGATGGGCGGTTCGGCAACCCGCTCGGAGTAGTTCCCTTCCGCCAGCGAGTGAGTCGTCGATCGGATGGCGTCGACCGGTCGCGCCAGCAGCCGGGTCACGATCCATGCAACGATCGCTGCCGCCACGGCACCAGCGATGATCGAGATGAGCAACGCTGTGTCGACCGAGCTTTCGAATGTCGCGACAACTTCGTGACTCCAGCGGGCGGATCCCTGGGGGCCTCCCGGCGATCCGGAGCCCTGGATGCGTCGTCCGAACACCTCAGGTGCGAGGAGTCGGAACGTGATGATGAAGGTCCCCGTCGCGGTAACGATCGCAAGGAGGTGTGAGAGGAAGAGACGAGGGCCGAGGCCTCGGAACGCGTTCACGACGGATCCACGAAGCGGTAACCGACACCCCGGACGGTCGCGATGAATCGGGGATCGACGGGGTCATCGCCGATCTTCTGACGGATCTTGCGGACGTGGACATCGACGAGGCGCTCGTCACCGAAGAAGTCCCACCCCCAGACCTTCTCGATGAGCTGTCCACGGCTGTAGACGCGACCGGGTGATGCCGCGAGCGCTCCGAGGAGGTCGAACTCGAGTGCCGTCAGATCGATGGGTGCTCCATCCACGGTGACGACCCGGGTGGCTTCGTCCAGCGTGAGCGATCCGACGGTGATGCGGTCGGTCTCCGGCTGGCTGCCCTGTCGGCTTCGTCGCAGCACGGCCTTGACTCGTGCAACGAGTTCTCTCGCGCTGAACGGCTTCGTGACGTAGTCATCGGCACCGACCGAGAGGCCGATGAGCTTGTCGGTCTCCTCGCTGCGAGCCGTCAACATGATCACGTAGACGTCCGATTTCGTCCTGATCTGTCGGAGCGCCTCGATGCCGTCGAAGCCGGGCAGCATCACATCGAGGATGATGACGTCCGGATCGAGGCGTTCGGCCATCTCGACGGCCGACGGCCCGTCTCCGGCTTCGGAGACTTCGAAGCCCTCCTGCTGGAGGTACGAGGCGACGATCCTCCGAATCTTCGGTTCGTCGTCGACGACGAGGATGCGTGACATGATGGAATCGTAGAAGGAGACGACCCGCAGTTGTGCGGGCCGCCTCCTCCTCGGCTGGGGGGATCAGCCGTTCTTGCCGTGGGGGCCGTTCCCGGCGGCTCCACCGTCGTTGGTGCATTCGCCGTCGTTGGGGCAGTCGGTCGATGGGGCGGATCCGGCGTTCCCCTTCGGGGCGCCGTCGGCCTGTCCGTGACGATGGCCTTCACCATCGCCGACCGGCTCACCTTGGGGCTCACCATCGCCGGCGCGGGTCTGGACTTGGTTTTGCGCTCCACTCTGTGTCTTGGTGGCAGCTTGCGTCTGATCGGCAACCTGCGTTCGGGTGGCAACCTGGGTTCGGGTGCGTTCCTGGATCGGCTCTTCGCCTTCCGGGATTCCGGTCTCGGCGTGGACCATCTTCTGCTCGCGGATCTGCTCCTGGGTTTGCACCGCCTCTTCCTGGACCTCGCCGAGTTGCCTGCGGGCTTCGACCCGCCTCTGCTCATTCAACTCGAGTGGCTCATGGGTCTCCACCTGCAGTCGCTCGGCCGTGAAGGTCGGGCTCGTGTCGACGTCAACGCTCTGGGAGAATCCCAGCGCGGCAACGGGAAGCCCGACGACGAGGAGTGCCGTCGCGGCTCCGAGGGTGATTCTGCGGATCATCATGTTCCTTTCTGACGGTGTTTCTGACGATGCCCGTATGGAACCGCGGCCATATGAAGGTTGACCGGCAGCGACTGTGAAGATTCGGTGAAGCCGCGAGGTCGGCCATTCCGCGGGCTGTCGGCGCCATATAGGACGCTGTGAACCCTGGGTATGCGGTCTGTTCCATTCCGCGGGCTGTCGGCGCCATATAGGACGCTGTGAACCCTGGGTATGCAGCGTTAGGTGTGGATCTCGAGGATGTCGCCGTCTTCGACGACGTGGTCTTTGCCGACCTGTTGGCCGTCGTAGGAGCCGCGACCCCAGATGCGGGCATGGCGGAACGAAGCCGCAAGATCCCGGTGCACGAGTCGGGCGACGTCGTCGACCGTGGCCCCGTGACGGACCGTGTACGGGCGGTCCTTGTCGGCGTCTTTCCCCGGCACCTTCGTGTACACACGAACGATGTCGAGGTTCCGGAAGAGCCACGGCCCGATCTCGTCGAGCCCGTCACCCGTGGTCGCCGACACCACGACCGTGGGAAAGTGAAGGTCGCCGAGTTCCCGGCACACGGCAAGGTCGCCTTCGATGTCCGGAATCACATCAGCCTTGTTCGCGATGAGCAGCGTCGGGATGCGGATAGCGAACGGATCGTCGTCCGGCGCATGGTCTGAGTCCCAGTTTCCGACGAGTGTGACCCTCCGCTCTTCGAGGATCTCCCGCACCAGGACGATCTGCTCGACGCATCCCGGCTGGCTGAGATCTATGACGAAGAGTGCGCCGTCGGCCGACTGAAGCGTGTTCCCGATCCAGGGAATCGGGTGCAGATTCGAGATCGGCGGAAGATCGACGAGTTGGATCGCAGCGTCATCGACGTTCAGCATCCCCGGCTCCGGGTACTGGGTGGTGAACGGATACGAACCGATGTCCGTGTGCGATCCGGTGAGCGCCGCGTGGAGCGTCGACTTGCCGGTGTTGGGCGGTCCGAGGATCGCTACCTGGGCAGCACCATCGGGATGGATGAACGTCGCCGGCCCGGTCCGTACGCCGCCCTTCGAAGGGGCCGTGAGCTCAGCCTTCAAGTCCTTGATCTTGGTCTTGATCTCAGCCCGGAGGTGCTCGGTCCCCTTGTGCTTTGGGATCGTTCGGTGCATCAGTTGGAGCAGATCGAGGCGCTCCTGAGGATCCCTTGCTCGCTTGTAGGCGGCTTCGGCCTTCTTGTAGTCGGGTGTCAGATTCGCCGGCATGGTCCCATTGTGCCCGTTAGGCACGACAGATGTCACGGGCCGGATGGCCCTTCGTGTCGAAAGGTGAGGCGACAGACCCCTGGGAAGTCGGGGAAAGCCCCTATTCGACGCTTGGCAGATGTGCTGTACGTTTGGTGTGAGGAGGATCGATGAGAGTCGCCCTCGCTATCGATCAGAGGGTTGCTTCGTGAGTATGTTTCGCGTCGGCGCCGGCACCGAACTAACCGGGGACCGCCTGTTCACGCACCGTGTGCGACGCCTTGTCGCGATCAGCGCCGTGGCGCTCGGCGTGATCTGGGGTCTGGCGTTCGTTGAGGAGGCCTCAGCCTGGATCCTTGTGTTGCTCGCCGTCGGGTGGGTGGCGATGCCGGTGATCCTCGCCGCGAGCTTGCGTCGGCCTTCGCTGCGCTATGCACTTGTCGTGCCTGTCGGTGCCGTGTCCGTCGGGTTGGTCGGCATGGTGGTGGCTGCTCCAGAAGAGACGGTGACGGGATGGATCCTCATCACTGCGGGAATCCTGCTTGGTGGATTGTTGGGCGTGTGGTTCTGGTTCCGATGGCTCCCCGTGCCGCGGATCTTCGATGATCCTTTCGGATGGCCGCGGGTGGCGCTCGTGGGCCTGCATCTGGCACTTGTTCTCGTGGGCGCGATGTTCGTGATGATCGGCACCTGAACAGGTCGAGGAGGCAGCATGGCCGGCGGCCTTCGTTCGGCGTCCCTCGCCGGCAGAGGACAACGGCAGTTCGGGAAAAACTGCCTTCTGGCCCCCTAGAAAGGAATCGGATTAGGTCGTATGGTGTCGCCATGAGGGGAATGGCTTCATGGGTGACCGGTCTGATGGTGGTCATCGCCGGGTGCAGTTCGAGCGGATCCCCGGCCACGACGCCTTCTGCGGTCCCGGCCCCAACGACGACACTCGCAGTCACGACGACGACCTTGCCTCCGACAACCACGACGACGACGACGCAAGCCACCACGACGACCGTGGACCGCCTCGCCGAGATCGAGGCGATCTTTCAGGATCTCGAGGAGCGTCGCCTCCAAGCCCTCTACGAAGGCGACAGAGAGACCTTCA
>JAYEIJ010000104.1:0-2972 GCA_034660035.1 Actinomycetota bacterium | reverse complement strand
GGGTTCGTGCAGATTGCTCTTCGGATCCGGACCCTGGATCGCCGGATCGAACGTGTTCCCATCGGTCGAGAAGAAGATCTGGGACTCATTGGTCATGACGGTGATGCCGTCACCGAACGCCATCTGCGCGATCCTCGAGTCCGATTCCGGTCCGTTGATCTCGAGAACGCTCGCGGCTCGCCACGTCGTCCCCGTCCACGCGAACCGCACAGCGCCGGCGTAGAGATCCTCCCCCGAGGCGGCAAGGATTCCTGCGTTGAGAGGGGGTTCCACGGCGGTCCACTTCACACCGTCGGGACTCGTCATCAAGGACACGTCACTGTTTGCCACGAAGCCGTGCGGCGTCGCGATACCGACGCCGAGGCCGTGACCGGCGAGCACGTCAAAGGTCTGCCAGGTGACCTCGCCGAACGGCCCCGCATCGACCGATATCGCTGCCGAAGTGGTCGGTTCGAGCGTGAGCGGAATCACTGCGGGAGCCATCTCGTCGGGCACCACATGCCGCGTCGTGGAGGCGCCGTCGAAGTGAACGACGCCGTTGCTCGTGCCCAGCCACAACGTGCCGTCCGAACCCCCGACGGCTCCCGACCACCGCGAGCCCGCAACATCGAAGACCGTCCACGTATCGCCGTCACGCCGCGACGCCGCCGAGACCGCTCCCCAGGGCGAGGTCGGGTCGGGGTGGATCACCCACACGGTGCCGTCCGGTGCGATGGCGATCTCGCCCTCGTTTGAGGCCAGGCCGTCGGCGGTGGTGTACGTCGTCCAGGTCTCTCCGTCGAACGAAGCGACTCCGGCCGCGAGCACGCTCGGGTCTTCACCGGGATCAAGCTGCCCCTTGTCCACGGCATGGGTGGCGATCCAGACCGTCCCATCGGGAGCGACATCGACGTCGGACATGACGTGGCCGGGGAGTCCGTCGGCGGTCGTGTACTCCCGCCAACTGCTTCCGTCGTAAACGACAACGCCGTCGTCGCCATCACCGCTCACCATCCAAAGCCGACCGGCGGTGTCGACGGCGATGTCGTCGAAGCTATCCCAGCTCTCGGGGAGACTGATCTGTTCAATACCGTCACGGTTGATGTGGAGGACGCGGTTGTCGTATCGTCCGATCAGCCACACCCCACCCATGGTGTCGGCCGCCATCCCCTGGACCCACATCTCCGCATGCGCCTCCACCGGGTTCCACGTCCCGTCGTAGTACGCGAGCCACCCGTCGCCGGTGGCCCATACGGTTCCGTCGGCGGCCACGACGATCTGGTAGACGCCGGCTGCCGGCAGACCGTCTTGTTCGCCGTAGACGACAGGGATCGAAGCTCCGGCATCCCATCGCACCACGCCACCTCCGGTGGCGCCCCAGATCGCCGCGTCGGGTGCCAGAGCCAGATCTCTGACCTGATTGATGGCCAGCATGCCGGATCCGGACAGATCGGGGATCGGCGCTGCCGGGATCGTCGTGCCGGGGACGGTAGACGGCGTCACGTCGGGAGCGATCGTCGGTGTTGTGTCGGGGACGGTCGTCGGTGTCGTCGTGGCGACCGTCGGCATCGGTTCCTCGATGACATCGTCAGTGCTCGAGCCGTCGAGAAGCAGCGTGACACCGCCGATCAAGACCAGCACGGCAACGGCGGCTCCCACAGCAGCTGCCCAGTTCGGGATCCGTCGGGGGGCGACGGGTGCCGGTGGACGGACGGGAATCTCAGGGGGCGGTGGGGACTCGTCGACGACGGTTTGCATCATCGTGCGGATTCGATCGTCGAGCTGGCTACTCATGCAACAACCTCCCCAGCTTGTGACGGGCGCGACCCAAGCGTCGCCGCACCGTCCGTTCACTCACCCCAAGTCGGGTCGCCGTGTCGATCTCCGACAGGTCTTCCCAATAGGTGAGGAACACCACGGACCGTTCGGGCACGTTGAGATGGCCCAGCGCTTCCCACACATCAACCTCCCCGTTGGGTGAGGGGCCTGTCGGCACCGGTGCGGCCCGGCGTTCGCGGTCGCTGCGTCGTGTCGCGGATCGATGATTCATCCGGGCCTGGGAGACGACTGCCCGATAGAGGTAGGCCCGCTGATTTGCCACCTGCTCCCACCCGTTGGACCACATAGAGGTGATGAGCGCATCGGACACGACGTCCTGTGCATCCGTAGGTCCGACCAGCGAAGTTGCGAAGCGGGTCAACTCGGCTCCGTATTCCTGAAACACTTCACTCTTGGTGAGCGTCGTCATACTCATAAGATGCCACCGAATCGCCCAAACCGGACAGGGAAATCTGAAATTTCCCGCCCGGCGACACAGACCACGATCAATCGCGTATGCCTGCTTCCCTCTTCCGGCTGCCAGTCGTGGCCAATGAGCCCTGAGTGAGGCCTGATACCGACTACCGATTACCGACTACCGAGTACGGCCGCCAAAGGCGGCCTAGTGAATGATCTCTGCTTCGAAGCGGGAGAGGCGGATCGGATCGTTGGGGGAGATGGAGGCTTTGCGGCGGGCGATGTTGACTTGCTCCTCCGCTGTCGAGATTCCGGGGATCGCAGGGAGCAGGAGTCCGGTGCGCCCTCCCGGTCCGTCAACGATCACGCCGTACCGGGATGGATCAAGATCGTCGAGATCGTCGACAGGTTCGGCATCTCCGAGCAGGTAGACGGTGATGTCGAGAGTGTCGACCTCTCCGAGTTGGAGGGGAGCGAACCGTGGATCGGAGGTGGCCGCCGCCACGGCGAGACGGACGATCTCGCTGCGGAGAGATCCCTGTTGAGGTCGCACCGATCCAATGCAACCCCGAAGGGACCCCTCGACGTGTCCCGGCGCGGCACCGTCGTGGAGCGACACGAACACGCCGCTCGGCGGCGGGTCGCTCGGCTCGGGCGGGGCGTCGAGGAATTCGCCCGTGGCCAGGTAGTAGCGAATCGCACTCCGGGCCAGGGCCACGAGGGGGTGCTCACCGGTGCTCATGCTCACAGCGTATCGC
>JAYEIJ010000103.1:0-11702 GCA_034660035.1 Actinomycetota bacterium | reverse complement strand
CCGTTCTCCGGATGGGGTGATTCTGTCGGAATGGTGTCGTGACGTGCGAAAACCCGGACGGTGTCCGGGTTCTCGTACCGTGGGCCCACCTGGACTTGAACCAGGGACCTCATCCTTATCAGGGATGAACAGGGGGTCCGACGGTTCCTGAAGAAACGCCAGAAACCCTTGCTGTGTAAAGGTTTCGAGTGCTCATTGGTTCGCGTCGATTCCGGTTGTCTTTCATCCTCTTGTGCACGCGGTGTGCACGCGGGCTACTGCTGGCCGTGTGGGCTTCGGCCCCGAGTCGATCGGCAAGCTCACACAGCCGGTCGATGTCGTGGCTTGGGAGTGACGCGTGCGCGACCGTTTCGGCTTCCTCGCGGATCTCGACGAAAGAGAGCTGCGCTGGGCGCAGTGCGGTCCGCGCCACAGGGCCGAGATCAACGACGCTATCCGGACGGGCGGCTTCTCCTGAGGAAACGACGGAGTCGTTGGTGATGGGGATGACGAGGGAACACAGCGGAGACAGTGACCACCTTCTCAGACGAGACCGTCCCGGTTGTTCTGTCCGGTCTCGGACCAAGCAGTTACGAGGGCGGTCAGTTCCCGATCAGGACTCGTGTGGCGCTTGTACAGCGGGCTGCACGGGGTTCTTGACAGTTTGACCGCGAGCGCGTTGAGATCGTTGATGCCCCGATGGGCGCGGTGGGCTTCGGCGAGGAAACTGAACTCGTTCATGATCCCGACCACGCTCCGGTTCGCCGTCTTTGCATACCTACCTTCGGTCATTGCGGCGCTCTCGAACTCGATGAACACCGCCGGGCTCCCTTGCGCCCAGAGGATCTGTCTCAGCGACTCGGGGAATCGCACCATGAGCGTGGCGGCTGGTGCGAGCGGCATGAGCACCGGGAGCAACGTCCGCTCGTTGACGAGCAGAGCTACCTGTGGCTTCCAGAACAGTGCCGTGGCGTACCAGTTCCCGAGCGCCGTAGTTGGCTCGGATACAGGAGGCATGACCGGCTGTGGCACTCGGTCGAGGAGCTTCTTCGTCGCGTGAATGGTGAACATCGCGACCAGTCTCGCGCCGAACCGCCGACGGCACCAACACCACTGAGTCGAACTCGTCGATCCCTTCTCGTTGTCAGTGTCTGCGGATCATCGGCGACCGCGTGGGCTCCGGCTGTCCCTGTACTCGAGGAGCGCCGCCTGAGAGCTGAACCACAGCGACCCGTGACGTACAGCTCGCAGCCGGCCGGACAGGGCAAGTTGGCGGAGATAGTCGGACGAGTAGGGCTTCCCTCGGCCAATGCCCGAAGGGGGACGATTCGAGCATCACCTGCGAGCCTGGGAAGGATGAATCTGTTGATCGATTCGCTGATCGCTCTGGCGAAGAGCTCCACGAGTCCTGTGGGGTTTCCATGGTCGGCTCGTTCGAGTGCGCGCAGGTAGCGCTCGCGTTGTTGATATCGGATGATCATCGGGGGATAGTCCGCCTGGACGAGTCCCCAGTTCGTAAGGAGACGCCCGACGCGTCCGTTGCCGTCAGTGAAGGGGTGGATGCGCTCGAAGGAGGCGTGCTGCTCGGCGATCCGGAGGATCGGGCGAGCGTCGGAGGGTATTCCGCTCGCGGCTACCCAATCGGTCATGTCGGCATGAACCGCTGGTGCTGCTGATAGATGGACGCGTCGGCCGCCACCCATCGTCCTTCCGTGGGATCGGTGCGCTCACTCCGCCGTCCATAACCTACTATCAAATTGTTAGAGTAGGGTAGGGACATGCATGGAGAAGTCACACAAGCGCTGACTCAGGAACCGGAGCACATAGGTGAGGCGTTGCTCGCGATTTCCGAGAACCAGTGGTACGAGCGCAAGAGCGCCCGAGTTGCCGGTCGAGAGTTGGCAGATGTCGAGATTGCGCTCGCCAACGCTGAAGGAGGGACGATCGTCATCGGGCTTCATGACGATCTCATTGAAGGACTCGAGGCGCACGACGACCGTGTGAACGCGCAGCGACAGGCGGCTATCGATTTCACGGAACCCTTGGTCCGGGCACATGTGCGCGAGATCGAGTGTGTCAACAGTTCGGAGGCACTCGACCGCCTCCTCGTGATAGAGGTCGAACCGTCTGATGTTGTGCATCACAATCGACGCGACGAGGTCTACCTACGCGTCGGAGACGAGACAAGACGCCTCTCCTTCGGCCAGCGCCAAGAGCTCATGTACGACAAAGGTCAAAGCGTGTTCGACGGAACGACAGTTCCGAACCTCACCGTGGACGATCTGAATTGGGAGAGCATCCACGAATGGGCCAACACGCTCGACGCACCTGACCCAGAGAGACTCATGCGCCGCCGAGGTCTTCTCCGCGAGGATGGTGTCACGGCCGCTGCCGTTCTCCTGTTCGGGGATAACCCCCAAGTCAGCTACCCCAACGCCTACGTCCGCGTGCTCCGATACCGGGGGACTGAGCGGGGGACCGGGAGTCGGCAGCAGCTTCTCAGCGATCAGGCCTTCGACGGCACCGTCGACGAGGTGCTCACACAAGCTACCGAGGCAGTCCGAGAATCGCAGCCGACCACGCGGCGGCTTGCATCTTCAGGGCGCTTCGCCAACATGCCCGTGATTCCCGAAGGGGCATGGGTCGAGGCGATCGTGAACGCCGTTATCCACCGTTCTTACAGTCTCGGGGGTGATCATATCCGCGTCGAGATCTTCGACGATCGCATAGAAGTCCTGAACGCCGGTCGGTTCCCGGGGTTGGCCGAGGCGAGCGATCCAAGAGAGGCGATGCGTTTCGCTCGAAATCCGCGCATCGCTCGGGTATGTACCGAGCAGGGCTGGGCTCAAGAACTTGGAGAGGGAATCCGTAGGATGTTCGAAGAGATGGCCTTATTCGGTCTGCCTGCTCCTTCCTACCAGCAGACGACCGGATCCGTTCGAGTTGTCCTCACCGCGATCTCGGTCGATCCGGACATCGCTGAGAACATGCCGCCTGGCTGGCATGACATTGTGGCGGCCCTTCGCCAGGCCGGGCGCTTGAGGACGGGCGACGTCGAGGAGCTTCTGGGAGTAACAAGACCCACAGCCATAAGAAGGCTCAAGGAAATGGAACACCTCCGCGTAATTCGTTGGGTAGGGAAGAGTGAGACGGATCCACGGGCGTTCTGGACCCTGGCGGAGTAACGGCACGCCTCTGTGCCGCGGGACCAACCACCGACGAAGTACCCGTGTACGAACACATTCCGGTTGTAGTCAGCAGCCGCTGGCTCCCCAACTGTCGACCGCCCAACCGTCGGTGGTCTCTGTGACGGTGATCAGCGTGGCGAGTCCCCATTCCGTCGGGTCGAATTCCTCGTAGTCGAATCCGGCGTCCTCGAATCCTCCCATGTATCCGTAGGCGATCGACCCGTCTGGTCTGATCAGTTCGACGTACGCCGACTTGGAGAGTGTCGTCGGGGGCGATGGGAACACGCCATCGGTTTCGGTGAGGAACGCGGCGAGCGCCTCTCGGGGAGTCGCATAGGTTGGACCGTCCGAAACCACCGCGCTGTGGCTCGGTGAAACGATCCCATCATCGGGGTTCACACATACGCCGACCTTCGGGAACGCCTCAACACTGACCGATTGAATGACGAGATCGTCGGCTCCTACGACGGCGTCCTTCGGCGCGGTATCGGCGGTCCCGGCCTCTCCCACCATCGTGGTCGTGGTCGTGGTCGTGGTCGTGGTCTGCGTCGGGGCGGGCGAGCCGTCGACCGCCGCTCCGATGACTCGGATCTCACCAATGGCGAGTTCGCTGAATGGGGGATGGTCCCCGAGCGGTTCTGCCGGGAATGTTGTTGTCACGGACAACGTCAACACAGTGGTCTCCGCGCTGTCAATACCGATGTGCTGCGGCTCCATCGAGTTGACGAGTCTGCCCGGGATCACGCCCGGCTTGTCATCAACGCTGATCTCGTAGCCCTGAACCTTGTAGTTCAGCACGAACCGGTCTTCGATACCGACCCCCTGGATGACGAGATCGCTGATAGCAACGGGTTGGTCGAAGAAGAGCGTGATCGCTGCTCCGAACCCGCGCAGGCCGTCATCGTTCCACGCCGTCGTGGGATCGCCGTCGATCAAGTACACCGCTTCGAAACCGGGGAGTTCGGAGGAGGCTTCGATGCTCGCAACGAGGCCTGTGATATCGCCCGGCAAGAATCTCGGCGTGGCATCCTCGGGCGGCGCTTCCTCGGAAGGCACGGCGACCACCGGTGGAACAGTGGTGGCGACAGCAACGGACGATTCCGGTACGGCCGCCATGTCCGTCGTGAGATTCGCGTTCGTGATGAGCGCTGTCGCTCCGAGGAGACCGAAGACTCCGACGGCAACGGCGGCACCGGCGAACGCCCTATGCCGGTACATCCGGGCACGCACGCCGGCAGCAGGGCGTGCCTGGACGTGTGCAACCTGGCGACGGGCTTCTTCGGCTGCGCTGGTGAGTTGGTCTTCGAGCCTGTTCATGGGCGGTCCCCTCCCTCGTCGAGGTGTGCTTCGAGTGTCTGTTTCGCTCGCTGCAGGTGTGTCTTCACCGTGTTCTCTGAGCATTTGAGAATGCGAGCGATATCCGCAATCGAACTCCGGTCGTAGTAGCGCAGAGCGATCGCCTGGGCCTGCCGGTTCGGCAACTTCCGCACCGCCGCCCACGTCGCCATCGCGTCGGGCGACATGTCCGGTACGACGTACATGGACCCGGCGAATCTCGTGAGAGCCTTGGCCTCGGCCTTGCCACGTCGGAATACTGACACCGAGTTGTTCGATACAACGCGGCGCACCCAGGCGCCGGGGTTGTCGTACGCGCCGACCGTCTCCCACTGCTTGTAGGCCTTCAAGAAGGCGTCCTGTGCGAGATCCTCCGCACCCGATCGGCTGCCGGAGAGCACGAACGCCAGACCGATCACGGGCCTGAGTTCGCGTTCGTAGAAGGACGCGAAGTCCATTCGGAAAGGAGCCGCCGTCACCGCCGGCTCCTCTTGCGTGACTACCACTGGAGGGACCTCCATCTGCTGCATTCTCATCAAGTAACACGCATAGCGACACCCGAACGGACCACAGAGATTCCGAGACTAAGTTGTACATTATGTACGACACGTCCTTGACGTACGAGATGAACCTGATACGGTGTGTACATGGACACGAAGGAGGTGCCGGTGTCGTCAACCCTGGTACGCAGCTCAACGAACGCTCGAGACAACTTCAGCACCGTGCTCGACGAAGCAGCCGAAGGCGCTGCGACCGTGATCGAGCGCCGCCGGCAGCGCGTCGTTGTCGTCGATCAGGCACGTTTCCTGGCAGCGATCGAGCCGTCGCTCCCCACCCCCGTCGCCGTGCCTGAGGACGATGGATGGTCCCTCATGCTCCCCGGATTGCCGGTCGCCGCAGAAGGGCCCACCTTTGATGACGCGATCAACGAGTTCGTTGACGCCCTCGTTGAATACGCTGAGGACTGGGAAGCACGCCTCCGGACGGCGCCCAACCATGCGGCGAATTGGCCACTCGTCCAGTTCATCCTGCTCTCATCTCGTGAGGCGCTTCGCGACTGGGTCATTCGCGTCCCCGAATGACGTTCCCCGCCCCATCGCGCAAGGACCACAACACGTTCTGCACAACCGAAGGATGGACGCCGGTACGCAACGCCAAGAGCAAGACCGGCCACCACGTCACCTATGAACTCGCCCTCCCCGATGGCGCCGTGCTGCGCACACGTGTCTCCCACCCGCCGAACAAGGACACCTACGGCAAGAGTCTCTGGGCCCACATCCTCCGTGACCAGCTTCAGGTGTTGGAGGCGGAGTTCTGGGCGTGCGTGAGAGACGGGATCCTCCCGGCGCGCAGCCAACAGAAGCCTCCCGCGGACGCAATCTCCGCCGGTGTCATCCATCAGCTTGTCACCGTCGTCGGGCTGTCCGACCACGAGGTGACCGCGATGTCCAAGCAAGAAGCCATCGACCGACTCAACCGCTTTCGCACCTTCGGAGCCTGACGGCGCTTCCGACCTCGGAGGTCCGTCGGCGCCCCTTGGGTCAGCCGTGCGGAAGACCGACCCACATCTCCGACTCCTCTGAACCGATCTGGTCGAGGAGGCCGCCCTCGCCATACCGGTTGCCGACCACGATGACCTCGCGATCCGAGGCAGCGAGGTGGTCCGGGAGGAACCCCAGTCCGAAGGAACCCGGCTCCGAGATCGGCTCCCACCTGTAGCCGTCTGCCGATGCATAGAACAGCGGCTCCACCTCGGACAGATCGTCTTCGACAGCGTCGACGTCGGCAGGCATGAGGAGCATGACGTAGCCGCCGTCCCCGCCCGCGATGTGACCCACCAGCAGACCCTCAGGCGGCGTGTAGCTCGTCACCCACGTTGACCCATCGGCGGAGAATCGGATCGAGCCGTCACGACATGCTCCGACGAACCCAGCGGGAGCCCCCGCGAGACTACAGCGGACGCCCTGCTCGAATTCGTGGGCGAGTTCCCAATTCCGCCCATCCTCAGTGGTCCACACAACCGAGCGCGGTTCGTCCCCGCCATACGAGATCACGAGGGCGATCAGGTCATCGGAGACAGCAAGCGACCCCACCGATGTCGCATCATCCCACGCCGGTTCGTCCACCAACTCCCACGTCGAACCATCCTCAGACCACCACACCAGGGGCCGAGATGGGATCACCATTCCGTCATAAGACGTCTCGGCCCCGGATTCGTCGGTTTCATCGCCGGCGATCACCATGACCCGGTCAGTGCCGGCGACAGGCCGCACGTAGTAGTCGGTGATCTCGCTGATACGGTCCGCGACAGGCGGCAGCGGCAGGGCGGTCTCGGTCCAAGCGGTCCCGTCCGGCGAGTACCAGACCGTCGAGACTGGGCCGGGCGGGCGCGGCCCGTCACCCAGGGTTGTCTCCGTCACCCCTGTGCCGTCGAGGCGTATGCCGCTGGCAAGGAACCCGAAGGTCCCTCCGGTGATTCCCCTGATGACGGTGCCGCCGTCGAAGGCGTCGATCTCGACCCAGTCCTCGGTGGGGACGCCCGAGAACCAACCTCGCGAGGCGTGGGCGGCCTCGGCACTCCGACCAACAAGGACCGCTCCCTTTTCGGCGATCGCTACCGGCCCGAGGCTCCAGCCCTCAGGTGCGAAGTCGCTGAGGCTCCACTCCACCGGAAGACCCGACAGATAGTACGACCCGTCGGGGGCGGCCGGCTCAACGCTCGACGGCGCTCGACCCAGAAGCCAGGCCGAGCCTCCCAGGACAAGCAGCACCGCGGCCGCAGCAAGGAACGCAGCGGCAGGTCCCGATACGACTGATCGATTCGGGCGTGATTGAGCGAGCGGTCGCACGGGAAGCGCCTCTTCGGCCAGACTCGGCAGCGACGCTGCCTGCGCTTCGAGGGTCTGCTCGAGTCGGATTTCGAGTTGGTCGGTCATGGTTTCGCTCCCATCTCACGTCGGAGCCGCTGGAGTCCTCGCTTCAGACGGCTCCGAACTGTTGCCCCCGGGACGTGCATCGCTTCAGCGATCTCGGCGGGCGTCCACTGCAGGTAGTAGCGAGCAACGATCACCGTGCGGTAGCGGGGTGGCAGCGCAGCGACCGCCTCAGCCAATGCGGGCTCCGGGATGCTCATCTCGTACGAGTCGGAGCCGAGCGCCTTCCTCGGTCTGCGGTTGCTTTGGCGTTGCACGGACCGACCCCAGTTGACCCCGACTCGATACACCCACCCCGATGGGTTCTCGTAGCCACCGACCTTGTCCCACCGTTCGAGCGCTCTCGTCATCGCCTCGTTGACGGCATCGGCAGCGATGTCGGCATCGCCCAGAGTGAGAGCGAGTGCCCGATAGAGACGGTCACGCGAGCGACCGTAGAAGGCGTCGAAGTCTTCGGCTGGTGGGTGAAGGGATCGCTCCACGATATCGTCGATCATCCTCGTTCTGGCTCCTGACCTGTACGAACGGTAGACGCGTCTCTACCCACCAAACGCTGGGGGGCCTACGAGCGTTGCGCTGTTCTTCAATCGCCGCTGGTAGCCGACGCGCCTCGGGGGACGTGTGTATCAACAAACCAAGAGAGCGGCGCGATGCTCTGAACACCGAAAGGCGCTCAGTCGGTCTCCTTCGGATGACTCAATGAGACCTTCGTCACCCAGACGACCCGTTGCTCCTTGTCCACGCAGTACCAGATCCGGCCGGCACCGGTGATCTCGTGCTGCCATTGGGGAAGTCGCTTGTCCCCTATCAAACGATCCTTCAACTTCCCTTTCAGTTGTGCTGTTCTCCGAGGGTTGGCGGAGCGGTCTGTCGGCCGTGTCTCCAGTCGACGCTTCTCGGCAGCCATGAGGTCCGGCATGCTGTCAGCCGCCCGTCGCCACTCCTTCTTCGATCGCCGCGAGGCATGAAGGACTCGCCATTTCGACTTGCTTCGGGGCATCAGCGACTCGATTCAGACGGGACTTTCGAGTGGTTCCGGGATGTCCTCGCTGAGTTCGTTTGCCAGGGCGGGATCGGCGGCCACCTCGGCGGTGGCCTTCCAGTCGATGAGGAGATCGTCGACGCCACGCACGGATCCACCCGCGGCAGCAATCGCCACCGCATCCAGCAGCTCTGACAGCATCTCTCTCTGGTCATCATCGTCGAGACGGACGATCCAGGCGAGATTCCGATATGCGAGAGGCGAACGTTCCCCCACAGGGAGTTCAAGCTGAAGCGAGGCCTCGGCATATGCGATGAGCAAGCCCACCAGTCGCTCCTGCTTCTCGGCATCTTCGGCGCGTCGGAGTAGGAGAAGCACCCCATCCTTGTCTCGGATGAGCGCTCCAGAGTCTGACCTGCCCGCTTCAACAACCGCACGATGGCTGCGAGCGAGATCGGTGACCTGATAGGCCGTTGATGTGGCCATGATCGTGTACTCCCGAGATAAGTACGTATGATTATACACACTATCACATGCATGAGAAGTGGTGTGTCGCATAGCCTCGTCGAATAGCATGTAGCGGTACTCGAGAAACAGCGGAACCATTCACGGTGCTGCTGCGTGTCCCAAGTGTCAAGCGCAGTTCGACCATTGGAAAGAGACGTGGTGACAGCCGAACCGCTAAGCGATGAGATGCCTGTGGTCCTCGGCTTCGACGGCTTCCACAAGGCGAACCGGGACCGGCTGTATCGGGCGCTGGTGATGACGACACGCGACCCCGATGTCGCGGCCGAGGCCGTCGACGAGGCGATGGCGCGAGCCGCCGAACGGTGGGACACCGTCGGTGTCTACGACGCTCCGGAGGGCTGGGTCTACCGGGTGGCGCTCAACTGGGCCAGGTCGGTGTTCCGACGCCGACGTCCGCTGCCGCGTTCGAGCGGTCTCGTGTGGGACGCCCTCCCCGATCCGGATGTCACGAGCGCCGTTGAGGGTCTCTCCTACAAGCTCCGGGTGGTCGTCGTCGCCCGCTACTACCTCGACTGGTCGACACCGCAGATTGCAGAGGGGCTCGACATCCCGCTTGGCACCGTGAAGAGCCGTCTGTACCGCGCTCATGAGCGCCTCGAGAAGGACCTTGGAGGGACACCATGACAATGCTCGAAGAACGCCTCAGGGATGGACTCGCCGCGGAAGCCCAGGCGTGGACCGATCCGCCGGTACCGGGAGTGACCCGCCGACGTGCGTCGGTCAACGGTTGGGGAGTCGCCCTCATCGCCGCCGCAGCGGTATTCGTCGTCATCGGTGGCGTGGCCGCAGCCAACCGGATCCTCTACTCCGAACCGGCACAGTCCGCAGCTGCCAACCTCTCGTCGTCGACGACCCTGACCGGCGAGGACACGGCAGCGGTCGCTCCGGCTGCCGACCTCGCCGAGTCGATCGTCGAACACCGCGTGACTCTGTCGGACGGGACACAGGTGATGGTCAACCTGCCCGTGGTGGAAGGTAGCGACCTTCCCGTTCTGTGGGGGGCCGGTCTGTCACGAGGGGCATACGGTGAGTCGCACGAGGCAGCGCCGTTCAGTGCCCTCGTGCACGTCTGGTTCTACCGCAGCGCCGACGACGTGAGGCGGGAACTGGAAGAGACCGAAGAAGCCTCGGGATCGATCCTGCTGACTGACAACCGGTACATCGTCGACCACGACGGCCACGCGTATGATTTCCAGTTTGACGATTCCAGCGGCACGGACCTGCCGCAGGAGATCCTCGGCGAATGGGTGTCAGCCATCATCGTCAGCGAGAGTCCTGACTCGATCCTTCCGATGGTCACGGTCAGCGGTGAATACGATGTGGACTACGGACCTACCTACTCGTTCGAAGGCACGTACGTCGACGGAGAGCCGATTGTCGTGGGGATCACCGAAGGCTGCGAAGTCGAGCCTGGGGCTCCGGTCGAGTACGACAGCGGCACCCGTGCATCCATCAGCTCATGCGAACTCGACGGCCGCGTCGAGCTCCTCATCTCCGGAAGCGTCGACTACATCGAGCGCACGCGCTCGCATGAGTTCGTTCGGATCACGACGAACCCCTGATTGTTGACCGGCAGCTCTCAACGAATGGGTGGACACATGCCTGATCGACGATCTGGGGTGTTGCGACAGAGGTGGGCGATCGGATGCTCGGCCTGCGATACGAGTTGCCTCTCATTCTGCCGCGGACCAAACACGGGCCGAGGCTGATTGTTCATCCAGCGGCTCCTCGTCTGCCGACAGGGCTCAGTGGGTCTCGTAGCGAGGTGGGTAGTAGCGGATGCCTGCCCTTCTCACCTCAAACACGCCGATGTCATGACGGTCGATCTGCTCGGTCAACGCGTCGAAATGCTCCTCGAGTAGATCGACCGCCTCGAGTTGGTGGCATCTGAGGGACACATGTCGACCGAAGGTAAACCGCCGGCGTCGGCGCGTTGCAGCCACATCGTGGGTGATCAGCACGGCGTCGCTGTCATCCGCGTAGATCGCGACCGCATCGTCATCGGCACCGCCCAGGCCCGCATCGACGATGGTCCAGCACTCGTGTCCACGGCGACGGAGGAACGAACCGACCGCTTGGGCGTCGACGTCCTCGTCGAGCACGAAGCGCATCTATGCAACCGATGTCAGTTGCGCCTCGACCGCCTTGACGTCGTCCACCGTCAGGCTTGGAAACGCTTCCAGGATCTCCCGTGGAGTCTTCCCTGCCTGCAGGTAGCCCCTAACAACCTCGACAGGCACCCTCGTTCCCCGGAAGACCGGCTTGGACGCCTGGACCTTGCGACGCTTCTCAACCACCCCTTCGTCGGCACGACTGCGCTGCAGGCGCCCCTGAACCCGGGACCGGATCGCCGCAAGATCGACAACCTGCCACATCACCCCTTGGAAGGGGCGGCGCGAGTCCTCCCATGCTCCGTTCGCGTGTTGGAACAGCACGCGGTCACCCGATAGTGCGAAGCGAACCTCTCGTAGCGGTGCCTCGTACCCCTGTGTCCGGAGGTGGCTGATGATCCTTCGGATGTGCTGAAGGGACACGCCCTGATGACGCAGTTCGGATGCGGCAACAAGTTCGACGAGACGTGGAAGTGAGTACAGGCGAACAACATTGCGCGGACTGATCTCCCGCTCAATATCGGGCTTGATCAGGTCGGTCTTCTCCCAGTAGCGGAGCCGCTGACGACTGATCGCCGCAATCTCGGCAGCCTGTCTGTCTGGCACCATCATGTCATCGCTCGGGTAACTCATCTCAACCCCATCT
>JAYEIJ010000102.1:0-11776 GCA_034660035.1 Actinomycetota bacterium | reverse complement strand
GTGGCGCAGGAGTTCGACCATGGCACCGCCGAGGGTGAGCATCTGTTCCTGCTTCATGCCGACGCTCGTGACCGCCGGAGTTCCCATCCGGATCCCCGACGTAACGAACGGTGAACGGGTATCGAACGGGATCGAGTTCCGGTTGAGGGTGATGCCCATCTGATCGAGGAACGTCGCAGATTCCTTCCCGGTCAGATCGGGATCGATGCTGCCGACGTCCACGAGGAACATGTGGTTCTCCGTGCCTCCGGACACGATCCGAGCACCGCCGGCCGCCATGGCACCCGCCAGCGCCTTCGCGTTGGCCACGATCTGGGCGGCGTAGGTCGCGAACTCCGGTTCCGAGGCCTTCTTGAAGGCCAGGGCTTTGCCCGCGATCTGCTGGTTCACGGCGCCGCCCTGTGCATACGGGAACACGCCCTTGTCGACCGCCGTCGCGTACTCATTCGTCGATAGGATCAGCCCGCCCCGGGGACCGCGCAGCGACTTGTGGGTGGTTGCCGTCACGATGTCGGCGAACGGCACCGGGCTTGGATGCGCCCCACCGGCGATGAGTCCCGTGAGGTGAGCCATGTCGACGAGGAGGACCGCCCCGACTTCGTCGGCGATCTCCCGGAACCCGGCCCAGTCCGGAATGTGCGAGTACGCCGAGTATCCGGCGACGATCATCTTCGGTCGGTGCTCGATCGCGAGGTCCCTCACCGCATCCATGTCGATGAGTTCCGTCTGTGGATCAAGGCCGTAGGAGACGAAATTGAAGAGGTGCCCGGAGAAATTGACCGGGGAGCCGTGCGTCAGGTGACCGCCTTGATCGAGACGCATTCCCAGGATCGTGTCACCGGGCTGGAGAACTGCCAGGAAGGCCGCCAGGTTCGCTTGCGATCCGGCATGCGGTTGGACGTTGGCGTGTTCCGCTCCGAACAGCGCCTTCGCCCGTTCGATCGCGAGGGTCTCGACGGCGTCGATCACCTCACATCCCTCGTAGTAGCGGCGTCCCGGATAGCCCTCCGAGTACTTGTTCGTGAACACGGACCCGACGACCTGCAGCATCGCGTAGTCGGCGATGTTCTCTGAGGCGATCAGATGGATGTGGGTGCGCTGGCGTTCAACCTCTTGCCCGATGAGATCGGCAAGTACCGGATCGGCCTGCAGTAGCGGTGTCATGTCGGTCATGGAGATCCTCTTCTGGTTCAACCGGTCAGAGTAGCCATCGGTCGGTCGGCGACGGCCCGGTTCTCAGTCCTTCGAGCGGTCGACCAACCAGTCGCCCGCTGCTAATGCGAGGAGCGGCAGGAGCGGCGCAAGTATGAGCCAGATCTCAACGGCGACGAGGCCTCCGACGACGACGAGAGCGGCCGCGGCGCCCGACACGGCCAGCCGCATGGAGAGCCGGTGCGGGTCCCCATCCCCGGGATAGGCGATCACTCCTCCGATGCCGAGGGTGACGGCGGGGAGCAGCAACGTGATCGTCCCCGATCCGGTGACGATCGACAGCACGAAGAGCAGCGAGCCGGCGACGAGACCCGCGATCGAAGCGCGGATACCGGTCGGCAGTGGATCCGGCTCGCCACCGAACCCCGCGACGGCGAGCATGGACATCGCCACCGACACTCCGATGATGAACAGCCCGATCGAGATGCTGGACCTGAGCACCATCAACGCGAGCCAGAATCCGGAGACGGCGATCGCTGTCCCGACGATGATCCCGAGGATCGAACGCTTCACGGAGCGATCGGGCCGTCTCTCAGCACCCATTCGGACGGCTCGGTGAGGTCGATGATCGTCGAGGCCTCCCCGCCGACCGCCTCACCTTCGAGGTACACGGCGACGTCATCGCCGAACAAGTTCCTTGCGTCCACATCGGTCAACACGGCCGGTCGTCCCGAGATGTTCGCGCTCGTCACAGCGAGCGGCCCGCTCTCACGGAGGAACTCCAGTGCCACCGGATGGTTCGGACAGCGCAGGCCGAGGGTCCGCCGATCCGGGTCACCGATCCAGTCTGGGATCGACTTGAGCTTCGGCACGACGAGCGTGAGCGCTCCGGGCCAGTGCTCCTCGGCAAGCTCGAGGCCACGATCGCCGAAGGCCACCAGCTGCTGGGCTTGCCCCAGGTCGGCCACGAGAATCGCCAGCGGCTTGATGCCGGGGCGTCCTTTGGCGATGAAGATCCGGTCGAGTGCGTCCGGATTGAACGGGTCGGCAGCGATGCCGTAGAGCGTGTCGGTGGGAATCCCGACGAGCTCACCGGCGGCGACCGCTGCGAGTGCTGTGGAGAGGATCTCTGTGTCCATCCCTACAACCTACTGCGGTGCGGCGCCGATCACGAAGCGTTCCTTGCCGAACAGATCACGTTTGATCTCTCCGCCGAGCGATGCGAAGCGGTCGGCGATGGCCGATCCATGGAATTCGGAGATCTCGCAGATGATCACGCCGCCGGGTCGGAGCCAGTCGGATCCGGCCTCGGCGATCCTTGCGAGCACCTCATCTCCGATCGGACCGGCGACGAGTGCCATGGTCGGTTCGTGGTCGCGTACGTCGACCGGCAGGTCCGCGAGTTCGGCTACCGCGAGATAGGGCGGATTCGACACGATGAGATCGACTCTGCCCCGGAGATGGTCGGGCAACGGATCGAAGAGGTCACCGAGGAGGATGGTCACGTCGAGACCGACGTCCCTGGCGTTCTCCCTGGCAAGATCGACGGCATCGGAAGAGATGTCCGTCGCGTAGATCGATGCTGCCGGGAAGGTGTGCTTGAGGGCAATGGCGAGGTTCCCGCTCCCTGTGCAGAGGTCGACGATCACCAGCGGGCTTTCGACGGCGTCCTTGGCGATCTCGTAGAGTTCCTCGGTCTCGGGGCGAGGCACCAGCACCCGCTGATCGACGGCGACCTCGATCGGTCCGAACGGAACGATGCCCTCGATGTACTGCAACGGTTCACCCGCCCGACGCCGCTCCACGAAGCTGCGGAACGCCTCGACCTCACCGGTCGTGAGATCGACCCCAAGGATCAGCGACGTCCAATGCCGTCCGCTTGCAGCCTCGAGAAGCCGTCGGACTTCGTGGTCAGGAAGGTCAGAGCTTGTGCGGAGCAGTTCGGTGGAATCCATGGTCCGTCGGTAGATGGCTACAAGCTACAAGCTGCAAGAAGAAGGTTGAAAGTAGAGAGACTGAAGCAGGACTTGGGTCTTGCGGCTTGAAGCTTGCGGCTTGAAGCTCATTGCTTGCAGCTGGTAGCTCATTCCCCCGCCAACGCCCTTGCTGCTTCGTCCGCTATCAGCGCATCATGCAGGGCTTCTAGATCGCCGTCCAGGACGTTCGGCAGGGAGTGGATCGTCAGACCGACGCGGTGGTCGGTCACGCGGTTCTCCTTGAAGTTGTAGGTCCTGATCTTCCCGGATCGCTCGCCGGTGCCCACCTGGGATCGCCTCACGGAGGCACGCTCCCCGGCCTGCTCGGCGATCTGCTGCTGGTAGAGCCTCGCCCGTAGCACACGCATCGCCTTGAGTTTGTTCTGCAGTTGGGACTTCTCATCCTGGCACGACACGACGATGCCGCTCGGACGGTGCGTGATCCGCACGGCGGAGTCTGTGGTGTTCACCGACTGTCCGCCCGGACCCTGCGAACGCATCGTCTCGATGTCGAGGTCGTTGTCCAGAATCTCAACTTCGACCGCTTCGGCCTCGGGGAGCACGGCCACCGTCGCCATCGACGTGTGCACCCTCCCCTGCGACTCCGTCTTGGGAACACGTTGCACACGATGCGGTCCCGCCTCGAACTTGAACCGGGAGTAGGCGCCCTTCCCCTTGACGGCGAACGTCGCTTCCTTGAGTCCACCCGTGTCCGATAGGGACACGTCGATCGGATCTATCGCCCACCGGTTGCGCTCCGCGAAACGTTCATACATCCGGTAGAGATCCCCCGCCCACAGCGCCGCCTCGTCGCCACCGGCAGCGGATCGGATCTCCACGATGACGTCCTTGTCGTCGTTCGGATCCTTCGGAATCAGCAGACGCCGGAGATCCGCTTCCGTTGCCACCATCTCGGCGTGCTTGGCCTCGATGACGCCGTTGAGGTACTCGGTCATCTCTGCATCGTCTTCGATCGCGGCCAGTTCGACCGCCTCTTCAGACTCCGTCTCGGCGTCACGGTATCGGCGGTAGGCGTCGACGATCGGTTTCAGTTCGGCGTGACGGCCCGTGACCTCCCGGTATCGCTTCTGGTCGGCGATGACGGCGGGATCGGCGAGGAGGGCGAGGTTCGCTTCGAATTCCTCGTCGGTGGCGACTAACCGCTGAGAGAGACGCTCATCCATCGTCTGAGTCGTCGAGGTCGTACTCGGCCGCGAGCGCTGCCGCGACCACCGGACCCCGTTGCTTGACCTCGTTCACCGCTTCGTCGTCGAGAGCGGCGAGGAGGGACGCCACGGCAACTTCGACCTGATCGTCTCCGGGTTCCTTGGTCGTGATCGACTGGATCCACATTCCGGGCTTCGATGCCCATGCGAGCCACCGATGACCCGCCGCGGCCTTCAACACTTCGTACGACATCCCGGCGATGACCGGGATGAGGGCGAGCCTCGCTACGACCTGCCACACGAACTGGAGCGGTGCAAGCAGCAGGAACACGAAGAAGGCGACCATCGCAACGATGATGATGAACGACGTGCCGCATCGAGGATGACGGGGGCTGTAGCGCTGGATCGCCTCCACGTCGAGCGGATCCCCGTTCTCGTACGCATGGATCGTCTTGTGCTCTGCCCCGTGGTACTGGAACACGCGTTGGATGTCGTCGGCGCGTCCGATGAGCCAGATGTACCCGACCACCAGGAAGATCCGGATCAGGCCGTCGATGACGACGAACGCGATGTTGGAGTCTGCAACGTAGCGCTTGAGGAATCCGGCGGCGAGCACCGGTACGAGCACGAACAGCCCGATCGCGAGAACGATGGCAACCACCATCGTCCAGATGACCTGGGTTCGCGAGATCTGTTCCTCTTCGTCACCCGCCTTCTCGGCGGACCATGAGAGAGCCCGGAAACCGAGGTTCAGGGATTCGGCCAGAACGAAGATCCCGCGTAGGAACGGCACCTTCGCTCCCTTGGAGCGGCTCGTGATGCCGGGAAGGTCGTGGCGCTTCGCCTCGATGACACCGTCGGGGCGTCGGACCGCGACGGCCCATGCCTCGGGGGCGCGCATCATCACGCCCTCGATGACGGCCTGGCCACCGACGCTGGCGCCCGGGGGGCGACTCAACTAGGCCTCCTCGTCGGAGGAGTCGCCCTTCTCAGCGGGTGTGGTGCCGGTATCGATCCCGGCCTTCGCGTAGCGCTTGCGGAAGCGCTCGACCCGACCACCCGAGTCGACAAGCCGCTGCTTGCCGGTGTAGAAGGGATGGCACTGGTCACACAGCTCGAGGTGGAGTTCCTTCTCCGTCGAGCGCGTCGTAAACGTGTTGCCGCATGAGCACGTGACGGTGCTCTCAGCGTATTCGGGGTGGATGCCGGTCTTCACGGTGTCGTCTCCTGATCCTGTTTCGTTTGGAACTCTAGATGTCTACTGGCCCGACTTGGCCACGCTGAGTAGGAACTCCGCGTTCGACTTCGTCGTCTTCAGTCGGTCGATGAGCAACTCAAGGGCGGCGGCCGGCTCAAGGGCCATGAGCACCCTGCGGAGCTTCCACACCTCGACGAGTTCGGCCCGGTCGAAGAGGAGCTCTTCGCGCCGTGTGCCCGACGCCTCGATGTCGATCGCCGGGTAGATGCGCTTGTCGGCGAGCTTGCGGTCGAGCCGCAGCTCCATGTTTCCGGTGCCCTTGAACTCCTCGAAGATGACCTCGTCCATTCGCGAACCGGTCTCAACGAGAGCGGTCGCGAGGATCGTGAGGCTTCCGCCCTCTTCGATGTTGCGGGCCGCACCGAAGAAGCGCTTCGGCGGATACAAGGCAGTCGAATCGACACCACCGGAGAGAATCCGACCGGATGCCGGCGTCGCGAGGTTGTGGGCTCGCGCCAGACGGGTGATCGAATCGAGCAGGATGACGACGTCCTCTCCCTGCTCGACCAGGCGCTTCGCCCGCTCGATGGCGAGTTCCGAGACCTGGGTGTGCTCCTCGGCGGGACGGTCGAAGGTGGAGTAGATGACCTCACCCTTGACCGAACGCTGCATCTCCGTGACTTCTTCCGGACGCTCATCGACGAGGACGACCATCAGATGACACTCGGGGTTGTTCGCGGTGATCGAGTGGGCGACGTCCTGAAGGACCGTGGTCTTCCCGGCTTTCGGCGGGGAGACGATGAGTCCGCGCTGACCCTTCCCGATCGGTGCGATGAGATCGATGATCCTGGGCTGGATGTCGTCGGGCCTGCCGTCGACTTCGAGGCGGAGACGCACGTCGGGGAACAGCGGCGTCAGCTTCGCGAACTGGGGTCGCTTGGCCGCTTCCTCCGGATCGCCGCCGTTGACCTCAACAGCACGGACCAGTGCGGGGAACTTCTCTTTCCCCCGGGCCGGACGAACCGGACCGGAGACGGTGTCACCCTTGCGCAGCTTCGCTTTGCGGACAACGTTCGCCGGCACGTAGGCGTCCATGTCGCCGGGGAGGTAGCCCGAGGAACGGAGGAATCCATAGCCCTCGGGAAGGATGTCGAGGATGCCCTGGCGGGTCTCCAACTCCGACTCGTCGATCGGTTCACGCTGGGTCCTACTGCGGCGGTTGCGACGGCTCCGGCTCTGCCCGTCACCCCGTCCGTCCTGTCCCTTGTTGTCGCGACGCTGACCGTTGTCGGTGCGCGGCGTAGCGGTGGCCGGCGCCTCGGTCTCGGTGGCGGCCTCGGGAACCATCGACGCGTCGAACTTCTCAGAGTCGAGGATCGCGGCGATGAGCTTCGACTTCTGCAGTCCGTCGGGATCGACTTCGACCTTGCCCGCCATGGAGCGGAGGTCGTCGAAACCGAGTTCCTGGAGCCTGGCTCTCGTGGTACTCATGTGTGTTGTTGCCCCTTTTCAGGACGAAGGGTCGATTGACCCGGGGAATGGGGACCTCGGACGCCACAGCGGCAGACCTGGTCACCTGGGATGCCCCGCCGAATGGCACGCGATACGGTGCCGGGTCGAGGGGATGACCGGATTGTAGCGAAAGTTCGAGTTAGTTCAAGCAAGAAGCTGCGAGCTACCCGCTACGAGCTACCAGCAGGACCTGGACCTGACCCCTCGGGCTCGAAGCTGGCAGCTGGTGGCCGGCAGCTCTGACCTCACCAGCCCAACAGATCCAACACCGCGTCGAGCCTCGGGGTCACCGGCCCCGGGAGATTCGCTTCCAGTACTGCCGTCTCCGGGTCTTTCAGGCCGTGGCCGGTGAGGGTGCAGACGATCGGGCCGTCCGGGAGGTCGCTGCGGTACTTCAAGATCCCGGCGACGCCGGCTGCGGATGCCGGTTCACAGAACACGCCTTCTCGCGATGCCAGGAACCGGTACGCGGCCAGGATCTCATCGTCGGTAACGGCCTCGATCCGACCCCCGGACTCGTCGCGGGCGGCAACAGCCTCATCCCACGATGCCGGATTTCCGATGCGGATCGCCGTCGCGATCGTCTCTGGTTCGTCGATGATCTCCCCGTAGACGATCGGCGCTGCCCCGGCGGCCTGGAAGCCCCACATCCTTGGCGTCTCGTCAACGGCGGTGTACCCCATCCAGTATGCGGTGATGTTCCCCGCGTTCCCGACCGGAAGAGCGTGGATGACGGGGGCCGATCCCAATGTGTCGACGATCTCCCACGCTGCGGTCTGCTGCCCGGCGATGCGATACGGGTTGATCGAATTGACGAGCACAACGTCGTGGCCACCGGTCAGTTCCAGCACGATCGCGAGGGCGTCGTCGAAACTCCCGTCGATGGGAATGATCGTGGCCCCGTGGACGATCGCTTGTGCCAGCTTCCCCCGGGCGATCTTCCCCGACGGGATCACGACGATCGATGAGATGCCGGCTCGCTGGGCATAGGCCGCAGCGGACGCAGAGGTGTTGCCGGTCGAGGCGCACGCCACCGCTCGCGCTCCGTCTTCGACGGCTTTGGACACTGCGAGCGTCATTCCCCGATCCTTGAAGGATCCGGTCGGGTTCAAACCTTCGAACTTGAGGTAGACCTGTCGCTGAACCGCCTTGGAGAGCGCCGGTGCCGGAATGAGCGGCGTGTCACCTTCGAGCAGCGTGACGACTGGAGTGTCGGGTCCGACGGGGAGACGATCCCGGTACGCCTCGATGACCCCCGGATGGCTCATGCTTCCTCGCTCTCGACTCGAATCACTGAAGCGACGTTGCGCAGGGCATCGACCTCTCGAAGATGGCGAAGCGCCTCCTGCTGGTCCGATTCACGCGCGCGGTGGGTCACGATGAGGAGCAGCGCCTCACTCCCTTCGCCTTCCTGCCACACCGACTTGATCGACACGCCGGCATTGCCGAACGCGGCGGCCACCTGAGCGAGCACGCCGGGCCGGTCGTCGACCTCGAGACGGAGGTACCACTTCGTCGGGACATCGCCGAATGGGACGAGCTCCCCCGGAGAGAATCTGATCTTCGGCGCCACCAGGGCGCCCGCGAGCGTCTCGCGGGCAGCGTCGATCACATCGCCGAGCACGGCGGTGGCGGTCGGCGCTCCCCCGGCACCGGGGCCGGCGAAGAGCAACTCACCCACCGACGGTCCCTCGATGAAGATCGCATTGGTGGCTCCCCGAATCGACGCGAGAGGGTGATCGACGGGGATCATGACCGGGTGAACCCGGGCGGAGACACCGCCCCCGGCTCGCTCGGCGATCCCGATCAGCTTCACGGCGTAACCGAAGTCCGCGGCGAACGCCAGGTCGATCGGCGAGAGACCCTCGATACCTTCGTGATACACGTCGTCGAGACCGACCCACGTGCCGAATGCGAGAGAGGCAAGGATCGCTGCCTTTGCCGCGGCGTCGGCGCCGGAGACGTCGGCGGTCGGATCCGGCTCGGCGTATCCGAGATCCTGCGCTTCGGCGAGGCTATCGGCGTAGTCGGCACCCTCCTCGGCCATGCGCGTCAAGATGAAGTTCGTGGTCCCGTTGATGATTCCGAGAACGCGTTCGATCGGCTCCCCTGCCAGCGTCTCGGAGAGCGGCCGGATAATCGGGATCCCGCCACCGACCGCAGCCTCGAAGAGGAACGGAACACCGGATCGCTCGGCGGCGGCGATCAGTTCGGGACCGCGCGATGCGACGAGTTCCTTGTTCGCCGTGACGACCGGCTTTCCGGCCTCGAGAGCGGCGAGCACGAGATCGCCCGCGAGATCGCGCCCACCCATCAGTTCGACGATCAGACCGATCTCCGGGTCGTTGACCACGCCGGCGAGGTCGTCGGTGAGCACGTCGTCGCCGACCGTGAAGTCCCTCTCCTTGCCCAGATCGCGTACGGCGACTCGCTTGACACACAACTCGAGACCCGTCTTGGCGGCGATCGCATGCCGATCGTCCACGAGACGCGAGATGAGCGTCCCCCCAACCGTCCCGGCCCCAAGGACCCCAACTCCAATCGAAGTGTTCATTGATAGAGAACGATAGACGGATAGGGGGTTCAGACGACCGGCGTGGGTCGGAGTTCGAGAGGTCCCTTCGGAGCAGCCGACAGACCACAGCCAACAGCCAGAGGGCTTGGCTGTCCGCTGTCCGCTGTCCGCTCCGCCGTCACATCCGCTCAGGAACCTCGATCCCGAGCGTGTCCAGCAGCAATGTCAGCACCCGGAGTGTCAGGTCTACGAGGGAGAGCCACGAGGCCTGTCGCGTCGGGTCCTCTTCGCGGAGGATGTGGCATGCCTCGTAGAACCGGTTGAAGTCGGTGGCGACCTCGTAGGCGTACTCGGTGAGCACGTTCGGCGCCTTCACGTCGACGGCTCGCTCGATGATCTCCGGCAACAGCAGCAAGCGCAGGATCAGGCCTCGCTCCTGGTCCACGGTCGGCGCAACGATCGGTCCCGGCGTGAGGCCCTCCTCTCGCGCTCGTCGCAAGATCGACTTGATCCGCACCGCTCCGTACTGCAGGTACGGCCCGGTCTTCCCTTCGAACGAAGTGAAGCGATCGAGGTCGAAGATGTAGTTCGAGGTGCGGTGATTCGAGAGATCCCCGAACTTCAACGCACCGAGACCGACCTGCCGGGCGATCCGATCGCGCTCGTCATCCGGGTAATCCTGAGCGATCTGCGCCTCGTCGAGACGGGAGCGGGCGGCGTCGGTGACGATCTTCATGAGATCGGCGAGACGAAGGACGCCACCTTCGCGCGTTTTGAACGGTGTTCCATCCGGGCTGTTGACCGTTCCAAACGCGGTGTGCTCCAGCTCAACCGATTCCGGAGCGATCCCGGTCAGACGCGCAGCCCGAAAGACCTGCTCGAAGTGGAGACCCTGTCGGGCATCGACGACGTAAAGCACGAGGTCGTAGCCCTCCTCGACCCGCTGATCGAGCGTGGCGAGGTCCGTGGTCGAGTAGAGGTAGGAGCCATCCGATCGGGTCAGCAGCAGAGGCGGCATCTCCGTCTTGTCGTCGTCCCTCTCGACCTGCACGACGATCGCACCATCGGATTCGAAGGCCAGATCATCATCGTTCACCAGCCGCTCGACAAGAGGTGCGAGCCGATCATGAACCGTGCTTTCCCCACGCCACAGGTCGAACTCGACTCCGAGTTTCTCGAAGTCCTTCTTCTGCTCGGCGACCGACACGTCGTGGTAGTGGCGCCACAAAGCCAGGTACCCGGGCCGTCCATTCTGGAGATCGAAGGTCGCTTGCCGGGCGCGCTCGGCCTCCTCCGGATCATTCCCGCAGCGTTCGACGACGACCGGATACATCTCGGAGAGATCGTCGAGCGTCACCGGAGAATCCTCCGGGTACGGACCCGTGAAGTCCGCATCGAAGTAGGGGAGACCAGGATGACGGCGTTCGAGTTCGATGATCAACTGCCCGATCGGCATGCCCCAGTCACCCATGTGGATGTCGCCGGCAACCTCGTGCCCGGCGACGCGGAAGAGGCGCTTGAGGCTCTCGCCGATGATCGATGCGCGCAGATGTCCGACGTGCATTGACTTGGACATGTTCGGGCCGCCGTAGTCCACCAGCACCTTCCGTTTGGGATCCGGCGCATCGATCCCACATCGGTCGCCGTCCTCCATGGCCTGAACCTGATTGGCGAGGTACTCGTTGGTGACGACGATGTTGATGAAGCCGGGTCCGGCGACATCGAGAGAGGCATAGATCGCTCGATCCACCAGACCGTCGAGGACCGCCTGGGCGAGATCGCGCGGGTTGCGCCCCGCTCGTTTCGCCGCGGCGAGAGCGCCGTTGCATTGGTACTGAGCGAGTTCAGGCCGCTGCGACGGAACGACAAGACCGGCAGAACGGTCGACCCCGGTAGCGGCGAACGCGTCACCGAATCGTTGGGAGAGATCTTTGAGAATGGACATGACACCCGTTTTCCGACAGAGGGAGTTGTAAGGACCGGAGGTTACAATCCTACGCAGCGCCCCAGTAGCTCAGGGGATAGAGCACTGGCCTCCGGAGCCGGGAGCGCAGGTTCGATTCCTGCCTGGGGCACTTGAAGGGATTCCTACTTCCGTCGAGTCCTGCCGGCCTCGACGTCATGCCGTGCATCTTCGCCCCCCCCGCCAAACGACTCCCACCCGCTGTGATTCCCCGGTCTAGTCCTGGTGAGTCTCCGACCAGGTGGACCGGTTCGATTCCTGCCTGGGGCACTTGAAGGGATTCCTACCTCCGTC
>JAYEIJ010000101.1:0-35356 GCA_034660035.1 Actinomycetota bacterium | reverse complement strand
CACTCCTAGCCGCGAGTGCGTCGCTTCATCAGGACGACTGCTGCTGCAAGTGCAGCAGCCGACAAGGCGACTGCGGCGCCGGTGAGCGGAGAAGGTCTCGGAATCGTTGGACCGAGGCTGACCGGGCGCTGGAACTCGAGGATCGGCCAGTCTCGCTCCTCAGCGATCGCCCGTAACTCCTTCTCAGGGTTCACGGCGACCGGATTGCCGACCACTTCGAGCATGGGTAGGTCGGTGATGGAGTCGGAGTAGGAGAACGAGCCGGAGAGGTCGATGCCCTTTCGCTGAGCGACCTCCTTCATCGCCTTGGCCTTGCCCGGTCCCATGGCGTAGACGTCGATTTCAGGGATGAATCGTCCCTGTGCGTCGGTTTTGATCTTGGTTGCGATGACCTCCCAGACACCGATGTGTTCGGCGATGGGGCGGACGATCTCCTCCGGGCTGGCGGAGATGATGATGACTCTCCGGCCGCTCCTGATGTGCTCGTCGATGAGGAAGAGAGCCTCCGCGTAGACGAGCGGCTCGGCGACCTCGGCCAGCGTCTCCCGGACGAGCTGCTCGAACTCGTCGCGCTTCCATCCGGCGGTGAGTTGGAGCAGTTCATCGCGGGCTCGTTCGAGCTGTTCCTCGTCGGCGCCGAACAGCATGTAGAACGCCTGTGCGAGACCCATCCGGGCGAGCGCTCTCTTGCCGAGAAAGCCGGCCTTGTAGAGGGGTTTGCCGAACGCGAGCGTCGACGATTTGGCGATGACGGTCTTGTCGAGGTCGAAGAAAGCTGCTTCCTGCATCACGACCGATTGTATCGACACAACAGCGCGGAGGCGTGACCATGAATCGAAGGTCTTGAATCGGACCCTGGTATGGCATACGGTGCCTGAAGTTCTCACATGGAGTTGAAGATGCCGGCGCTTGCCATTTGGTCGCCGGAGGACGAGGTGCTCGGTGCCGTTGCGCCGTTGGCGCTCGGTATCGCAGCCGGAACGGCACTCATCGTGGACCTCGATATGAGTGGACCGAGATATCCCGGTGATCTGACCTTGGCCGGCCTCGTCGCAGATGGCCCCACGAAGATCGATCTGTCTCCACAGCGGCGTGGCATCGCTGTGGTGCGCAACGGTGGCGTTGATCCGGAGAGCGCGGAAGAAGTGCTTCGTGCCTTGATCGAAGGCTGGCCTGCAGTCGTGTTCCGGCTCCCGGCCGATCACGTTGCCGGAGACGGCGCCATCCCCGTACTTCCTCTGGTCCCCGGCTCGATGCTGGCGCAGTTCGCGGGCCCGGCCGTATATCAGCGCGCCGGGTGGCGGGTTCGAGTACCTGAAGGGGGTGTGGTGCTTCCCCGACCGGGCGCCGGGACGATCGCAGCACTCCTCACGGGTCGTGTCCCTCATCCGGGCGACCGTTGGATCCGAGCGTGGCGTCGAGTCTGGGAGCAGTCATGGGTGTGACCGATCGGATCGTGCGACGCCTTCTCGAGTCTGATGTACCGCTCGAGCGCGCCGCACTTACGGCCGCAGCTGCAGCGATCGTGCCGGAGGTCGCGCCGCTCGCCCGTCCAGAAGCGATCGTCGATGCGGTGGACGCCCTCGCAGGACTTGGACCGCTCGAGCGCCTGCTTCGCGATCCGGAGGTGACCGACGTTCTGGTGAACGGGCCGACGGATGTGTGGATCGAGCGGCGTGGTGCCCTCGAGCGCACCGAGATCACCTTCGCCGATGACAGAGCGGTTGTCGCAGCGGTGGAGCGAGTGATCTCGCCGTTGGGACTCCGTATCGACCGGGCGAGCCCGGCCGTCGACGCGCGGCTACCGGATGGCTCGCGTCTCCACGCTGTGATCCCGCCCGCCTCGGTGGATGGTCCGATCGTCGCGGTGCGTCGATTCTCCGAGGCTGTGACGGATCTTGCTGCCCTCGTCGACGTAGGTGGCATCACGAACGATGGCGCCGATCTGCTCCGTCTCTCCGTATCGGATCGACTGAACCTGCTGGTCGCCGGGGGTACCGGCGCCGGGAAGACGACGCTGCTGAATGTTCTGTCGAAGGAGATCGATCGGTCGGAACGGACGGTCACGGTCGAAGACGCCGCGGAACTCCGCATGGGTGGCCACGTTGTGCGGCTCGAAGCCCGACCACCTAACGCCGAAGGCGCGGGCGAGATCACCTTGCGAGCACTCCTCCGGCACGCTCTCCGGCTTCGTCCCGATCGCATCGTGGTCGGTGAGGTCCGGGGACCGGAAGCGCTCGACATGATCCAGGCGATGAGCACCGGGCACGACGGATCGATGTCGACGATCCACGCAAACGGTCCCGAAGAGGCGCTGTGGCGGCTCGAGAGCTTGGCAGCGACCGCCGATGTCGGCGTCTCGGTCGACACACTTCGGGCGCAGATCCGCTCTGCCATCGATCGGATCGTGTTCGTCACGCGACGAAGGGGGAGTCGGCTCGTCACGTCCATCTCCGACGTGGGCATTGACAAGGTTGAGGAGGTGTACCGGTGCTAGTGACTGTGCTGCTCGCCGGCGGTCTGGCGCTGGGCATCTCCCCGGTGATCATCGCGATCGCTGCTGTGGCAGCGATCGAGCCCCGGCTTGTGCTCGTCGGAGCTGCGACGTGGGGAGTCGTGACGGCCATTCGACGACGGGCCAAACGCGTCACGCCCGATGACGAGGCGACGCTCTTCCGCGCGATGGCCGCGGAGTTGCGCTCTGGCGCTTCGCTGAGAAGTGCGCTGGCGGAAGCGGCACATCGGGTACCTCAGGTTCAGCTCGATCGTCCGGTGCGTTTCGCCGCGGCCGGGATGCAGATGGCCGAGATCGCTGAGGCCATTCAGGTCCAACTCCCGGAGAACGGGCGACTCGCAGCGGCGGCCTTTCGGTTGAGCGATTGGTCCGGGGCCCGGGTTGCGGACACTTTCGACGGACTCGCCGAAAGAGCAGCGGCCACAGCGGAACTGGCGCGTGAGCGCAGAGCCGCAACCGCCCAGGCGCGGCTCTCGGCGTTGATCGTGGGAGTTGCCCCGCTCGCGTTCACATTGCTGCTCATGGTCACCGGTCGTGGCGCCGACCTCGCCGCGCGCGGCGGCCTCGGCTGGCTGGTGTTGGGCGTTGGCCTTGGACTCGAGATGCTCGGATTGGTCATTGTCGCGGTGATCGTGCGACGGGCCGAACGATGATGGCCCTGGCCGCTCTCGCTCTTGTGGTAACGATTCTGCGCGGGAACCAGCGCGAGATCCTGGCCGCCGGCATCTTTATGTCATTCGTTCTTCTCCCGATCCTCGGAATGGGGATCTCCTTCGGTCTGGCCGTCTGGGCCGTCGTCCGGCACCGACCCCGATCCTCCGGCAACAGTGACGACGAGGCGGTGCTTGCGGAACTCACATCGCTGGGACTCAGCGCCGGGCTTACCTTCTCAGCGGCAGCCAACGCCGCGACGACTTCGGTCTCGGGCGAAGCATCCGCCCGTCTCCATCAGTCCATTCGTGCTGGGGGACGGGTCGACACCGGAGCGGTAGCTGACCAGGGTCTCATGGTCGTGGTCCGTCGGGCGCTGTCGACCGGCGCTCCGCTACAACCTGCGGTTTCCGGATACGCCACAACCCTCCGCAAAGAGGAACGATCCCGGGAACTCACTGCAGCGAGACGTCTTCCGGTCAAGCTGCTCTTCCCGCTGGCACTGCTGATCCTTCCCGGGTTCCTGATCCTCACGATCGGGCCTGCGGTGCTCGGCAGCCTCGATCGTCTTGGTTTCTAGGGAATGGACAACGGCAACGCTCCGCTCGATCCCAGCTTCCCACCGTCCCGGCCGGATGCCGGAAGACGAAAGGAATCCCATGCGAACGATCTTCATCGATCAGCGTGGTCAAGCGACAGCGGAGTACGCCCTTGTCATCGTTGCCGCAGCAGCGATCGCTTTGGCCCTGATCATCTGGGCTACATCAACGGACCTGCTCCCGTCCTTCTTCTCGACCGTACTCAAGAAGGTCACCTCCGTCGCGAAAGGGGCACCACTCGGGTGACCCAACGAGGCAGCGCTGTAGTCGAGTTCGCTCTCGTCGTGCCGCTCGTGCTTGCCCTCGTTCTCGGTCTTGTCGAGGTTGCACTCGTCGCTCGGAGTCAGATGGAAGTGGTCAACGCTGCGCGTGAAGGCGCTCGCCAGGCCGCTGCGTCGCCGGATCCGTCCGATGCTGTACGTGCTGCGAGGGCTGCGCTCGGTGAAGCCGGGCGGTCCGCTCGGGTGTCCGTGCGAAGGCCCGATGTGGTCGGGCACCTCGCCGAGGTTCGGGTGACGTTGCCGTACCGGGTAGCTGCACCGCTCTTCGGTGGCGTAGGGGTCGAGATTACGGCGAAGGCCGTGATGCGAGTCGAGCGGTGAGAAGCGAGCGCGGATCGGCGTCGGCGTTGCTGCTGGCGGTTGTCGGTCTCGTGCTCGTGTTGGCACTCGGTGTAGCGGATGCAGGAATCGCCTTCTCGGCGCGACTCCAGACGGCGGCCGCGGCCGATGCGGCCGCTCTTGCTGCCGCGCCCGTGACGTTTCGACCCTTCGGCGCAACGGGCACTCCTGTCGCCGAAGCCCGACGCCTTTCGAGAGCGAACGGTGCCGTACTCGTCCATTGTGCGTGTTCCATCGATCGCACGTGGCGACCTCGCGTCGTCCAGGTCGTCGTCGAACGACGTGTCTCGCTCCTCGGAATCGGTGCGATCACAGTCCGTGCCTCCAGCCGCGCCGAGTTCGTCCCGGCCGCACTGCTAGATAGAGACATATGAGATACAATATGGTCATGACTCGAACGCAAGTCCTCGTGCAACTTGACGATGATCTCGTCCTGCGCCTCGATCGGCTCGCCCGCCAACTGTCGGTGAGCCGATCGGAGCTGTTGCGACGCGGAGCACGCGCTGTACTCGAAGCCGCAGATCTTGCCGATGCGGATCAGGCCCTGATCGAGGCGTACCGGCTTCAGCCCCAAGACCCGTCGATCGTCGAGGCCGCCGGCCGGCTCGCGGCAGAGACGCTGCCCCGGTGGTGAGCAGAGGAGAGATCTACTGGGCGGATCTCGACGCTCCCGCCGGACGTCGACCGGTCTGTGTCCTGACTCGTAGTGCCGCGGTGGAGGTGCTCTCGGGGATCGTCTGCGCTCCGATCACACGAACGACTCGGGGGATCCGATCAGAGGTCCCGGTGGGTCCAGCGCAGGGTCTGCCGGAGGAATCCGTGATCAACTGTGACACGGTCATCACCCTGCCGAAGAAGCGACTGAGCAAGAGCCCGATCGGCCGCCTCGACGCAGCAGCGACAATCCACCTAGATCAAGCCCTCCGCTACGCCCTAGAAATCCGCTGGTAACCAGTAGCAGGACGCAAGACACAAGTAGCAAGACACAAGACCCGCTCCTGTCTCTCTACTTTCTACTCTCTGCTTTCAAGCACCCCATCATCCGCGAGATCCGCGAGCATCTCATCGGCTTCCGGTGTGAGGCGCACCACCGAGGCCGCTCCGGCCCGTCCCAACGTGGCGGGAAGGACGATGTTCTCGACTTCCGCTGCATCCAGTACGTGCACGGTGGCGGCCAACTGGATGAGGTCAGTTGGTGTCAGACTGGTCCACGCGTGGTCGAGCAGTACAGAGATGATCTCGGGGGCGTCGGCGATGTCGTTCATCTGGAGGAGGCGGAGCACCGCGAGCATCACGAGACCCTGGTTCGCCGAGCGTGTGAAGTCGCCTCCGGGCACACCCTTGCGGGTCCTCGAATATTCCAGCGTGCGCTGCGGCGTCAATGTCTGTTCGCCGGCCCGGAAAGCGGGCCACCACGGCTGAGTCGGCAACGCTCTCGGCAGATCGATCGGGAGACTGCCGATGCTCCGCATGAGGTCCTCGAAGCCTTTGAACCCGGTCACGACGTAGCCCTCTACCGGTAGATCCCAGGTGTCGACAACGTGGTCGACCATGACCTGGGGGCCCCGTCCGGCCATCAAAGAAGTGAACTTCATCGATCCGTAGGGTGTTGAGATCCAACTGTCCCTCGGGAAGCCGACGATCGTGCCGTTTCCCTCCGACGGATTCGCTGTGAGCAAGTGGATGCTGTCGCCCCGGAGTCGTTGCTGGTTCTCGCCGGGGCGGGCGTCGGACCCGAGGACCATGACCATTCGCGGTTCTTCGCCATACCAGGGAGGGCCGTCGGCAGGATCGGCGCCGACGATCTGCCATCCATCACTTCCGTCGGCAGCGAGGAGCACATCGCCGGTATCGGTCTCGACGACGCCGATCTGCCCGCCTTCGATCGTTGCAGTGGTGCCGGCAATCGACACGGTGTCTGAGACGCTCAGGGGGTTGGCCATCAGGTGCTCGGAAAGCTCCTCGGGCAGGGTGGGTGCATCGCCGCGGTTGTCTCGCTGCCACGAGAGAACGGCGGCGACGGCCGCAACAAGATCGTCGGGGAGATCGCCGTCGACTGTGACCGCGTCGGTCGCTTTGGTGGTGGTCGTTGTGGGCGCTTGTGATGTCACGGTTGACTCGATCGTCTCCGTCGTCTCCAGAACGGCCGTCGTTGAGTCCGAAGCGGTCTCAGTAGCGTTCGTGCACGCGCCTGCGACCAGTACCAGAGCGATGAGAGCGGAGAGTGTCGGGACTAGCTGTTTCACGATCGGGAATCGTAGAAGGGGCCTAGACGAAGTTCGTGGACCTGAATCCGATCGTGGGGACAAGGGACAGGGGACAGGCATATGGGAGCCGAACCCGGTTCGGAATCGGCACGCTCGCCATGCAAATCTATAATCATTCTGAGATCGTGCCACCGACCCTGGGAGTTGTCTGTGAATCCGGAACTCTGGCTCTACATCGCCGCTGTGATGGGCGTTGCCGCTCTGGTCCTTGCATTCGTGTACGCCCGTCAGGTGACCTCTGCCGATCCCGGCAGCGACCGGATGGTGGAGTTGATGGGAGCCATCCGACAGGGATCGATGGCGTTCCTGAAGCGTGAGTACCGCGCCATAGCGATCTTCGTTGCCCTGATGGCGGTGTTGATCATGGTGCTCCTCCCTTGGGGTTGGCCCTGGGGCGGAATCGCCTACGTCTTCGGAGCGCTGCTATCGGCCTCGGCCGGCTTCATCGGGATGCGAATAGCGACCGCAGCGAACGCACGCACCGCCGAAGCGGCCCGCCGCGGCGGCACCGCAGAGGCCCTCCCGGTGGCGTTCCGGGGCGGAGCCGTCATGGGTTTCACGGTCGCCGGTCTCGGTCTACTCGGCTTTTCCGTCGGCATCTGGCTGTTCAAGGAGATCCTCGGTCTCGATGATTGGGTAGCCATCGTCACGGCCATCGGTCTGGGTGGCTCGTCGATCGCCCTGTTCGCACGCGTCGGCGGCGGTATCTACACGAAGGCCGCCGACGTCGGCGCCGACCTCGTGGGGAAGGTTGAAGCGGGGATCCCCGAGGATGATCCCAGGAACCCGGCCACGATCGCAGACAATGTGGGCGACAACGTCGGCGACGTCGCCGGGATGGGCGCCGACCTCTTTGAGTCCTACGTCGGATCCCTCATCGCTCCGATCGCATTCGCGATGCTGGTCTTCGGTGTTGCCGGCAAGGCATTCACGACGCAGGCGGTGTTCTACCCCCTCATGATCGCTTCGATCGGGATGCTCGCTTCCATCATCGGGTCCTTCCTGGTGCGTCCGGGCAAAGCCAGTCTCGCAGCCACGCTCGAGCGTGGGACATGGGCGGCTGCCGGGCTCACCGTCATCGGTGTTGCCGTTGTCACGCCCATGATGTTCGATGGTGTCGAAGGCGTGAAGAACCCGTGGGGCTTCTTCATCGCTGTTCTCGTCGGTCTTCTCGTCGGCGTTCTCATCGGGCGGATCTCGATGTGGTTCACTTCGGATGAGTACAAGGTCGTCAAGGAGATCGCCCGCCAGACACAGACCGGACCCGCAACGGTTGTCCTCGCGGGTATCTCCGAGGGCATGAAGTCGGCGGCATATTCGGTGATCGTGGTCGCCTTCGGCATGGGTGCCGCCTTCTGGGCCGGGGACATGGCCGTGGACGGCGGAGGCATCTACGGCGTGGCGATCGCCGCCATCGGCGTTCTCGCAACCCTCGGAATCACCGTCTCGGTCGATGCATACGGACCGATCGCCGACAACGCCGGCGGGATCGCCGAGATGGCTCACCTGCCACCCGAGGTCCGTGAGGCCACCGATGAACTCGACGCGCTCGGGAACACGACTGCGGCCGTTGCGAAGGGCTTCGCCATCGGTTCAGCAGCCGTTACGGCACTTGCCCTGTTCTTCACCTTCATCCAGTCGATCAACGTCGAACTGGACAAGGCCGGGGAAGCGGCGATCGAGCACCTCGACATCTTGAACATCTGGGTGATCGTTGGACTCTTCCTCGGTTCGATGTTCCCGTACTTCTTCGCCGCCCAGACCATCCAGGCGGTCGGAAGAGCGGCAAATCAGATGATCGAGGAGGTCCGGCGCCAGTTCCGGGAGATCCCCGGCCTACGTGAGGGAGACCCGGAAGCGAAACCCGAGTACGCGAAGTGCGTCGACATCTCCACGAGCGCCTCGCTGCGAGAGATGATCCTCCCCGGATCGCTCGCCGTGGCGCTGCCGCTCATCATCGGATTCATCAACATCGAGATGCTCGGTGGATTCCTCGCCGGCGCCCTGCTTTCGGGCTTCCTCCTCGCCATCTACATGGCGAACGCGGGTGGGGCGTGGGACAACGCGAAGAAGTTCATCGAGGCGGGCGCCTTCGGCGGGAAGGGCTCCGATGCTCACAAGGCGGCCGTCGTCGGCGACACTATCGGGGATCCGTTCAAGGACACCTCGGGTCCATCGATGAACATCGTCATCAAGGTGATGACGATCGTCTCGCTGATCTTCGCGTCGGCCTTCGTGTCGAACGGCCTGTTCTGAGGATTCGGCGGGCTTCGCCCGCCGCAACCCGTAGTCCGTATTCCGTACTCAGTAGTCCGTACTTCAAACACGGCATCGAGTCAACCCAACGAACCCAAACCGTTCTTGCGTAGATTGTGGAAGCGGGCTTCCCATAGTTACGCCGGAAGCGGGAGAGGGGTGTGACATCCCTACCCTATGAGTCGCTTCATACAGGGAGCATCATGGCTCGCACCATCACGCTCGTCCGGCACGCCGAGACGATCAGCAATACCTCAGGAACCTGGCAGGGCCAGACCGACTCGCCGTTGAGCGACCGCGGGCGCCTTCAGGTCGAACGCCTCCGTGACCGCATGAACGGGAACGGGGCCGCCCTGCTGGTCATGTCCGATCTCGGACGGACCAGGACGACAGGCGAAGCGATCGGCGTCGGAGAGCCGCTGGCAGAGTGGCGAGAGTTCGATCTCGGCGCATGGGACGGCATGCGCCCCGGGGATATCTTGAAGCGCTATCCCGAAGTCGATCGTGTTCGGTTCGGCTCGGGTGACTTTCAGCCGGACGGAGGAGAACGGTTCTCCGACTTCAAGGTGCGAGTCTGCGACGCCTTCGCTACGGTCGCTGAGCGATTGGACGATGACGAACGTGCCATCGTTGTGACACATGGGGGAGTCGTCCAGACCATCGTCGGGGCGCTCGTCGGCGCTACCGATCAGTCGACGGTCCTCGTTCCGTCGAATGCGTCGCTCACGACCGTTCTCCTCGACGGCGACGACATTCAGGTCTCGGTGTTCAACGATGATCTTCATCTGGACGGGGGAGTCGTCCGTCCACCCGGAACGCGTCTGAGATTGGTGCGCCACGCCCAGACCGAGGCGAACCGGGAGAAGCGCTGGTTCGGGAGGGGTGAGACCCCGTTGACCGAGGAGGGCCGCCGTCAGGCGGTGGCGCTTGCACAGGCTATGGGTCCACTAGATGCGATCGTCTCCTCCCCGTCCTCTCGAGCGTTCGATACGGCAACTGCCGTCGCCATACGGCAGAGGTTGGATGTCGCCATCGTCGACGATCTTGCTGAGTTCGACTTCGGGGCATGGGAAGGCCTGACCGTCGGTGAGATCCGAGCAACCGATCCGCGCGCATTCCGGCGGATCTTCCAAGACGGACTCGATGAGCCAAGAGGGAGCAAGGGTGAGAGCTTCGCGGACGGTGGTAACCGCATCGCGCATGCAGCAGTCGGCCTTGCGGCAGGTGGTACCGGAACAATCGGTGTGTTCACCCACGGTGGAGTGACGCGAGCCTACGTGGCCGGCCTGCTCGGCATCCCGTTCGCCGGTAGAGAAGTGCTGCCTGTGCAGCGCAACACAGCGCACAGCGAGATCATCTTCGGAGAGGGGGGACCCCGCCTCTCCTCGTACAACGTCGCGTCCCACCTCGAGGGATGATCATGCGGCTGCTGCTCATCACGAACGACTACCCGCCCAAGCCCGGAGGGATCCAGCAGTATCTCGGCAACGTCATCGGTGCCTACCCGGACGAGTTCCACGTCATCGCCCCCGCAGACGTCGGTGCCGAACCCGACGACCGGGTCAGCCGGCATGCATCGTCGTTCATGTGGCCGACGCCGGCCGTCGCCGACTGGGTTGAGGAGCGTGCGGTGAAGTTCGCTCCCGATGCCATCTTGTTCGGGGCGCCGCATCCGCTGCCGTTTCTCGGGCCACGGCTTCGAAGGTGCCTCGGCGTACCGTACGGAGTGCTGAGCCACGGCGCCGAAGTCACGCTTCCGGCCGCCGCACCGGGAGTTCGACAGGCGGTGGCGAAGGCGCTCAAGGATGCAGATGTGCGTTTCGCCGTCAGCCGGTTCACCGCCGATCGCGTGCAGCGCCTCACGGGCAAGGATGTCGTCTTCGTCGGCGCAGGCGTCGACATCGAGGCCTTCACGCCGCCACCGAACGGCGAGAACGAGATTCCCGTCGTCGGATGCGTCTCGCGTTTCGTGCCTCGCAAAGGCCAACACCGGCTGATCGAGGCGGCGGCGAGGCTCGACCGACCCGTCGAAGTGCTGCTCGTCGGCAAGGGCCGAAAAGAGGCACAGCTCCGGAAACTCGCCGACAAGCTCAACGCAAACGTGCGGTTCGCCGTCGACGTACCGTGGTCGGATCTCCCCGGGCTCTATCGAGAGATGGACGTGTTCTGCATGCCGTGCAAGTCACGGTGGGGCGGACTCGAAGTCGAAGGTCTCGGATTGGTGTTCCTCGAGGCGGCGGCAACCGGGTTGCCGGTCCTCTCCGGCGACTCCGGTGGCTCTCCCGAGACGGTGATTCCCGCCGAAACCGGGTACGTCGTTCACTCGGTCGACGATATCGTCGAGGGCCTCACCATGCTCCTCGATGACCCGGCCGAAGCCCGTCGGATGGGGATGGCAGGCCGCCGGTACGTCGAGGACGTATTCACGTGGCCGAAGGTCGTCGACCGGTTCCGGACGGGCTTCGAAATCTGAGCTGTTGCCGGGAAGAGACTGCCATTGTCTTGACAACAGGGCCATACTCCCGCATCGTTGAGGCCGTTCCCGACTACCAAAGCGCTACTTCTTCATGCCAAGACATCTCGTCATCGTTGAATCCCCGGCGAAAGCCAGGACCATCGGCCGCTACCTCGGAGACGACTTCGTCGTCGAATCCTCCGTCGGCCACATCCGCGATATCCCGACGAAGGTCGGGGAAGTGACCGAAGCGAAGAAGGAAGCCTGGAAGGCGAGTCGGTTCGGTATCGACATCGAGAACGGCTTCACGCCGATGTACGTCGTCACTCCCAATTCGAAGAAGCAGGTGTCGGCGCTGCGCAAGGAGATGAAGGGCGCCGACTCTCTCTATCTCGCGACCGACGAGGATCGAGAGGGCGAGGCGATCGCCTGGCATCTGTTGGAGGTTCTGAAGCCCACTGTGCCGGTGCACCGCATGGTGTTCCACGAGATCACTGCGAGCGCCATACGGGAAGCCGTTGAAAACCCCAGGGAGATCGATCAGCAGGTCGTCGCAGCCCAGGAGGCGCGGCGCGTTCTCGATCGCCTCTTCGGATACGAGGTCTCCCCGGTCCTCTGGCGCAAGGTTCAACGAGGGCTCTCAGCCGGTCGGGTCCAGTCGCCCGCGACCCGCATCATCGTCGAGCGCGAGCGAGAACGCCTGGCATTCGTGGCCGCGGAGTACGCAGGCGTATCCGGCACGTTCACGCCGGTGGAAGAGGACACCGAGTTCGAAGCCAAGCTCGTCACCGTCGACGGCGAGCGGGTAGCGACCGGCAAGGACTTTGACCAAGCAGGTACCCCGCGTACGGATCGACTTGTCCTCGCACCCGCGGCAGCCGCTGCGCTTGCCGGGGAACTCGCTGCGGCACCGTTCGCCGTTGTGTCCGTCGAACGTAAGCCGTACACGCGCCGACCCTACGCACCGTTCCGCACCGCCACTCTCCAGCAGGAAGCCGGCCGCAAGCTTCGATTCGGAGCGCGCCGGACGATGTCCGCAGCTCAGCGTCTCTACGAGGGCGGGTTCATCACCTACATGCGTACCGACTCGACGAACCTGTCGGGGACCGCCCTCAGCGCAGCCCGCTCCCTCGTTGCCGGCCGATACGGTGAGAGCTACCTTCCCGACGCTCCACGCTTCTACGGCAAGAAGGCAAAGGGAGCCCAGGAAGCCCATGAGGCGATCCGGCCGGCGGGTGAACGATTCCAGGATCCCAAGAAAGTGGCCGGTTCGTTCGGTGCGATGTCCGATGAGGCCCGGCTCTACGACTTGATCTGGAAGCGCACGGTTGCAAGCCAGATGAAGGACGCGAAGGGCGAGAGCCTGCAACTCCGACTCGGTGGCACCGCTGCTACAAGCGGTCGGGCTTGCGAATTCTCCGCAACCGGTCGAACGATCCTCTTCGCCGGTTTCTTGAAGGCATATGTCGAGGACATCGATGATCCCGCCGCCACGAGAGACGATCAGGAAAGCCATCTGCCCGAGTTGGACGAAGGGCAGGCCCTCGATGCCGTCGCGGTGGCATCGACGGTTCATGAGACGAAACCACCGGCCCGCTACACCGAGGCGAGCCTCGTCAAGAGACTCGAGGAACTCGGAATCGGCCGTCCGTCGACGTATGCGTCGATCATCTCGACGATCCAAGATCGCGGTTACGTTCGCAAGCACGGCTCCGCCCTGGCCCCGACCCTCAAGGCATTCGCTGTCGTTGGTCTCCTCGAGCAGCACTTCGGTGACTACGTCGACTACGACTTCACAGCGCTCATGGAAGAGGATCTCGACAAGATCGCCGGCGGAGAAGAGGAGATGGCCCCCTACCTCGAGCGCTTCTACTCGGGGAGTGGCGACCATCCTGGGTTGAAGGATCTCGTGTCGGTCGACGCCCTCGAAGCGATCGATCCGCGCGAGATCAACTCCTTCCCTATCGGCAACGCCGCCGATGGGGTTGCGGTCGTGGCACGGTGCGGCCAGTACGGGCCCTATCTCGTGCACGGCGAGGAGAGAGCATCGATCCCGGAGGACCTTCCTCTCGACGAACTCACGGTGGAGATGGCCACCGAGCTGCTCGAGGCCCCGTCCGGTGATCGCACCATCGGCGAGGACCCCGACACCGGTCTCACCGTGTTCGCGAAAGCGGGACGATACGGACCATACGTCCAGCTCGGAGAACGCGATGCCGGCTCGAAGGCCAAGCCGAAGACGGCGTCGCTGTTCAAGACGATGTCACCTGAGACGGTGACGCTCGACGAGGCACTCCGACTCCTCACTCAGCCCCGGACCGTCGGAGAGCATCCCGAAGACGGGAAGCCGATCACCGCCCAGAACGGCCGATACGGACCGTACGTGAAATGGGGAACTGAGAGCCGCAGCCTGGACGAGGAAGAGGCGATCTTCACGGTCGACCTTGAGGCCGCCGTCGCATTGCTCGCCCAGCCGAAGAAGCGTGGTGGCCGCAAGGCGGCGGCACCGCTGAAGGAATTCGGGGACGATCCCAACACCGGGAAGCCCATCGTTCTGAAGAACGGACGCTTCGGCCCGTACGTCACCGATGGGGAGACGAACGCGTCGTTGAGGGTCGCCGACTCGGTCGATACCATCACATTTGAGCGAGCTGCCGAGCTTCTTGCGGAGCGCCGGGCGAAGGGTCCTGCGCCGAAACGGAAGAAGAAGTAGCAAGACACAAGTAGCAAGTAGCAAGACCGGAGCATGTCTTGTGCCTTGTGTCTTCCGATCTCTGCGAAACTGGTGCCGGTGCATGAGAGAGTGAGGTGCGAGATCCTGTGAGCCTTCCATACGTCGCCTTCGAGGGCATCGAAGGAGCAGGCAAGTCGACGGTGGCCCAACTCGTCGGCGAGCGTCTCGAGGCTGAGGGTCGGAGAGTGGTCCGGGTTCGCGAGCCGGGTGGCACGGCGGTAGGCGAGCGCATCCGGGCGATCCTTCTCGGCCACGATCTCCTGCCCGATCCGTGGACCGAAGCTCTGCTCTTCGCCGCCGCCCGGGCGCAACTCGCGGGTGAAGTCGTCGGTCCGGCTCTTGTTTCCGGCGCCTGGGTTCTGTCCGACCGATCCGTCTACTCCTCATTGGCGTACCAGGGAGCGGGCCGGAACCTGGGCATCGAGGTGGTGAGGAGTGTCAACGAACCGGGTCTCCTGGGTGTCTGGCCGAGCCTCGTCATCCTCCTCAACGTTGACGCCGCCGAGGGACTCAGTCGCCAGGACGTCGGCGACCGCATTGGTGACGAAGGAGTTGAGTTCCAGAGGAGCGTGGCGGATGGCTTCGTGGCGGCGGCGGCAGCCGAACCGGACCGTTTCGTGATCATCGATGCCGGTGACCCCCTCGACGAGGTAGTCGATGTGGCCTATCGAGAGATCCGGAGTCGATGGTGAGTTCGTTCGACCAGATCGTCGGTCACCGAGGCGTTGTCGATTTCCTGCGCCGTGAGATCAGTCGACCGGCCCAGTCCTATCTCTTCGTGGGTCCGTCGAACGTCGGGAAGTCGACGATCGCTCGCAAGTTCGCGGCGGCGCTGATGTGCGGAGAAGACGCAGCCTGTTTCGAGCGGGTGATGTCGGGAGTGCATCCGGACCTCATTCTCATCGAACCGGAGGGCAGCGCATCCATCACGGTCGATCAGGCTCGCCGGGTCGTGTCACAGGCAACACGGACGCCCCTCGAGTCGGACCGGAAGATCTTCCTCTTCGAGGAGGGCGGCATGATGAACGACGAAGCCGCCAACGCCCTTCTGAAGACCTTGGAAGAGCCCACGCCCGCAACGGTGTTCGTCATTGTCGCTGAAACTGAAGACGACCTACCCGCCACCGTCGCCAGCCGATGTCGGACCGTCGTGTTCGGCAGGGTGGATGAGGGCGAGGTCATCGAAGGTCTGATCGCCCTCGCCATCCCCGAAGAACAGGCGACCGAGGCAGCCCGCATCTCCGGAGGGAGGCCCGGCCTTGCCCTCGCTCTTGCCACCGAACCCCAGGTCGCTGTGTACCGGAGACTCTGGCTGAGCATCCCGATGCGGCTCGGCGAGCATCCCGGTGACGCGTTCCGCCTTGCCGACGAGACCATGGCCTCGGCCGAACCGCTCCTCGCCGCTCTGAAACAGAGACAACAGACGGAACTGGATGCTCGCGGCAAGGACGCACCGAAGTCGCTTCGCGACCGTCAGGCACGGGAGCTCAAGCGTGCCACCGCCGCTCTCTACGTGACCGGCCTCGAGATCCTCGCTTCGTTCTATCGCGACGTGGCCGCCGCACAGTTCGGTGTCCCCGTCCGTAACACGGATGTCCCTATTGCAGCTCTGTCGTCGATCACGCCGAGGCAGGCCGTCGCCGGTGTGGAACGAGTCCTGGCCGCGATCGAAGCGTTGGCAGCGAACCAGCGTCCTCAGCTCGCGTTCGCGAGCCTCTTCTCCGAACTGGCGGGCCATGCGTAGCGTCCGTCGCATTCCCTCGGAACTGGCGACACGAATCGTGAACATCCCGGCGCGGATGGCCGCCCGGGGACTCCTCGACTTCGAAGTGAGCGGCACGGAGCACATCCCCAAGAGCGGGTCGCTTGTCGTCGCCGCCAACCACCTTTCTCACCTTGATCCGCCGCTTGTCGTGAACTCTGTCGGTCGCCTCATTCGTTTCATTGCCGTCGACGAGCTTTTTGGCAATCACCTGGCGTTCGACGTTGTAACCGGGTTCTTCGGTGCGATTCCGACGGATCGAGATGGCGTGCCGCTCAGAGCTCTCGAAGAAGCCGTGACTCATCTGAGACACAGTGGCACCGTTGGGGTGTTCCCGGAGGGGCGACGGGTTGAGTACTGGGGAGAGACGGAACCGAAACGCGGAGCCGCATGGCTGGCTTGGATGGGGGGAGCGCCGCTGCTCCCGGTGGCGATCCATGGAACGGAACGCACTCTCGGACCGGCCCATCCCGGGATTCACCGGACCGCAGTTCGCGTGTGGATCGGCGAGCCGCTGGTCTGGTACGACTTCGCGGATCAGGAGGACCCTCTTGGTTCCATGACCAACGCCTGGAGCGAATTCGTCGACTCGAAACTCGGCCCGTGGTGGCCGAGGGTGAGGTCAAGCCGGTAGTCACGATCAAGAATCAAGAAGCAGGATCTGAGAACCAAGAATCAAGATGGGGGTTTGATCCTAGATTCTTGGCTCCACCCTGCTGCTCACCTTGACCTCCGCGGCAGGACCCCGTGGTCAATCCACGGATCCGGCGAGTGCGGCCCAGTCGATCGGGTCGTTGCGGTCGATCGTTCGATCAGCGGGTGGCATTGGATACTTGAGTCCGCTCCCGCAGTTGAACAGAACCGCTCGTTCTCCCGGATCGACCAGTCCGTCATCCAATGCCTGTACGTACGCGGCGAACGTGGCAGCGCCTTCGGGACAAAGCAGCAGTCCGTCGGTCGCGGGCACGAGTTGTTCGGCCATCGCGATCTGGTCGTCGCTGACCGCCATGGCGAACCCGCCGCTCTGTCGAACCGCTTCAAGGATGAGGAAATCGCCGATCGCCGCCGGCACCCGGATTCCCGAGGCGATCGTGAAAGCGTCCTCCCAGAGATCGGCATGATCGGTTCCGTTCTCGTAGGCACGAACGATCGGGGCACAGCCGGTGGATTGCACGGCCACCATGCGTGGGAGCTTGCCGGTGAGCCAGCCGATGGCGGACAGTTCATTGAACGCCTTCCACATGCCGATGAGTCCGGTGCCACCACCGGTCGGGTAGAAGATCACATCGGGCAGTTCCCAGCCGAGTTGATCAGCGAGTTCGAGTCCCATGGTCTTCTTGCCTTCGATTCGGTACGGCTCTTTCAATGTTGAGACATCGAACCAACCCATGGGTGTCTTGCCGTCGCCGACGATCTTGCCGCAGTCGTTGATGAGGCCGTTCACTCGCCATACGAAAGCGCCCTGGAGAGCGATCTCGCGTATGTTGACTTCAGGTGTGTCGTCGGGACAGAAGACGAAGGTCTCCATCCCCGCGCGCGTGCCGTATGCGGCGAGAGCGGCGCCGGCATTTCCGTTCGTGGGCATGGCCAATCGGGTGAGGCCCAGTTCTTTCGCCATCGAGACTGCGACAGCAAGGCCCCGGGCCTTGAAGGATCCGGTTGGAAGCCGGCCTTCGTCTTTGACGAGGATCTCAGTCGTTCCGAGTTGCTCGGACAGGCGCGGAAGGGGGACGAGCGGTGTTTCGGTCTCACCCAAAGAGACGACGTTCTCGATGTGCCGGACGGGGAGGAACTCGCGATAGCGCCACATCCCCGGCGCTCGCTCCGAGAGGTCGCCTTTGGTGACCGAACCCGCGATCCCATCGAGGTCGTAGCGAACCAGCAGCGGCATGCCCGACGGTGAGAGTCCATGGATCTCGTTGGCCGGCAACACTTCGCCGGTGGCGGAGCACTCGAGGTGGGTGACGAACGTGGGAACATCTGGAAGTCGTTCGTGTCTCATCCAACAGAGTCTAGAAACCGCACCCGGGCCCAGCGTCGCAGGATAATCAGGGGAGGGCGGCCCTAGCCGGGCATGGGGGCCTGCCGTACAGTTGAGCGATGAGAGCGTTCATGGTCTTCCTGCTTGTTCTGGCCGTGGTCGGCTGCAACTCCTCTGACGGCACGAAGGACACGGTCGCATCAACCACAACCGCCGTCTCGGAATCAACTGTGGTGACCACCGTGGCTCCAACCACGACCGTGGCTACAACGACCACGGCCGATGTCACGACGACGACAGGAGCGACGACCACGACGGCGGCTCCAACCACGACGACCACAACGGCCGGTGATCCATACGAGGTCGGGGATCCCGATCTCTACCCGCTGGCGCCGCTTCCGGGAAGCGACGGCGCCGGCGGCTCCGGGTGTGCCCCGGGGGCCGGCCCGCTGCCCGACGGCGTCTGGTTCGGGTACGTCCACAGCATCGGGGCAGCCTCAGTTGATTTCGATCTGGCATGCTTCTACTTCGGAGACATCGCCTACACAAAGGGCGCCGAGGACGGAGTTGAGGTCGCCAACGATTGGTACGTTCGCAACACCAACCCCACGCTCAGAACGGTCCCGGTGGCCGCCGGAGCGACGGTCTATGAGCTCGATGTCGGCAACATCGGATTCCTGACCGTGCCGTTCCCTGATTGGCCTGATGACCCGGCAGGGTTGTCCGACTGGGACTTCTTCTGGCTCTTCGTCAACGGCGGGGAAATCACCGAGATCCTTGAACAATTCGTCCCGTAGCTTCCATCCGGCGGACTCGGATGAGTGGGTGCCTCAGCACTCGGAGAGTCCTCGGGGGAACTATCTGAGGGGCCGTGGCGTCAGATGAGTACTGCACTCGACCGTTAGGTTTGCATTGATGTCGTGTCGCGCCATAGCAATGAGCGTCGTTCTTGGTGTTCTGATGACCCTGGCGCTCCCGGCGACGGCGATAGCTCCGCCGGGAGAGCAGTTACCCGACGGTGACACGCGGCCGGTGATTGCGTCGGTGGAGCTTCTCGAACCCGGGGTTCACAACGACCTTCTCGTTGCAGATCTTCGTATCGCGGCCGACGACAACGACGGGATCCTGCGTTACGAGTACCGCTGGAATCAAGACACACCGGGTGAGGTGTTCACGACAGAGGTCGATCGCCCAACCGTGTCGTACACCTCGGTGCTGCCCGATACGCGCTACAGCCTCGAGGTGCGTGCCGTGGACCTCAACGGCTGGAGGTCTGGTTGGTACCCGGCATGGGCGGGTCTCACGCCCTCTGTCCCGATGATCATCGTGGCCGGTGACTCGATCGCTTCCGGCTACACGCGCCAGTGGTTCACCGGCAGCGCCACCTGCCGTGATGCCGACTACTCCTACGGCAGCACCGTGAGAGACGCGGTCGCCGCCGCTCTGCCGGAGGCGTGGTCTCCCGGATACGTGAACGTCGCGTTTCCCGGTGCCGGGGTGGGTTCGGTGATCGACGGAGGAGCCGACTCTTGTTCGGATTCGCATCCCAGCCAGGTCGACGACGTCGTGCGGTACACCGACCCGACGACGTGGAACATGGTGGTGGTCACGGCGGGCATCAACTCGACGAACTGGGTCGATGTCGTGAAGGGTCTGACGAAGGACACTGTGTTCTCGCTGACCGATTCGGGCGACAAGCTCGTGTGTGAGGCGGCGGTGACCGAACGGTGGGACTTCGAAGCGCAACGAAACGGAATCACGGCTCGAACATCAGAGGTCGTCGAGGCGATAAGCGCTCGAACGAACGCGTCTGTGTATTGGACGAGCTACTTCGGGATCGACGGATCAACGATCGCTCCCGGATGGTCCCCGATCGGACCGGAGTGCGCCGACGAGATGAGCTACGCCCTCGGAGAGCTACACGCCGCCATCCGGGCGGGTCTCGACTCCGATGTGACGTGGGTAGGTGTCGACGAAGTGCACGTCTCGACCCAGACGTGGGCCGGTTGGCCGCATCCGAACCCCGACGGCCATCGAGCGATCGGCCTGGCAGTAGCAGAAGCGATCGTTGGTTGAGAAAGCTGCCAGCTCTGAGCCGTGAGCTTTGATCTGTGAGCAAGAAGGTGGGGGGTCTTCACGGACTACGGACTGGATCCGGATCTGGAGCCGGAGATCGGATTCGAACCAGGTCGTTTGGTCGAGGTTGCTTCGGGTATTGCACCCGTATTGACGGTCGCGGGGTCGCGGCGGAGTGGCGCTGGTGGACCCCCGGCACAAGGTCGAGGCCGGGTAGGGCTCGACCGATGTGAGGATCACTGCTGGAGCCGGAGATCGGATTCGAACCGACGACCTACGCATTACGAGTGCGTTGCTCTACCGGACTGAGCTACCCCGGCGGGGGAGAGGGAATAGTAGCGGTCCGGTCGGCATTCCCACACCGGTGAGTATCGTCTTCGACAGGTCAGTCAGCGGCGGGTCGGATTGATTGGCGGTCGGCTGCCTGGGTCACTGTCGTTGCGCTGAACGGACAGGGCGTCGTCCATCGCTTCGCTCCTTGAGATGCGCCAGAAGAGGTACGTCACCAGGCCGATCAGCGGCACCAGGATGATGAGCGCCGCCCACACGACAAGCTGCCACGTCTCCATCTTCTGCCGTTGTCGGAAGAGGTCGACGAGGCCGACCACCCACAGCGCGATAAGGAGCACCGAACCTGTACCGATCAGCCATGTCGCCACGAGAATCCTCCTCGTTCGAATCCTGACCGTGACGATAGCGATTCCGCACGCGGAGGACAGCGTTGATCGCCTGCGGGCTCAGTCCGGATCACTCGGCTCCCTCGGCCCGGAGCCAACGGTCTTCTCCTCCGAGTAGCGGTCCGCGAACACAATGGCGACGAACGGAAGGAACCCTCCGGTGAACACGCCGATGGGCGTGGCTATGATCATCAGGACCAGCGTGTACACGCTGATCGCACCGACGGCGATCAGGCGTGATCCGTATCGGTGGGTCTCATCCATGCGATACGTGACGACGCCGCCGACTCCGAACCCTGCCACGAGACCGAGAACCGGTATGAGTAGTCCAACAGGCAGGCCGACGAGGAGGAACAGTCCCATCCCTTTCAGGACGGCCATCGGGGCATTTGGATGGCGCGAAACGAACGCGAGGGCGACGAAGACGAAGGGGACCATGATCATGCCAAAGAAGAAGGACGGGCCGACTACCTCGGGACCGAGACCCTCGCGTCCGGCGACATAGGCCCTCAGCAGCGACCAGTAGCTTACGAGCTCGAGAGCGGTTGCCAGGCCAACGGCAACCCATCGCCGACGGGTCGACGTTGGATCGTCTGTGCCAACAAGCATCCAGATGGTGTCAGCCCTTCACCGACCCGGCGGTCAGTCCGCGCACGAAGAACCGTTGGAGTGCGAAGAACACCGCCACCGGCAGCGCCATCGAGATGAAGGCCCCGGCCGTGAGGAGCTGCCACTCGTTGCCCCGCGCACTGTTCAACTCCATCAACGCCTGGGTGATCACACGGTTCTGCGGTTCGCCGCCCAGGAAGATGATGGCGATGAGCAGATCGTTCCAGACCCACAGGAACTGGAATATCGCGAATGAGGCCAGCACCGGAACCGACAGCGGAATGACGAGGCGGGTGAAGATCATGAAGTGATCTGCACCGTCGATCTCGGCCGATTCGATGATCGACGACGGCAACGAACCCATGTAGTTTCGAAGCAGATAGACGGCCAGGGGCAGCCCGAACCCGGTGTGGGCGAGCCAGACTGCCAGGAACGTTCCGTTGAGATCGAGATCGGGGAAGACCGTGACCTCCGATGTTCCGGTCATCCAAAGCAATGCTACGCCGAGTGCCAGGACCCCGAAGACGACGAGTGGGATCAGCCCGCCCTTGCCCCGCACCAGGAGGTAGGCGGCGTAGATCGTCGCCGCTCCGAGGATCGCAAGCAAAGCCCAGGTCGCCAGGTGACCTCCCGATGTGTACAAGCGCAGGATCGGGATGAGTGCCATCTGGAGCGGGACCACGAGGAGGGCCACGACGAGGACGAACAGGATGTTGCGTCCCCGGAAGTCCGTCCACGCGAAGCCGTAGGCAGCGAAGGCGGCGATCGTGATCGGGATCACGGTGGACGGGATCGTGACGGCCAGGCTGTTGAGGAACGCGTTCCCGAAACCGGCACGATCGAGCACCGTTGTGTAGTTCGAGAGTGTCCACTCGTTCGAGCCGAGATTCGTGAACACCGTCCACCAACCCGATGTGTTGATGTCGGCGCTCAGGCGGAAGGACGTGATCAACAGGCCGAGGGTGGGGATCACCCACAGAATTATGATGATCGTGACAGCGAGTTTGATCTGCCAGTGACCGAACACCCGGGCGAGGAGGCTCGGTTTCGTTTCTGAGACGGGGCCCGGCTGAGTCTCCGTTGCCGTCGTCATCGGGTCGCCTCCTGCTCACGGAACTTCCGAACGTTGATGATCATGATCGGTATCACGGCGACGAACAGCAGAACTGCCAGCGCGGCGCCGGTGCCGGCATTTCTGAACAGGAAGAACTCGGTGATCATCTTCTCGGCGATCACCGACGTGCCGAATTTCCCGCCCGTCATCACCCACACGATGTCGAAGACTTTCCACACGGTGATCACGATCGTTGTAGTAACGACGACGATCGTCGACGAAATGGATGGGAACACGATCCGCCAGAACACCTGCCATTCGGTGGCTCCGTCGATACGGCCGGCCTCCAGGAGGTCTGCGGGGACGGACTTGATGGCGGACGAGAGGATGACCATGGCAAAGCCGGTCTGGAGCCAGATGAGGATCACCATCAGGTAGAGGTTGTTCCACGGTTCCTGGAGGAGCCATGCAACCGGGTTGTTTCCGAGTGCCGTCCATATCCCGTTGAGGAGTCCGATTTGCTCGCCGAAACCGGGTGGGCGGAAGCTGTAGATGAACCGCCACACGATGCTGGCACCAACCATCGAGATCGCCATGGGGAGGAAGATCATCGATTTCGCGGCCGACTCGGTTCGGCGCCCCAGCCTGTCGACGAGGACGGCGAATCCGAGGCCGACGGCCACGGCCATGAAAGGCACGATGATCACCCAGATCACCGAATTGCGGATCGCGATCAGATACGCGCCCTCGGTGAAGAGGTCAACGTAGTTCTCGAACCACACGAAGGACTCGCTCTTGTCGTCCATGAATGAGATGACAATCGTGTTTACAGCGGGATAGACCAGATAGACCGAGAGGATCACGACCGCCGGCCCGACGAACACCGCGGGCCGTACGCCCGTTGCGATGCGATCCGGGAGCTGGCTCACGACCAGGTTCATTCCCCAATACAGAAGCCAGACCCCGACCACCCCGACGATGAGGGCGACGGCGACGACGATGAGCCTGTTCGCGTCGGTGTTGCGAAGGAACTCGAACGTCACCCACAAGGCCGCGAACGAGAGAACCGGTACGACCAGCGCCACCGCGAACCTCAGCAGAACCACACCCGCCGTCTGGGCTGGTTCGGCGTCCTCAAGAGCGGTGCTGCTCCCGCTCTCCAGAATCGGATCGGACGACATGGTTCTCCCTTCCAACGGAGCCGAGGCCGATACTACACAAACACAACGAGGGCGGCCGAACGGGCCGCCCTCGTTACTCGTTGGTTCAGTTGTCGATCAGCCCTCGGGCCAGCCCTTGTCGATGTTGGCGAGCACTGTGCTGAGGTCTTCACCTCGACTGTGATCAACCATGCCGGTCCAGAACGTGCCGGATCCGACCTCCGCGGGCATCATGTCGCCGCCGTCGAACACGAATGTGTTCTCACCGAGCGCCGATGTGATCGCCGTGGCGTAGGCGATGTTCGCCTCATTCGTGTTGCAGTTCGGGTCCACGTCCTTGTGGCCGGGGAGGAACTCCACGCCCTCCACGCCGTGTCCGCCGTATGGGCTTAGCCCACCGCCGGTCGCCGACGCGTGCGTGCACATCCAGTCCGGCTCGATGACGTCCTTCACGAACTGAATCGCTTGCGGGTCGTCTTGGAAGACCATCAACGTGTCGCCGCCGCCCAGCGCGCCGCCCACACCGTCGATCGACGGGAAGGCGAACGTCCCCACGGCATCTGCCTGTCCCTCAGGGAAGTAGCTCGCGATGAAGCTGCCCTGCTTGAGCATCAGACAACTCGGCGGATCGTTGAACATCGGGAGCGGAGAGTCACGGAAATTCGTGGCGGCGATGTTCTCTGCACCACCGAGCACGAAGCCGTCACCGAAGAGGATCTCGTTGAACTTCTCGAACACCGCCTTGATCTCCGGAGTGTCGAACCGGAGCTCGCCCTTGGTCCACTGCAAGTACTTGTCGGCACCGATCATGCGGACCGCGATGTCCTCGATCCAGTCCGTGCCGGCCCAACCCGTGGCTGCGTCGGACTCGTATCCGAAGCACCACGGCGTGTAGCCGTCCGCAACCATGGTTCCGCTCAGCGCAACCATGTCCGCGTAAGTCTCCGGGATCTCGTACCCCTTCTCCTCGAACACGCCCTTGTGGTAGAAGACGATGCTCTTGAAGTTCGGATACCACGGGACGCCGTAGTGCTTGCCGTCATCACAGAGACCGAGATCCATCATGAACTTGCCGCGCGTAGCCTCGAGCTCTGCGATGTCGAAGCCCATGTCCTCGAGTGAGATGAGTTCGCCCATGTCGGCGAACTCGCAGACCATCGCCGGCTGCGGAGTGAACGACACCACCGGTGCGTTCCCGCCCTCAACCCGAATCCGAATCTGCGTCTCATACGAGTCCGAGCCCTCGACTGTGATGCTCGAGCCCTTCTCAGAGTTGTAGACGTCCACGAACCCGATCGCCGCGTCGAGCTCGGCGGCCTGCGGCGCACCGAACAACGTGAACTCGGCGCCTGCCATGTCGACGCCGGCGGCTGCCTCCGCCGTGGTCTCCGTCGTGTCGTCTCCGCCTGCAGCCGCCGTTGTTGTGGTCTCGCTGTCATCGCTGCTACACGCAGCCGCGACCATCGCCAACACGACGAGCAACAGGAAGACATACTTGAATCGTCTCATTCGCACCTTCCTCCAGTGATGAGTTCCCCACCGGCCGTCTGGCTGACGGTCGGTGGCCATTGCCAACTCTACCAACACTGCACGATCGCGTCAGGACCCAACCGCCTCTAATGCGGGAATCAGCGCGAGCCTCCGCTCGTTGCGGCACTTGCGTAGGATGGCGCGGCACGACCAGGGAGACCGGTGGCGGACCAAGCGAACTTCGAACGGGACGCGATGCAGTACGCACCGCAGTTGTACTCCGCCGCGCTGCGCATGACACGGAACCCGGCCGACGCCGAGGACGTCGTCCAGGAAACGTTCCTCAAGGCATATCGGGCTTATGCCTCATACACCGAGGGCACAAACCTGAAGGCCTGGCTCTATCGGATCCTCACGAACACGTACATCAACAAGTACCGCAAGGCGCAGCGACGTCCCTCCGAGGTGGAACTCGGTGAGCTCCAGGATCTGTACCTCTACAAGCGTCTTGGTGAGGCATCGGGAGCATCGCAGAGCGCCGAGGCGGACATGCTTGATGCCTTCGTCGACACCGACGTGATCGAGGCTCTTGAGTCTCTTCCCGAGACGTTCCGATTCCCGGTGTTGCTTGCCGACGTCGACGGGTTCTCATACAAGGAGATCGCGGAGATGCTCGACATCCCGATCGGTACCGTCATGTCTCGTCTTCATCGGGGAAGAAAAGCGCTTCAGAAGAAGTTGTGGGATGTGGCACAGGAGCACGGCATCACAGGAAGTCAATCATGAACGGTTGCGATCACGCCGTCGAATACGTGTACCAGTATCTGGACGAGGAGATCTCGTTTTTCAGGAAGACGCGTATCCGCATGCACTTGCGTCACTGCTCCAACTGCACGGACGCCTACGAATTCGAATACAAACTCAAAGGCGTCATCCGCGATCGTGGAAGATCTGATCCTCCGCCGGAACTTTTCGACACCCTCCGAGCGTTAATAGAAGAGGAACGAGAAAAGGACGAGTCGGGGAAGTAGTTCCTTCCGGCTCGACTGGAGGGAATCAACAATGAACGACAACGTGATGAGAGGCCGGCGCCTCGACGGCGGGTCTCGCGCTCCGAAGACCTACTCGACGGAGCGCATGTGTGCCAGCGCCGGATGCGACACCAAACTCTCTCGGTACAACCGCCGCGAGTTCTGCTTCGCCCACGCTCCCGTCAAGTACCCCCGCCTTCGCGGCCGCATCGCCAACAACGAAGCCTGACCGCCGAGAACGAACGGCAAAGCGCCCTTTCGGGGGCGCTTCACCGCGCGCGGGCCCTGTACTCGGTATCCAGCATGGGCTCTGCTCATAGCTCATAGCTCGTATCTCACGGCTCCTTGATCTTCCTGCCCTCTGGCCCTATGTCGGTTCTGCCGGGGGCGGCAGACTGTGCCGGAATCAGACTCGATCGATGGGAGAGTCCGTGGAGGATCTGGCGCTGTTGCTGGCGCGATGGCAATTTGGCATCGTGACCGTGTACCACTGGTTATTCGTCCCGATCACGCTTGGCATCACGTGGATGGTCGCCATCATGGAGACCTCGTGGCTTCGGACGAAGAACCCCGTGTACCTGCGAATGACGAAGTTCTGGGGCAAGCTGATGCTTATCAACTTCGCCATCGGTGTCGTCACGGGGATCGTTCAGGAGTTCCAGTTCGGCATGAACTGGTCGACGTACTCCCGATTCGTCGGCGACATCTTCGGCGCGCCGCTGGCCATCGAGGCGCTCCTAGCGTTCTTCATCGAGTCGACATTTCTGGGTCTGTGGATCTTCGGATGGAAGAAGCTCAGCCCGAAGGTGCATGCGTTCACGATCTGGATGGTTGCGTTCGGAACCATGGCATCGGCGTTCTGGATCCTCCTTGCAGGGTCCTGGATGCAGTACCCCGTCGGGTACGTGCTGAATCCAGCATCTGGCCGGGCCGAGATGAGCAACTTTCTCGAGATCGTGACGAGCAAGATGCTCTGGGCGCAATTCCCACACACGATCTTTGTCGGCTTCGCGACGGCCGGCTCGCTGATCCTCGGGGTTTCTGCATGGCACCTGATGAGAAAGCAACACATCGAGGTCATGCGCAAGTCGGCGGCATTCGCCAGTGTGGCGCTTCTCGTTGGATCGCTCGGCGTAGCACTCACGGGTCACTGGCTCGGCCAGGTCATGGTCGAAGTACAGCCGATGAAGATGGCAGCCGCGGAGGCGCTCTGGGAAGACGAGCAGCCGGCAGCGTTCTCGTTGTTCGCGGTCGGGGACAAGGAGAACAACCGCAACGCGATCAACGTTGCCATCCCCGCCGGGTTGAGCCTGTTGTCGTGCAACAACCTCGATTGCGAGGTGAGGGGCATCAACTCGCTCCAAGAGGAGATGGTCGAGAACCACGGACCCGGCGACTACATCCCCAACCTGTTCGTGACGTACTGGGGATTCCGAGCCATGGTCGGCGCCGGGACGTTGATGATCCTCATCGGTGCTCTCGGAGTGTGGTTCCATCTGAGAGGGACGATCGCCAAACGCCGATGGTTCCTGTTGGTGGCCCTCTGGGTCGGGATCGCGGCCGGCTTCGTGGGAAACGCCACCGGGTGGATCTTCACCGAGATGGGTCGCCAGCCGTGGGTCGTGTACGAGGTTCTCCTGACCAAGGGTACGAACTCGCCGACTGTCCCGGCGGGATGGGTATGGGTATCCCTCATCGGATTCTCGGTCCTCTATGGACTCCTCGCCATCCCGGCGGTGTACCTGTTCGTCAAGTTCGCCAAAGCCGGACCCGGTGAAGAGACCAGCAACGAAGACGTTGCTGCGTCGATGGTGTACTGAGGAGGATGACCATGGAGCAAGGAATACTGAACCTGGAAACCCTTTGGTTCGTTCTCATCGCTGTGCTCTGGACCGGATTCTTCTTCCTCGAGGGATTCGACTTCGGCGTCGGCATTCTGCTGCCGTTCATCGGCAAGGACGACGAGGATCGGCGGGTCATGATCAACACGATCGGACCAACGTGGGACGGGAACGAGGTGTGGTTGCTCACCGCCGGAGGGGCGATGTTCGCTGCGTTCCCCGAATGGTATGCGAGCATGTTCAGCGGTTTCTACCTGGCGTTGTTCCTGATTCTGGTCGCCCTCATCGTGAGAGGCGTCGCGTTCGAGTACCGGAGCAAGAACCCGTCATCCGAGTGGCGGAGCATGTGGGATTGGGCGATCTTCATCGGAAGTCTCGTGCCTGCGCTGCTCTTCGGTGTTGCGTTCGGGAACCTCGTCCGAGGTGTTCAGATCGACGCTGCCGGTGAGTACGTTGGGGGCTTCTGGGCCCTGCTCAATCCATACTCGCTCGTCATGGGGATCGCATCGGTTGTGCTGTTCACGCTGCACGGGTCGCTCTTCCTGTCGTTGAAGGCGAAGGGCGATGTCTACGACAGGGCGGTGGAAGCTGCGAAGCCGCTATCGATCGCGGCGACGGTTGTGATGGCCATCGCTATGATCTGGTCGTACGTCCAGGCCGATAGTGGCGTTGTTCCTGGACTCCTGCCGCTTGCTGCAATAGCGCTTCTCGGCGTCGTGATCTGGCTCACCTACTCGAAGATGTTCTCCTGGGCGTTCGTGTTCACCGGCCTGACGATCGTTACCGCGGTCGCAGCGATCTTCATCGGCATGTATCCGAACGTGATGACGTCGACGATCGACCCGACCTACAGCCTGACGGTGTTCAACGCATCGTCGACGACGATGACCCTGCAGATCATGTCGGTCGTGGCGCTCATATTCGTCCCGATCGTGCTTGTCTATCAGTCATGGTCCTACTGGGTGTTCCGCAAGCGCGTCGGTCGTGAGGATGTCACGACACCCACACACTGACCAGCCGAGAACGGGCACGGATCGTACGAAACCGATAGACCGACGCCTCTTCGGCGTAACCGGAGGCGTCCGACGGTACCTGGGTGTGACGATCGGTCTCGGGCTTGCCTCTGCGATCGCCGTGATCATCGGAGCGATGCTCCTCGCATCGATCGTCAATCGGATCTTCCTCGGTGATGCGGTCGCCGGAGACCTGGTGGGGATGCTCGTGGCGCTCGGACTCGTGTATTCGGCTCGTGGAGTTCTCGAGTGGGGACGTTCCGTTTCCGCCTTCCGGGCGGCGGCCGGTGTCAAACGTACGCTCCGCGAGCAGGTCATGCGTGCTGTTCTCATGCAGACCGCACAGGGGAGGCTTCCAGCCGGCAGCGGTGATCTTGCTTTGACCGCGACCACGGGGATCGACTCACTGGACGCCTACTTCTCCCGGTACCTGCCGCAGCTCGTTCTCGGGGCTCTCATCCCACTGGCGGCCGTCGCCTGGATCGTGTTCGTCGACCCTCTGACGGCCGTGATCATCATCATCACGGTCCCGCTGATCCCGGTCTTCATGATGCTCATCGGCAACTATGCCGATCGAGCCACAAGGGAACGATGGCGAACGATCCGGGGCCTCGGGGACGGGCTCGTCGAGACGCTTCGGGGGTTGTTGACGCTCGAGGTGTATCGATCCGGCAAGGGACGACTCGACCGCTTCCAGCGCCTCTCCGACGAGTACCGCAAACAGACGATGGCGACGCTGCGGATCGCTTTCCTCTCAGCGTTCGTCCTTGAGTTGGTGGCGACGATGTCGGTGGCCGTCATCGCCGTCGCGGTCGGGATCCGCGTCGTCCAGGGCAACCTCGACTTCGAGCCGGCTCTGGCGATCTTGATCCTCGCACCCGAGGTATACGTGCCGCTCCGCAAAGCGGGAACGGAGTTCCACGCCGCGATGGACGGGATGGAGGCCGCACACTCGGTGTTCGCCGTGCTCGAAGCGACACCGAAGGAGGCACCACAGATCGACGTCGGCGCGGCTCCGCGTCCCGTGACTGGGGCGCCCTTCATTGAGTTCGCCGCCGTGTCATACCGCTACCCGTCGTCGGCGGAACCCGGCCCCGCCGTGCTCGATGGCATAGATCTCAGGATCGGTCGAGGCGAGCACGTCGCTGTGATCGGACCCTCGGGGGCCGGGAAGTCCACACTGATTCGGCTGATCCTCGGATTCGACCGACCGGCTTCAGGAGAGATCGTGATCGAGGGCGTTCCTCTCTCGGGAATAGATCCCGCTGCATGGCGATCGGAGATCGGCTGGGTTCGCCAGGATCCGTTCCTCATCGCGGGGACCGTTCTCGACAACATACGACTCGGAGCACCGGAGGCCGGTGTCGACGAGGTTGCTGCTGCTCTCGACCTCACAGGTGCAGGGGACCTGATCCCCCGCCTCGGTGACGTCATGGGGGAGCGCGGCGCCGGTCTGAGCCACGGGCAGCGTCGCATGGTGACCCTCGCCCGTGCGATCCTGCGCGACCCGGCCCTGCTGTTGCTCGACGAGCCGACGGCCGGGATCGACAGCGAGACTCAACTGCGTATCGCCGGGTCGTTCGAACGATTCGCCGCAGGTCGGACCGTCCTGACGGTGGCTCACCAGCGGGTCCTGGTGGATCTCGCCGACCGAGTCATCGTCATCGACGGTGGCCGGATCATCGCCCCTGCAGCGGGCGGACGACGATGAGCGGATTCAGGCGACTCGTTGAATCGCTGCGTGCCCATCCGGCACGCTTGGCGGCGTCTATCGGAGCGGGCGCTGCGGCCATCGCATCATCGATCGGCCTCCTCACCGTGTCGGCCTATCTCATCTCCGCAGCGGCGTTGCATCCACCCCTGTTGGACCTGACAGTTGCGATCGTCGGGGTTCGATTCTTCGGTCTCTCGCGAGCCGTGTTCCGGTATCTGGAGAGGCTCGGATCCCACGAACTCAGTCTGCGCCTCCTCGGCGATCTACGAACCAGGATGGCCCGCGCGATCTATCGGCTGGGTCCGGCGGGCGTCGCTTCGTTCCGGGCCGGTGATCTCGTGGGGCGGGTGCTCGATGATGTCGATGAGATACAGCACGTGTTCGTGCGCGTTATCACACCACCGCTCGTGGCGATCGTGATCGTCGTGTTGACAGCCTTGATGGCGTTGGTGTGGCTCCCCGCCTCGGTGATTACCATCCTCGTGCCGCTGCTCATCGCGGCCCTTGGCGTGCCGTGGCTCACCCGCCGGGCCGGGAACGCAGCGGGGCGGACCACGGCCGACGATCGGGGTCGGTTGATCGGCCAGACCGTTGAGATCATCGAGGGTGCTGCAGTGATCGTCGCCCTCGGCGCCGAGGAGCAACTGCTCTCCACGGCGAACGAAGCAGCAAAGCGTGTTGCTGTCGCCGAGCGGCGGACCGCCTGGCTCCACGGATTCGGAGACGCGGCGATCCTCCTTCTGATCGGGTTGGCTCTCGTGGGGACGCTCTGGGTCTCGGCCCTCGCTGTCGGGTCGGGATCGCTCGACGGAGTGATGGTCGCCGTGCTCGCGATGCTTGCCATCACCCCGTTCGAAGCAGTGGCACCCCTTCCCTCTGCGTTCGAGCGCCTGGGCCGCTCGCTCGGCGCTGCAGACCGCCTCTTCGGGGTCATCGACGCCGAGCCACCCGTCGTTCGCTCCGACCATCCCCTTGCGATTCCGGCCGACCCGATCATCAAGGTCGAAGGTGTCGTCGTGGACGCCGCCCCCGACGAACGGATCCTCGGACCAATCGATCTCGAAATCACCCCCGGCATCCGGATCGGCATCGTCGGTGAGACGGGCGCCGGCAAGACGACTCTTGCTCACATTCTCTGCAGGTTCCGGGATCCGACCGGGGGTGCTGTCACCGTCGGAGGCGTCGATCTCCGGGACACAGCCAACGACGAGCTTCGGGCCCTCATCGGCTACGAGGACGACCGGGCGTTCCTCTTTCGGGGAACCGTCGTCGGCAACGTTCGGATAGGGAACGATGAGGCATCCGACGAGGATGTCCGAGCCGTGCTCGAGCGGGTGAACCTCGGCGTGTGGATCGACAGTCTCCCTGAGGGGACACAGACCGACGTCGGCGAGGGCGGCGGGTTCGTTTCAGGCGGCCAGAGGCGCAGATTGGCGCTTGCCCGGGCGCTGCTCGCCGACTTCCCCGTCCTGATCCTCGATGAACCGATCTCGGGCCTTGACCCTGAGACGGCCGAGATCGTGATGGACGACCTGCTCGACGCGGCCCATGACCGGGCACTCGTTCTGATCACCCACCGCCCCGTGGGCCTCGACCTGATGGACGAGATCATCGTCCTCGAAGAAGGAGTGATCGCCGACCGAGGAACCCACGATCAACTGCTGACAACCTCAGAGAGATACCGGGGGATGTGGGCCCTTGCCGGAGGCAGTCCGTAGCCCGTATTCCGTGGCCGCCTGCGGCGGCGTAGTCAGTCCGTAGCCCGTAGTCCGTAGTGGTCCGTGGTCCGTAGTCCGTACTCCGGTCTTGTGTCTTGTGTCTTACTACTTCCTACTCTTCTCCCTATGTCCCACTTCGACTGGCCGCTGGCCGTCTCTGTCGCTTCCAACGTTGCCGGGCGGTATCCGCTCGAAGACACCTACCACCAGACCCGGCTTGAGCGGGACATGCCCGAACTCGTCGCTCGCGCATCTGCGCTCGTCACCGAAGAGACGGGACTCGTGGCACCCGGGTCACCCGACGTCGCCGTCATCGGGCGATCGGGATGGGTCGAGAACAACGTCGCTTCGTTCTCGATACTGCTCGCTCCAGCGGAGGAGCACCTCGGGTCTCAGACCGGCGTCGGGGCGAGCATCGCCGGGCGGATCATGGGTATCGAGATAGGTGCCGTTCTGGGATTCTTGTCCCGGCGTGTCCTGGGTCAGTACGAACTCGTCCTCCCCACGAGCGATGGGGATGACGGGGACACTGTTCTCTTCGTCGGGCCGAACCTTCTCAAGATGGAGAGGGATCACGCGTTTCGTCCCGATGAGTTCCGATTCTGGATCGCTCTGCACGAATGCACGCATCGTCTCCAGTTCACCGGTGTTCCGTGGCTGCGCGGATACTTCCTCGGCCTTGTCGAGGAACTCGTCGCGGCTGCCAAGCCTGAGAGTGGCCGAGTTCAACGCGTCGTGGCCGAGATTCGGGAATCTGCGGCGAACGGTTCGCCGCTGATCGATGAGGCGGGGATCTTCGGTCTTTTTGCAACACCGGAGCAGCGTGAGATCATCGACCGGGTGCAGGCTCTCATGGCTCTTCTCGAGGGTCACGGCCACGTCGTCATGGACCGTATCGGTGAACGGGAACTGGTGACCCAGCGGCGTATGTCCGCGGTGTTCAAGGCACGGCGCGCCGACAAGCGGACCGCAGCACTGATGCGTCTGATCGGTCTCGAGATGAAATTGCGCCAGTACGAGATGGGGGCTGAGTTCATCAACGAGGTGGAGAGAAGGGCAGATTGGGGAACGCTGGACCACGCGTGGGAAAGCCCGGAATCGCTGCCGACGCTTGACGAGATCGAGAATCCGGAACGGTGGCTCCGAAGAATCTCCTGACCCCCGACCAACTCGCGGCCGCGGCGTTCAAACACCTGCCGGACGGCCCGCTGGTCGTGGCGCTCGGCGGCGGCGCCGACTCTGCCGTCGCCGCCTTCGTGGCAGCACGGCGTACCGGGACCCGCGGAGTCTTCGTCCGGCATTACCTCACCGGATCGGCGGACCTCGAGAAGGCAGCGTTGGAAGTCGGCGACACGGTCGGGATCGACGTTGTGGTCGTCGACGCGCCGGTGGAACCGGGGCCGTCTCTCGAGGGCCGTGCAAGAACAGCCCGATGGGACGCGATCAGCCGAGAGGTAGGAGAGAACGAGACCGTCGTCACCGGGCACACCCAGGACGATCAGGCCGAGACCGTTCTGATGAACCTTCTCCGGGGATCGGGGAACTCCGGTATCGCGGGCATGCGCCGCAGCCGTCCCGGTGTCGTGCGCCCCCTGCTTGAGTTCTCCAGGAGCGACCTGCGTGACGTCGCCGAGGAACTTGAGTTGCCCTTTGTCGACGATCCGGCCAACGACGATCCTGTTCATCTCAGGAACCGTGTGCGCTCGGATCTCATGCCTGCGCTTGAACGTGACTATCGGCCCGGCGTTCGCAAGGTTCTTGCCCGGGTGGGTTCACTTGCAGCGGCGGATGACGCCGTGATCGAGAACCTCGCAGCCGACATCCCCCTGATTGATGATGCCGGGGCGGTCCTGATTCCATCTGCCGTATTGGTCACCACTCCACGCCCGGTTGCGACACGAGCCGTGCGGGGCGCCCTTCGCCGCCTGCTCGCTCCATACGCTGGCACGACCGCTGATGTCGATGCGGTGTTGGCTGTTGCCGAAGAGCGATCGGATACGGTGACGCTCTCGAACGCGCTCATCGTGAAGAGAGAGGGTCCGTTCACTGCCATCATCCGGGCACAGATCCCAACACCGGCGCCGACGCCCGTGGCGATCATGGTCCCTTCGAGGATCCGATTTGGAGGATTCGAGGTCGGCTTCGAGTCGGTCGAGGGACCGCTCGTCACCCGGCGTTCCACGGTTCTTGTCGATCCGGCCATTTTCGAGGGTGACGCTGCCGTCAGCGGCTCCGCCGAAGGAGATCGGATCGACATCGAATCAGGGTCGAAGGCCATCCGCACGGTCCTGGCCGAGCACGATGTACCGGTTCGCCTTCGACCCGGTTGGCCTGTGATCGCCGTGGGTGGCAGAATCGCGGCCGTTATCGGGATTCGCGTCGCGCCGTGGGCGAAACCGACATCGAGGCGAGTTGTTGCAGTCACAAGGGAGAGAGGCCACTCATGAAGATCGGAAGAACGCTCGTATCTGCAGAGGAGATCGATGCCAAGCTCAAGGAAATGGGTGCAGCGATCACACGGGACTACGAAGGGAAGGACCTTCTGTTGGTCGGGGTCCTGAAGGGAGCGGTCGTCGTCATGGCCGATCTCGCTCGTCACATCGCTCTGCCTCTCGAATTCGACTTCATGGCGGTCTCCTCATACGGCGCCTCGACGAAGTCATCGGGTGTGGTGCGGATCTTGAAAGACCTCGACGAGGAGATCGACGGTCGTCACGTGCTCATCGTTGAGGACATCGTCGATACCGGGCTGACGCTCCAGTACTTGATCAAGAATCTGAAGGTGCGGAACCCCGCCTCGCTCAAGCTCGCAGCGCTCCTCATCAAAGACGGCGTCGAGCGGCCACCTCTCGAGGTGGCATACGAGGGATTCCACATCGGCCCCGAGTTCGTGATCGGCTATGGCCTCGACTTCGACGGGAAGTACCGGAACCTCCCACACGTTGCAGTCGTAGACGAGGTGTGAGTAGCGGAGTAGCGGAGTAGCGGAGGAAGAAGAGCTACCAGCCGCCAGCTACCAGCTACCAGCTTTGAGCTTTGAGCTATGAGCAAGAAGAAGGGGGGAGTCTTCGCCGACTACCGACTACCGACTACCGACTACGGACTACCGACTACCGACTACCGACTACGGACTACCACTACCGACTGGCCTCC
>JAYEIJ010000100.1:0-3032 GCA_034660035.1 Actinomycetota bacterium | reverse complement strand
GCTCCTCGTCCAGGCAGCCCATCTCGAACCCGGCCACGAGGCGTCGAGGGTCAGTCCGTGGCTGGCCCTCGAACTCCGGGAGATGGCATCGTGGTTGGGATTGGACGAAGTTGTCATTGCCGACCGCGGCGATCTGGCCCGATCTCTTGTGATCCCCGGCGTGTGACGCTCACGAGAACGGTGTTCGCGGTCGCTATCGTTCGGGATAGGCAATCGGCAAGGAGCAGTCAGCATGATCGACTTCCAGGACCGGGTCGCGGTCATCACCGGGGCCGGCGGTGGCCTCGGGCGTGTCTATGCGCTTCTCCTAGCGTCGAGGGGCGCATCCGTGGTCGTGAACGATCTCGGTGGGTCGCTGCACGGCGACGGATCCGGAACCAACGCAGCGGACGCCGTGGTCGAGGAGATCCTGAGCAGCGGTGGCATCGCCGTCGCCGACTACAACTCAGTGGCGGAGCCGGATGGCGGCGCCGCGGTCATCGAAGGCGCCGTTGAAGCCTTTGGACGGGTCGATGTCATGATCTCGAACGCCGGCATTCTGCGTGATCGAACCCTCCTCAACATGGACATCGATGATCTCCGGTCGGTTCTCTCCGTCCACCTCGAAGGCGCGTTCTACGTCACCAAGCCGGCCTTCCGGGTGATGAAGGAACAGCAGTACGGCCGCATCGTTCTCACATCCTCCGGTTCCGGGATCTTCGGGAACTTCGGTCAAACCAACTACGCCGCCGCGAAGGCAGGCCTCGTCGGATTCATGAACGCCCTGAAACTCGAAGGAGCCAAGCACAACGTTCTCGTGAACACGGTTGCCCCGATTGCTCACACGAGGATGACGGAAGAGATCCTGGGAGAGATGGCCGGCAAGTTCGATCCTGAGTCGGTCGCCCCGGCGGTGGCGTATCTGGCCTCGGAGGAGAACCAGCGAACCGGTGAGCTCTGGTCGGTCGGTGGTGGGTCGGTGAGTCGCGTGTTCACGGCGCTCTGCGAGGGCTACTTCAAGCACCCGGACCAGAAGGGGCCTCTCACGATCGAAGACGTTGCGGAGCACGCCGACGACGTGCGCATCGAAGACGACTACATCGTGCCGTTCTCGTCACGTGATGAGTTCGCGAAGCTTGGGCCGATGCTCTTCTCGTGAGCGACTAGAGGGGCGGCACAACTCCGGCGATCGATGGACCATGGCCGGCTGATCAGCCCTCGAACCAACTGACCCGGGTTGCGTCGACATCGAAACGGACAGCCGTTCCCGGCTCGATGCCGATCGGCGACCATGTGACGAGCATCGAACCCGCGCCGAGGTCGAGTTCGATCCGGTACGCGCCGCCGCGGAAATGCGAACCTGCCACAGTTGCCGCATGCGAGGCCGTGGGGGAGAGGCTGATCGCCTCCGGTGGAATCACTCCAGTCGTCGTCGTGCTGGACGGGGGCTGAACGCCCAGGTCGGCGAGCATGGACGCCGTGCAGAGGTTCTCGAGACCGATGAACCGGGCGGTCCAGCCGTCGGGTGGTTGTCGCCAGAGGCCTTCCGGCGTGTCATCGGCGACGATGCCTCCGTCGCGGATGATGGCCACACGGTCGGCGATCGTGAACGCCTCCTCCCGGTCGTGCGTGACGTACAAGACGGTCGCTTCGACCCGGTTGAAGATCGACCGCATTTCGACAAGGAGGTGCTCTCGCAGCGACCGGTCGAGCGCCCCGAGCGGTTCGTCGAGGAGCACGAGACGCGGACGTGGCGCGAGCGTTCGAGCCAGGGCGACCCGCTGCCGCTCACCTCCCGAGAGCGTGCCGACGCTTCGGTCTCCATACCCGGGGAGACCCACGAGTTCGAGAACATCATCCGCTCGATCGCGGATGGCCGATGACTCCAATCCCTGCATGCGAAGACCGAACGCAACGTTCCCCGCAACGTCCCGATGGGGAAACAGCGCGTAGTCCTGGAACATCAGGCCGAACCCGCGCTTGTGAGTGGGGACACCCAGCACGGACCGGCCGTTCCATGTGATCTCGCCGGCTTCCGGATTCTCGAGACCGGCGATCGTTCGCAGCATCGTGGACTTCCCCGACCCTGACGGCCCCATCAGCACATGGATCGACCGATCCTCGACCGTGAGGTCTGCACCGTCGAGTGCCGGTGTTCCATCGAATAGGACCGTCAGTTGAGAGACCTCAAGCATCACACACCCCCCGACCGGGATCCGCGCATCGACTCGATCCCCATTGCAGCTACCGCGGTGATCGCCATCAGCACGACCGCCATGGCCATCGCCTCGCCGAAGGTCCCGGGCCGACCGAGCAGTCGGAAGATCGCAACCGGGATCGTTGACGTCGCAGGACGGGCGATGAAGGATGTCGCGCCGAATTCACCGACGGATATCGCGAAGGCGAACAGCCCTCCGACGGCGAGAGCGCGTGAGACCAGCGGGAGATCGACCTCACGCCACGCCTGTCGTGGGGATGCACCGAGAACGGCCGCCGCCTCTCGAAGGCGGTGTTGCACCGACTCCATCACCGGAACTGTGCTCCGGATCACGAATGGGATGGCAACAAGGGCGTGAGCGATGGGAATCAGCATGATGGATGCCCGGAGGTCGATCGGGTGGTCGAGCGCCACGAGGAATCCGAAGCCGATCGTCACAGCCGACGTTCCGAGGGGAAGCATGAGCACCGTGTCGAAGATGCGGCCGCTGCGCCCCCGGGCGGACACGATGACCACGCCCGCCATGAGTCCGATCCCGGCGGCGATGATGACCGCAGGGACGGCGAAGCGGAGCGTGTTCGCGATCGCATCGAGTGGCGAAACGAAGATGGCAGAAGCCCGGGGTGGATCGAAGAGATTCGCGTAGTGCGTCAACGCAAGGCCCGTCGGGGTGCTCAAGGATCGGGCGATCATCACGGCCATGGGCACGACGACGATGAGGCCGAGCATGCCGAGGGTCAGTGTGATCAACAGGCGTTCACCCGTGGTTCTCGGGCGTCTCGCTACTTCGGCTGCTGGACGGAGCGGGAGTTCGGCGTCCATCCGTTTGCCGGCC
>JAYEIJ010000099.1:0-11920 GCA_034660035.1 Actinomycetota bacterium | reverse complement strand
GACCGACAACGTCGGCAACCGCGTCCGGGCCAAGATCGCCAAGAACAAGGTCGCGCCGCCGTTCCGGCTTGCCGAGTTCGACATCATGTTCGGTGAAGGCATCTCTCGTGAAGGCAGTCTCCTCGACGTCGCCGTCGACGAGGGGATCGTTCGGAAGGCCGGTGCCTGGTACACGTACGACGGGGACCAGCTCGGTCAGGGACGCGAGAAGGCCAAGATATTCCTCCGGGAAAACCCTCAACTCGCGATGCAGCTTCAGGATCAGGTCCTCCGTGCGGTCGGCCTGATCGAAGACGAGGAAGAGGCCGACTCCGAGGAGAGCGACGTCAAGAAGGAGTCCACAGAGTAGGTATCTGAGATTTCGCGCTCCGCGAGGCCGAAGTGCGGTAGCATCGAACCAGACACACACCAAACACTGATACGAAAGCGGACCAGAACGCAGATGTCGACACGGAGACCAGCGAGCGAAGTGACCAGACGGGGCTAGGCCCCGGTATTCGACGCTGCCTCCGGTGTGTGCCGAGCCCCTGGGCTCGGCATGCTGCGTTCAGATCCGCGGAACGGGGACATGATGATGCAGTGGCTCGTAGCAGCCCTGGTGATCGCTGTCGTCGGTCTCGCATTCGTCGCAGGCTACGTCCTGTCCCGGAGGGGTAGTCGCCTGCCGACCCCCGACGAGGCTCTGGCCGACGCTCGACTCGACGCTCAGCGGATTCTCGCTCGAGCTGAAGAAGAGGCACGGTCGAAGGCGGAGACGTACCGCGATCGCGAGGACGCGACCCTTGAGCACCGGCGTGTCGAGATGGGATCGCAAGAATCTCGTCTATCACAGCGTGAAGCGACGCTCGAACAACGTGCCGGGAATCTCGCTCAGCGCGAGGAACTCATGATCGCGCGCGAACGCGCGGCCGAGAGCGCAGTGGTCGAGGCGGAGGCCGTCAAGGAAGAGGCTCGCGGAACCCTCGAAAGGATCGCCGGCTTCGACTCGAAAGCGGCGAAGACCGAATTGCTCGACAAGGTTGAGACCGAAGCGCGCCGCGATGCCATGGTGCTCATCCGCGATCTCGAAGTGAAAGCGCGGGAGGAGTCGGAGCGAAGAGCACGACGGATCCTCGGAACGGTCATCCAGCGGCTCGCTTCCGACGTCGTCTCGGAGACTACGGTATCGGTCGTGCCGCTGCCATCCGACGACATGAAGGGGCGGATCATCGGTCGTGACGGTCGTAACATTCGCACGTTCGAAGCCGTCGCTGGTGTGAACCTCATCGTTGATGACACGCCTGAAGCGGTGTCGGTGTCGACGTTCGATCCGGTTCGGCGCGAGGTCGCACGGCGTGCACTTGAGAGACTCGTCGAAGGTGGTCGTATCCACCCGTCATCGATCGAAGAGGCGTACGAGAAGTCGCGCCAGGAGGTCGATCAGTCGATCCGCGACTCCGGGGAGTGGGCGCTCCTCGAAGTGGGGTTGAAACAGATGCACCCTGAGCTCATCACGCTTCTCGGTCGGCTCCACTATCGCACGAGCTACGGTCAGAACGTGCTGAACCACCTCGTGGAGTCTGCGCATATCGCCGGGATGCTCGCTGCGGAATTGGGGATCGACGAGAAGGAAGCGAAGCGGGCCGCGTTCCTGCACGACATCGGCAAGGCGGTGTCTCACGAGATCGGCGGGTCGCATGCTCTTCTCGGTGCAGAGATCGCCCGACGGTTCGGAGAGGATCCGGCCATCGTTCATGCGATCGAGGCGCATCACAACGAGGTAGAACCCCGGACGCTGACTGCGGTTCTGGTGCAGGCGGCGGATGCGGTCTCTGCTGCTCGACCGGGAGCGAGACGCGAGGCTCTCGAATCGTATGTCCGTCGGCTGGAGCGTCTCGAAGAGATCGCCGGTGGTTTCTCCGGCGTTTCCAGGGTGTTCGCGCTGCAAGCCGGTCGCGAGATCCGGGTCGTGGTCGATCCCGGCAACGTGGATGATCTGCAGGCCAGCGACCTGGCGCGTCGCATCGCGCGCAAGCTCGAAGAGGATCTGCAGTATCCCGGACAGATCGAAGTGACCGTGATCCGGGAGTACCGGGCGCGCGACTACGCCCGTTGATCCGACGGAGTTCAGGACGAACATGAGCGACGCAACGATCCTCGGGATGCCCGCCATGCGCGAGATGCGTCAACCTCGGCGGACGGGCGGTTCGTACTTCATCCGCACGTTCGGTTGCCAGATGAACGAGCATGACTCAGAGAGGATTGCGGGCCTCCTCGAGGCCGACGGCATGGTTCGCACCGATAGCGCAGCGGGGGCAGATGTCATCGTCCTGAACACGTGCACGATCCGCGAGAACGCGGACCAGCGCCTCTACGGCTACCTCGGCTCCCTGAAGGCCGACAAGAAGAAGAACCCCGGCATGCGGATCGCCATCGGTGGGTGCACCGCGCAGAAGGACAAAGAGATCGTTCGCGAGCGCGCACCGTGGGTCGATATCGTATTCGGCACCCACAACATCCACCGGGTCGTGGATCTTCTCGACCGTGTCGATGAATGGGGTCCGGTCACCGAGATCTGGGAGGAATCCGGCAACCCCGACGACGCGCCGTCGTTCCTCCCCACACGGCGCGACTCTGAGCATTCGGCCTGGGTAACGATCACAACAGGATGCAACAACAGTTGCACGTTCTGCATCGTGCCCATCGTGCGTGGGCCCGAGATCAGCCGGCGACCGGGCGACGTCATCCGGGAGATCCAACGCCTGGCAGACGAGGGGGTTGTCGAGATCACCCTCCTCGGTCAGAACGTCAACTCCTATGGGCGCGACCTCGATCTCAACGGACGCCAGCCTCTCTTCGCCGACCTCCTTCGACGGGCCGGTGAGGTGAATGGAATCGGCCGCATCCGATACACAAGCCCACATCCGAAGGACATACAGGAAGACGTCGCTCGAGCGATGGCGGAGACGCCGTCGGTCGCTGCGCAACTCCACCTCCCGCTTCAATCCGGGAGCGATCGCGTTCTCTCTGCGATGCATCGGGGCTACACCGGACGACGTTTCCTCGACAAACTCGCGATGGCACGTCGGCTGGTCCCCGATCTCAGCGTCTCAACTGACGTCATCGTCGGGTTCCCGGGGGAGACCGAGGACGATTTCGCTGCAACGCTCGCCGTTGTGGAAGAGTCTCGCTTCGACAGCGCCTTCATGTTCCAGTTCTCGCCCCGCCCGGGCACCCCCGCAGCGGAGATGTCGGGCCACGTGCCGGCCGACGTCGTCGGGGAGCGCTTCGATCGGCTCGTCGAGATGCAGAACGCCATCACCTACGGACGGAACCGGGCCCGCGTTGGGATGATCGAACGGGTCCTCACCGAAGGTCCCTCACGGAGAGATCCTGGTGTGGCCACCACGCGAACGGAAGGCAATCGGATCGTTCACGTTGATGGGGTCCATGAGCCGGGTCGGTTCCTCGATCTCCGTATCACGCGAGCGGCGCCCCACTATCTCGAGGGGACGTTGGTCTGAGCATCATCGCCGTACTCGGCCCCACCGCAGCCGGGAAGTCCGAGGTCGCCGAGGCGATCGCCGAGCGAATCCGGGCGGAGATCGTATCGGTGGACTCGATGCAGGTGTTCCGTGGCATGGACATCGGCACAGCGAAGCCGAACCCGGACACCCGCCGCCGGTTCGCATATCACCTCGTCGACGTGGCGGACCCCTCGGACGAATACACCGTGGCCGAGTTCCAAGCCGCCGGCGCGGAGGTCCTCGATCGTATCGAATCGTCGGGCGGCACGGTCGTGATCGCCGGCGGCTCCGGCCTGCACTTCCGATCCCTGGTCGATCCTCTGGAGTTTCCCCCGACGGACGCAGATCTTCGCACTCAACTCGAGGCTTCGTCTGCAGACGAACTGAGAGGGGAACTCACGGCCGCCGATTCGGCGGCGGGCGAGGTCATCGACATGGCGAATCCGCGGCGCGTTCTTCGTGCCGTCGAGATCATGCGCCTCACCGGAGCGACGCCGACGTCCCGAGCGGAATCAGACGAAGCGCAAGCGGTACGGGCGTACCAATCGCTGCGAGTCTTCACAGCGATCGGTGTCGATCCGGGAGCCGCGATACGGCAGCGTATCGAGGAAAGACTCGACGCCATGTTGGATGACGGTCTGGTCGATGAAGTCGCCGCTCTCGCTTCCACTCTCGGGCGAACGGCGAGACACGCGGTCGGATATCGGGAGTTGCTGGCGGTGATCGAGGGTGATCGTGATCTAGCCACAGCTCGTGATGATGCGATCGCGGCGACCGCATCACTCGTGAAACGTCAGAGGACGTATTTCCGCCGGGATCCGCGCATTGGATGGATTCCGTGGCACCATGATCCCGAACAGGTGCTTCGTTCGGCGCTTGCCCAGATTCAGAAGGACATGCCATGGATTTCGTGAAAGCCGAGGGACTCGGCAACGACTTCATCGTCGTGACGGAACCGCTCGCGATCTTGCCCGAGCGCATCGCTGAGTTGTGCGAGCGGAAGACAGGGATCGGCGCCGACGGGGTGCTCGAGATCACCGCCGTTGATACGAACAGCGTTGCGATGCGCTACTGGAACGCGGACGGCGGCGAGGCGGAGATGTGCGGCAACGGCCTGCGCTGCGTCGCGCTCATCGCGGTCGAACACGGCATCGTCGAGGGTCCTGCGCTAACCGTCCGATCTGCGGTCGGCGACCATCCTGCGACGGTCTTGCCCGACGGCATCGTCCGGGCCTTCGTTGGTGTGCCGCACGCATTCCGGACGGAAGAGTTGATCGTGGCCGGACACGCCGTCCGTCCGGTCGGTGTGGGGAATCCACACGCTGTGCTGTTCGTCGACGATGTGGACGAGGCGAGCGTGGAGGAGATCGGCTCGACGATCGAACGGGACGCCATCTTCCCAGACGGCTCGAACGTCGAGTTCGTCGAGTTCGACGAGGGGGATCGAATCAAGGTGCGAGTGTGGGAGCGCGGGGTGGGGGAGACCCAGGCTTCGGGGACCGGTTCTGCGGCTGCTGCCTTCGCAGCACGAGCCGTTCAGGAACTCGGCGATGCCGTCACCGTTGCTCTGTCGGGCGGCGAACTGCTGATCGAATTCGACGACGCAGGCGCATGGATGACCGGCCCGGCGTCGATCGTCTACAGCGGAACGGTCGACTGACCTACTCGACGCGACGAAGCACGGCGACGACGATGCCGAGGATCTCGACGCCTTCGGTGAAGACCATCGGGGCGTATGCCGGGTTCTCCGCTTCGAGGATGACCCGACCGTCCTTGCGCCGGAGGCGCTTCACCGTGGCTTCGTCTTCGCCCACGAGCGCAGCGACGATCTGACCGTTGTTCGCGGTCGGCTGTCGTCGGACGACGACGTAATCGCCATCGAAGATCCCCGCGTCGACCATCGAGTCGCCCCGGACGTCGAGCATGAAGACGGGGTCGTTGCCGACGAGTTCGGTCGGAAGCGGGTAGATCTCCTGGATGTCCTCTTCAGCGAGGATCGGTGAGCCGGCTGCGATCCGCCCCACGAGCGGCACGTCACGGGTGGGTGCCCGGTGGAGCGACACGTCCGAAGATCCATCGTCGATCACTTCGATCGCCCGGGGCTTGCTCGGATCCCGACGGAGATAGCCGGCCCGTTCGAGCGCAGAGAGGTGGCTGTGCACGGTTGATGGGGAGGAGAGCCCAACTGCCTCGCCGATCTCGCGAACGGACGGCGGATAGCCGCGGCCACGAACGGTCTCGCTGATCAGATCGAGGATCTGCCGCTGCCGGTCGGTGAGATCGTGCCTTCTATCCACGGTGTGCCCCTGGTTCGCGTGGGGCCACGCTAGTGGAGATCGACGCCAAGACCAAACATATGTTCGACTTGACTACCGAACAGATGTTCGGTAGTGTTCGGATAGATACGAACAAACGTTCGATTGGTGGTAGGGATCTCCGTTTTCTGTCACACCCGGGCGGTACGTTCGCATCGTGGGCACAAGCCCACCGCACAGGGCCGGCGAGAGTCGGCGAATGGCAGAGTGGCGACCAGGAGGAGACACGGATGATTTCGCAGCGAAGCACCAGCGCCCGAGCGTTGGTCATCATCTCCACGACTGTTGCAGCATTCGTGCTCCTCCTCGCCACTGCCGTTCACGCCATGACGGGCGGCGATCCCCTTGCGACGGTCGACTACCGGGTCCACGCCGGCGATACGCTCTGGTCCATCGCTGTCGACACGATCGCTCCGGGCGAAGACGTGCGCGGAATGATCTCGACGATTCAGGATCTGAACGATCTGCCAACGTCGGCGATCCTGGTCGGCGAGGTTCTCCAGATCCCATCTCACGACGAGGCCTGAGCGGTTGCATTGGATGCACCGAAGAACCCCGGCGTCTCCGAGTGGTTCGATCCCGGCCGGGAGTACGCTTCCGGACACGATGAGATGTCCTCTTTGTGCCACCGAAGATACCCGGGTTGTCGACTCGAGACCCGCCGAGGACGGCGGAGCGATTCGACGTCGTCGAGAGTGTCTGGTGTGTGGTGAGCGATTCACCACGTTCGAACGCCCCGCGATCGGAGCGACCGTCGTCAAGCGCAGCGGACGGCGCGAAGCGTTCGATCGAGAGAAGGTGCGCCGCGGCCTCGAGTCGGCGCTTGCCGATCGGCCCGTGGCTGACGGAGCCATCGATGACATCGTCGCAAGGATTGAAGCTTCAGCACGCGGAGGTTCGGCGCTGGTCACAAGTGATGAACTCGGCAAAGCGGTTCTCGCGGAGCTCCGTGATCTCGACGAGGTCGCCTACCTGAGATTCGCGTCCGTGTACAAGGAGTTCCAGGGGGCAGGGGACTTCGAGCGAGAAGCAGCGACTCTCGAGCAGAGGTCCGACGACGTCGGTGTTCGGTAGGGCTACGGGATAGCGCTGATCGCGGTCTCGGTCTCGTCGGCAAGGGCGACGATCCGTGGATCAATCTCGGCTCGGACGACTTCGAGGGCGACGTCGAGTGCAGCGGCGATGTCATCACGTGCTGCATCGAGTTCGACGACAAGATCGGCAGTCCGGTCGGTGTGGCCTTCTCTCAGGGCGTCGAGGTACTCCAACTGCCAGGGGGCATACCGTTCGGACGCACTGGTTGCGAGTTCCCGCGTCTCAGCGAACGTCGGATCTGGCGGGAGGTCTGCGACGAGGCGTGCCGTGTCGGCGAGCGATTCGGCGAGGGCGACGCTCAGGGCGTCGGTCGTTGCAGAGTCGGCCTCAACCGGCAGCTCCGGGGTGGCGAAGAGAGCCGGCACGGTGGAGCGGTAGGTGAATGTCGTTGCGAGGCGACCGGAGATGCCTTCAGCTTCAGCCCCGAGGATGAGCATCGTGGTCCGCGTGGGTTCGAGCGCCTCGAGTGGGTTCCGCGGAACGAACACGAGAGTGGATGGCAGAGGTGCTGTGGCATGACTGATGACGACGGTTCCACGCGTGTTGAGGTCCCCGATCGCCGGCACGGACGCCGACACTGCTTCGGGAGTGCTTGAGGGCTCGGTGAGAACCGCAAGGGTGGCCTGAGAGTGGGGGAGTTCATTGCGCAGGTCCGTGAGGGACCGGGTGTAGTTGGCAGCGAGCGCATCGGCCTCGCTTTGTACGGCCCGTGGGAGCAGTACGACGGCGAGGGCGATGGCGACGACAACGAGTGCGAAGAGTGCGCCGGCCAACCATCGTCCGAGGCCGCGGCGCCCCAGCCGGGGGGAGACGTCGTCGGGCTGCCAGTCGGGGAGGCCGTCATCGGATCGTGCGGCGACGGGCACGAACGTGTCGCCGTCTCCTGCGGTCTCGCCGTTGGCGTTGGCGGACAGCGAACCGCTCACGGCGGCGGCCCCGGCAGTTACCGCAGCGCTCTCGGATGCGACGAATGGCGGCGGTGGTTCGAGTGCTTCCAACTCCGTGTACGTCTCGGTAGGGCTCAGAGGGGGTTCGATCACCCCTGCGAGTTCGAGAAACCACCGGCCGTTGTTGCCGGGGAGTTGAACTTCAGATTGTCTTCTGGCCATGGATCCGTTTGGTAGGTTGCCAGGACGATACCGCCGATGTGCCGACAGTTGGGGCACCGAGGCGGTCCCGATGGCGATACCATTCCCATCAAGCGACCGAGGTTCACTCATATGAAGATCCCGCTGCAACGACTCGACGACGGGCTGCCGATTCCGGCTCATGCACATCCCGGAGACGGTGGCGTCGATCTCTATGCGCGTGAGTCCATGACGATGGACGCCGGGCAACGTGCGGTCGTTCCAACCGGGATCGCGGTGGCGATTCCCGATGGATTCGCGGGGTTGGTAACACCCCGGAGCGGCCTTGCGGCCCGAAGCGGTATCTCGGTGGTCAACGGCCCGGGACTTGTCGATGCCGGTTACCGTGGCGAGATCAAGGTCGTGTTGGTCAATCTGTCGAGCGAGGTTTTCGAGATCGCCCGAGGCGATCGGATCGCTCAGTTCGTGGTGGTCCCGGTAGCCGTTCAGGAGTTCATCCCGGTCGAGGAACTTCCCGGTTCGACTCGTGGATCGGGAGGATTCGGGTCAACGGGGGCATAGGCTGTTCAAGCCGCGCCGTGGTACTCTTCGTGTCTGCGCGGATGTAGCTCAGTTGGTAGAGCGCAACCTTGCCAAGGTTGAGGTCGCCGGTTCGAATCCGGTCATCCGCTCGGAGGGCGGTTTCGGCCGCCCTCTGTTGACAAAGGTCTCGGCGACGTGGCCGAGTGGCTAGGCAAGGGTCTGCAAAACCCTCTACCCGGGTTCGAGTCCCGGCGTCGCCTCGTCGGGATACAATGCCCAACAACGGGCGCTTAGCTCAGCGGCAGAGCGCTGCCTCGACACGGCAGAGGTCACTGGTTCAATCCCAGTAGCGCCCACAAGCCGGAAGCCCTTGCAGGGCTGGATTATCCAGTCACAGCAAGGGCTTCCGCGATTCCGGCACCCGTTCCTTTCCTGTGGCGAGTGGTGGTGAATAGCGGCGAGGTATTGCCGTCTGATGGACACCTGATGGACACCTGGCATCGAGGTAGCCCGCCGGCGTAGCTCTGCGGGATGCCGGATTCATGCGGGATTCTGAAACCGCCGATCAGGATAAGGCCGAGGAGATCCGGGATTTCCTGTGGGAGCATCCGGATATGTCTGATGACTCTCACGGATTGGAGAGAGCGTAGACTTCGATATGTGGGCGGGGCTGAGTCCGGAACAGTGTCCTGACTGACATCGTTGGGCCTTTCGATCATCCCCCCTGCTTGCGGGGTTCTCGTCGTTTTCGCCGTAGGGATTTGGTCGCTGAGTAGGGCTGACATACGATGCCTGGCGAACCTGTGGAGGTGGCCTTTGGTCAGGCGGGTCCTGCTGCTTGTGGGCGTGGCTGCTGTGACGCTCTCGCTCGCCGCTTGTGCCAGCTCAGCAGATCCTGCCGAGTGCCGGATGATTCCGAGGGTGGATACCGAGTCAGAGAATCCGGCAGCGACTGACGTGTTATTCCGACTTCCCCTCGATACCGTCGTGAATCCCGCCCACGACGCCGATTTCCGTGATCATGGCGGGCCGTATCCGGATGTCGAGTATCACGCTGCTGAGGATTATCACGCACCAGCCGGGACCCCTGTGTATGCGATGGCCGACGGTGATGTGTCTTTCTCGGGTCCGATGGGGGGCTACGGGTGGTTGGTGATCGTTGATCATCCCTGGGCGAACCTCTACTCGCTGTATGGTCACCTGAGTCCCAGCCGCTGGAGTGCCGATCCGGGCTCAGTCTCGAAGGGCGATCTCCTCGGCTATCTCGGTGACGAGTGGGAGAACGGTGGTTCGCACGAGCACCCGCTTGTCACCCATCTGCACCTCGGTGTTCGAGCTGGACAACGCAGGGACTATCCCGCTCGAGGCGAGTGGCGATGGATGGCCGGGTGGATCAAGCCGTGTCCGACGGACTTGGGATGGCTCCAACCCTCAGGCATCATCGCTGCACAGGCAGTGCCAGACGGCGGCTACCCAGCACCAGAGGGCAAGTTCCTCGAACGATGGAGCGTCGAACTCATCATCCTCGCTGCCACAGGTGCGGGTGTCATCTGGTGGATCGTTGTTGCATCCCGCAGGAGAAACTGGATCATCACAGCGATCGTCGCAGGCTTCGCAGTGATAGGTGGCCTCTACATCACCCATCGCGGCTTCATACTCGTACAGTACGGCCTGTTTTCCGCTGCAGCGATCGCGGTCATCTCAGCCGGATTCATCGCCTACCGGGGAAGACGCTAGCGCCCGCAACCGGCTGGGTGCATGGTCCGAACAGGCGAGCATACCTGATATGGGCGGGTGTTATGACCGTTCAGTATGCGACCCCCACGGTGCCGATGGGGCGTGTTGGCGTTGTCGCCTGCTGGTGTGATCAGTGGAGCGAGTCGGGGCGCAGTTCGGCGTCGAGGAGACGTCCGAGGCGCACTGTCTCGTCGGCGAGTTCGTCCATGGTGTCGGCCTCGGTTCGGAAGTTCACGATGCAGGAACGCAGCGCGAAACGGCCTCTCACGGCGGCATTCGATGGGAATACCTTGCCCCCGAGTTGGAGGTCGAACATCACACGTTCGTTGAGGAGATCGAGGTACGTCTCGGCATCGATGCTTTCGGCGAGGTCCTTCGGCACGTATCTGAAACACGTGATCGACAGACTCGGTTCTGTCATCGGTTGGAGTTCCGGATGCTTGACGACGAGTTGGTGGAGATAGTGGGTGAGGGCCACGTCGTGGGTGATGCGCCGCTCGTATGAGTCCCACCCGTGAGCCAAGAGCGAGACCCAAATCTTCAACGCGGCGAAGTGACGGGAGAAATGGGGGCTGAGCTGGTAGACGTCGACTCCCCAGCCGGTGTGATCATTATCGGTGACGATGTACGACGCCTCGACTGCGAAAGCCTCCGCGAGGTGTGCTGGATCGCGGACGAGGAGACACGCCCCTGCAAGGGGTGTGTAGAGCCATTTGTGAGGATCGAATCCCACCGAGTCGGCGCGTTCAATGCCGTCGAAGAGATACCCGAGCTGTTCGGTGAGCGCAGCCGGGCCTCCATAGGCGGCATCGACATGGAACCAGAGTCCGTACTCGTTGCACACGTCGGCGACGGAGGAGAGGGGATCGATTGCTCCGGTACCGGTCGTGCCTGCTGTTCCAACAACGGCGATCGGTCGCAACCCGTCGGCGAGGTCGGCGTCGATCGCTGCGCGCAGGGCGTTCACATCCATGCGGAACTGCTCGTCGATCGCTACGTGACGGATGCCTGCGTTACCTATCCCAAGAATCTGTGCTGCCCGATCGATCGTATCGTGGACTTCCGACGAGACATATGCGGTGAGCTGTGGCCCGGCGCGCATCCCATCGGCCCTGACATCCCATCCGGCATTCTGTGATCGCGCCAACGTGAGCCCGATCAAGTTGGTCATCGCACCACCCGATGTGACGTACCCCGTTGAGCCTTCAGGCAAACCGAACCGCCGTGCGAACCACTTCATGAGATGCTGCTCGATCTCGGTAGCTGCCGGAGACAAGCGCCAACCACCACTGTTCTGATTCAGTCCGCCTGCGATCAGGTCGGCTGCCGCACCGGGCACCGTCCCGGCACCACTGATATAGGCAACGAAGCCAGGATGTCCGGGATACATGGACTCCTCGAACACGACGTCGCGGAGGTGCGCCATGAGGTCCTCGATGGGCATCGGTCCTGCCGGAACCTCCCGGGTAACGGTGTTGCGCACCTCAGCGGCGGATCGATCCCGGGCCACTGGGAGATCACCATGCAGGCGATCGAGCAGCTCCGTCCAGATGTCAAGAGCCCCCTCACCAAACGCTCGGGCATCGACGGGCGACCAGTCGAGAGCGCGTTCGGGCGCGGGGCGTTCAATGTCTGCCATGTATTCCCTCCTTCATCC
>JAYEIJ010000098.1:0-3062 GCA_034660035.1 Actinomycetota bacterium | reverse complement strand
GGCCGGCAAACGGATGGACGCCGAACTCCCGCTCCGTCCAGCAGCCGAAGTAGCGAGACGCCCGAGAACCACGGGTGAACGCCTGTTGATCACACTGACCCTCGGCATGCTCGGCCTCATCGTCGTCACGCCCATCGCCGTGATGATCGCCCGATCCTTGAGCACCCCGACCGGCCCGGCATTGACGCACTACGTGAATCTCTTCAATCCACCCCGCGCATCCGCCGTATTCGTTTCGCCGCTCGATGCGATCGCGAACACGCTCCGCTTCGCCGTCCCGGCGGTCATCATCGCCGCCGGAATCGGACTCATGGCGGCCGTAGTCATCGTGTCCGCCCGGGGGCGCAGCGGCCGTATCTTCGACACAGTGCTCATGCTTCCCCTCGGAACGTCGGCGGTGACGATCGGCTTCGGGTTCCTCGTGGCGCTCGACCAACCGATCGACCTACGGGCTTCCATCATGCTGATCCCCATCGCTCACGCGCTTGTTGCCATCCCATTCGTCATCCGGAGCACGGTCCCGGTGATGGAGTCGGTGCAACGTCGGCTTCGAGAGGCGGCGGCTGTTCTCGGTGCGTCCCCACGACAAGCGTGGCGTGAGGTCGATCTCCCACTCGTCTCACGCGCTCTGGCCGTCGGGGCGCTGTTCGCCTTCGCGATATCCGTCGGTGAGTTCGGCGCGACGTCCTTCATCGCCCGTCCCGCGACCTCCACAATCCCGGTGTCGATCTTCCGTCTGCTCGGCCGGCCGGGAACCTTCGGCGAGGCGATGGCCATGGCGGTCGTTCTGATGGCAATCACCGCGGTGGCCGCAATGGGGATCGAGTCGATGCGCGGATCCCGTTCGGGTGGTGTGTGATGCTCGAGGTCTCTCAACTAACGGTCCGATTCGATGGAACACCGGCACTCGACGGAGCGGATCTCACGGTGGAGGATCGATCGATCCATGTCTTGATGGGTCCGTCCGGATCGGGGAAGTCCACGATGTTGCGAGCGATCGCCGGTCTCGAAGATCCGGATGTCGGCGACATCACGTGGAACGGTCGATCCGTGTTGGGTGTTCCGACTCACAAGCGCGGGTTCGGTCTGATGTTCCAGGACTACGCGCTGTTTCCCCATCGGGACGTTGCGGGTAACGTTGCGTTCGGCCTCCGGATGCAGGGACTGGACTCAGAGGCCATTCGCAGCCGGGTGGATGAAGTCCTCGAACTCGTGGGTCTCCCCGGGTATGGAGACCGAAGCGTCGGCACACTCTCAGGAGGTGAGCGGCAACGGATCGCCCTGGCGCGAACGCTCGCGCCACGCCCGCGTCTCGTCCTCCTCGACGAACCACTCGGGGCGCTCGACCGGTCACTGCGAGAGCACCTCCTCATCGAGATGCGATCGATCTTCAACCAGGTCGAGGCGACCGTCCTGTACGTCACCCACGACCGCGAGGAGGCGTTCACCATCGCCGATCGTGTGGCCATCATCCGCGACGGAGGCATCGTCGCCGATGACACACCGGAAGGCGTCTGGCGCCGACCACCCGACGGCTGGACCGCCCGGTTCATCGGACTCGAGAACCTCTGCGCAGCGCCAAAACTCGCCGGATTCGCCGTTCAACCTCCATCCATCGCAACAACGACGGGGGTCATTCCACCCGAGGCGATCACGCTCTCCCCCACCGGCTCACAGACGGCGACCGTGACCGGGTCTCACTTCCGCGGTGGTGCATACCGCATCGAACTCGACCTCGGCGCAGGATCGGTGCTCGTCACATGGTCGTCGATCGGCATCGAGCCGGGAACGGCGGCCCGTTTCGACGTCGACGCAACTCAGATCAGTTGGTTCGAGGACTGATCAGTCGATCACAGGCCATCGACCGTCGTCGAAGCCTTCTGGACGTCAACGACCACGGGAGCGGTGCCGCCCCTCCAATCGCTCACGAGAAGAGCATCGGTCCGAGCTTCGCGAGCTCGTCGCGGGTGGAGAAGGGCACGATGTAGTCATCTTCGATGCGCACGTCGTCGGCGTGCTCGGCAACGTCCTCGATCGTGAGAGGGCCCTCGTGATCCGGGTGCTTGAAGTAGCCCTCGCAGAGCGCCGTGAACACCCGGCTCACCGACCCACCGCCGACCGACCAGAGCTCACCGGTTCGCTGATTCTCCTCCGAGGCCAGATACGCAACCGCCGGGGCAACCGACTCAGGATCGAACTTGCCGGCCATCTCTTCCAGAATCTCTTCCGTCATCCTCGTGCGAGCGATCGGAGCGACCGCGTTCACGAAAACGTTGTGCTTGGCCCCTTCGAGCTTCAGGGCGTTCATGAGTCCGACGAGGCCTGCTTTCGCGGCGGCGTAGTTGGTCTGACCGAAGTTCCCGAAGATCCCGGAACCGGAGGATGTGAGGACGATACGGCCGTACTGCTGTTCCTTCATCATCCGGAAGGCCGGCTTGGTGACGTAGAACGCGCCTTCGAGGTGGACGGAGAGAACCGACCGGAGATCGTCGATGTCCATGTTGAGGAGAGTTCGATCACGCACAATGCCGGCATTCGAGATCAAGACGTCGACCCGTCCAAAGGTTTCAACGGCGCCTTCGATGACCGCGGCGCCACCCTCCGGCTCCGCCACTGAGTTGTAGTCGGCGACGGCGACTCCACCGCTGCTCAGGATCTCCTCGACCACGGCGTCCGCTGCGTTGGTGCCGGATCCGTCGCCGTGCAGCGACCCACCGAGATCGTTCACGACCACGGATGCGCCCCTCGACGCCAGTAGAAGTGCATAGACACGCCCGAGGCCACCGCCGGCCCCGGTGATGACCGCGACCCGGTCCTGGAAGTCGATCATGCTGACTGCTCCTTGCCGATTGCCTATCCCGAACGATAGCGACCGAGAACACGGTTCTCGTGAGCGTCACACGCCGGGGATCAGAAGAGATCGGGCCAGATCGCGGCGGTCGGCAATGACAACTTCGTCCAATCCCAACCACGATGCCATCTCCCGGAGTTCGAGGGCCAGCCACGGACTGACCCTCGACGCCTCGTGGCCGGGTTCGAGATGGGCTGCCTGGACGAGGAGC
>JAYEIJ010000097.1:0-3082 GCA_034660035.1 Actinomycetota bacterium | reverse complement strand
ACGAGCGACGGCGCCTCGCCCTCCTGGAGGAGATAGGGGAGCGGAGGCCGCTCCCGGCGTTCCAGGTTCCGCACTGTTGCGACCGAGAACGCGATCAGGCCGTCATCCGCAAGGAGTTCGATGGCCGGCGTGAACAGGTCTCTCTGGAGGTAGTGGACGATGAGCACGAGATCCCATGGACCATCGGGGAGCGTCCCGGCGGTGAGGTCGCTGTGAACGAGTGTGAGATCGACCCCGGCATCTTCGGCTCGTTCGGCGGCGAGGGAGGTGGCGACCTCGGACGTGTCGAGCATGGTCGCCTCCCATCCACGCTCCGCGAGCCAGACGCTGTGTCTTCCGGCGCCCCCGGCAAGATCGAGGGCCCGACCGGGCGATCCGAGAAGCGGTGCCAGTTCGACCGTGACGAACGCCGACGGATCTACGGGGGCCGACCGTTCCCGGTAGCGGTTGTCCCAGGAGGAGAGCACGGCAAGCGGTTCCTACGCGGACAGCGCTTCGAGTTGATCGAAGATTTCCGCGATCTGCTCGATCTCGACGTAGCCCGCCACTCTGAGCAGGGTCGTACCGTCCCCTCCCGTGAAGACCCAGAACGGGTAGGCACTCAACCCGAATTGTTCTGCGAGAGCGAGATCGGGATCCAAGATCGTTGGGAACGGGAGTTGGAGGTCGTCGAGGTACGGCTCTAGCGGGTTACCGCGGGTCGGGTCGATGGAGCTCGAGATGCTGACGAGCTCGACGTTCGAGTACGCATCGGCGTTCTCTGTGTACCACTCCGACAGCGGGGGCAGTTCACGCTGACAGTGCGGGCACCAGTGTGCCCAGACGAGCCATGCTCTGGCGGTGCCGTCCGCAGGATCGATGGTCATCTCGGTCTCTGTGTAGTACTCGACACCCGCGACCTCCCCGAGAACCACTCCGAGAGCGGCATCCGGCTGACCCTGCTCGAACGGGGGGAGATAGCCCTCCGGCGTGCTCGGTGCAGCGGCAGCCGATGCACCGGATGCGGTCGGGCTGATCAGGGAACCGGTTGCGAGGTCGTCGACCTTCTGATCAACGGCGTCAACGGACTCCTGGACGGCGGCCACGTCGCCGACAACAGAAATGATCTGCCCATCAACCGAGCTGATCTGGTCGTCGAGGGCGGCGATCTGCTCGTCGGTTCTACTCGCAGAGACGAGGGTGAACACCTGCATGGCGAACACGGCGACCAGTCCGATCGCAAGGGCGACCAACAGTCCGCGGGCTGTGCCGGACGTTCGTGAGTGCTCCCGGCGTGCCGTCACGTCGATGGTCGATGAGACGGGGCTTGAAGGATCGGGCGCCCCATCTGTTGAATTCTGCGGTTCGGTATCCATGAGGGCAGGCTATCTGTGGATCGCCCCTAGCGGGGGAAGCGGTGACCGGATTGCACGACTACGCTTGAAGGTGTTGAACGCGCCTTGCGTGTTCCCCGTATGGGGGTGACATGGTTTCGACCGTGAGGGTTGAGGCGCCGGAAGCGAGCCGAGGTCCCCGGAGCCTCGTTAAACAGTCGGGAACAACCATAAGTGCCAACGAACCAGTTGCACTCGCTGCCTAAATAACGCAGCGTGTCCGCCCGGAGGGTGCCTGCCTCGCCGGAATCGGGCATAGCAATGCAGGATGCCCCCGCCGGGGTGTCGGGACCGGCGGGATAAGACAATTCTGACTAGGGCCCAGGAGAAACGGCCGACGGCGTCTCCCGGGTTCCGAAAGCTCGCTGTCGGCTGCGCTCGGAGATGCCGACGCTGAAACCTCGTGGGACGGGGGTTCGATTCCCCCCACCTCCACCGAAGGCCCGGTCTCAGACCGGGCCTTCAGACGCGCCTGTGAGGCGCGCGAGTCGTTGATGCTGTTAGATCTTGATGGAACGCTCACGATGTCGCCACGCGCTGTTCGGCGAATCGGCACACCGGCATGGCGGGGGACCGTCGTTGAGGACTCCGGCGTGCCTGGGCCCTCAGCTAATCTCAACCGAACGGCATATGAAGGAGCATCGAATGTCAAACGAAGGCACGAAACGAGCGTGGCTTCCTCCCAGGTGGTTCGTTCGCACCTTCTGGTCTTTGCACCGGTTCTTGTACCGCGTTTCCGGTGGCCGAGTCGGCTTGAGGCGCGCGAAGGCCAACCGCTATGGAATGATGCGTCTCACGACCACCGGGCGTCGCACAGGCCAGGAGCGCAGCGTGATCCTCGGCTATCTCGACGATGGTTCGAACGTGGTCACCATGGCGATGAACGGTTGGGCCAGCGGTGAGCCTGCGTGGTGGCTCAACCTTCAAGCACATCCCGAAGCCAGCGTCGATCTCTCCGACGGTCGACGCGCGGTCGCCGGGCGGGCTGCACAGGGAGAGGAACGGTCGCGACTGTGGGATCGGTGGCGCGAACTGGATACGAACTTGGACGCCTACGCGGCGCTCCGATCTGCTGAGACCGCCGTTGTGATCCTGGAGCCATCGTCCGACGCCGACAGGTGATGCCCCGTTTTCCAGACAGCTGCCTCACCTGAGTGACCCACCGGTAACCAGCGCATATCGCGCGAGCAGGATTCTCGACCAAGCTGCGACCCGCGCCGATATCTAGCACCTGGGCGCATCCATCGGTGCTTCGTTATGCACGACTTCAGAGACATCTCCCATGGCCGGGGCGCTTGCCGGCGTGTACATTCGAGGTATGAGGAGCAAGAGCGTTTCCCTCCGAACCTACGAAGCGCATCGAATCAAGCTCATCTCGTTGCGACTAGCGACTGCGATCCTCGGCTTAGTCGCCGTCGGCGCTATCTCAGAACTCTTCTTTGGGAACGTCGATCTCTGCGGCGGTGTATCTGGGTGGTGGATTGGCGCTGTCTTCATCTCACCCCTGATCTTCGTGGGGATGTGTACGTGGTGTGCGACTGTCGTACGGGGCGAGACAGAGAAGAGTACCTGGGCGACCGTCGCAGGTCTCTTGATGCTGCTGTATTTCTACGGCGTGGCGCACACGGTCATCAGCGCGGGCGGGATCACGGCTTGGTGCTGAGCACTCGTCCATATCCGGCTGGCACCACGAACCGGGCGGGCATAGG
>JAYEIJ010000096.1:0-3119 GCA_034660035.1 Actinomycetota bacterium | reverse complement strand
CTAGCGACTGGATTCCCATTGAGCCTTCGTGATCCCATGGTTGAGTTGGTCGTATCGAACACCGTGCTTCACATACCGGGAAGGCGCTACACCCTCGAAGGTCATGCCGATCTTCTCAGCGACTCGGCCGGAGTTCGGGTTGGCATGCATCACCGGCGCTTCGATGCGCATGGCGCCACGGTTCTCGAAGAGATCGTCCATGAGTGCGCGGGCTGCCACGGCCATGACTCCTTGGTTCCATACGCTGGGTGTCAACCACCAGCCCATCTCGACGGTGCCGCTCAGTTCGGCTTCGAACGTCTCGTAGCCGACCCCTCCGACGAATTCTCCGTTCCGGATCACGGCATATGAGCGCGTGGGGTCTTGACTCGATGCGTGGTCGATCCACTGCTCGCCATCGGCGACGGTATAGGGGAATGGGAACCGGTCTGCCATGTACCTTGCGACCTCGGGATGATTCGCCGCCGCGACCAGTTCGTCGAGCATGCCCAGGTTGTATGGGCGGAGCACGATGTCATCGCGCTCTGTCCTGAGGAGATTGTCGACCACTGGTTCCTCCGTTGTCGATGAGGTACCCGCCAGCATACGTCCGCCGATACTCGGCGGGGTGGTCCGGCTCACGGGTCGCATCCCATGATGCAGCCCGGCCGGAGCATCGCCGTCCCGGGGGTCCTAGGATTGACAGTCATGTCGTTCGATCTCGAAACCCACTTCGGCCACGCCGCGGCCTGGCCACACGGCGAGGACCGCGAGCATCCTCTGGTCATCGCCATCGCCGGCGGTTCAGGCTCCGGGAAGACGACGATCGCCCAGAGCGTCGTGGACATCGTGGGCTCGGACGTCGTCGCCCGGCTCCCGCACGATGCCTACTACCGCCGGCAAGCGCACCTTTCCTACGAAGAGCGCACGAGAATCAACTACGACCATCCGGATTCCCTCGAGAACGAACTGTTCGTCGACCACATCAACACCCTCCGTTCGGGTCGGGCGATCGCGCGTCCGGTGTACGACTTTTCCACCCACACCCGGGCACCGGAAACGGTCCACGTCGAGCCTGAGCCGGTGATCCTCGTCGAGGGGATCCTCGTGCTCGCCGAGCCGGAGATTCGGGAGCAGATGGATCTTCGGATCTACATCGACACGGATTCCGACCTCCGGTTGATGCGTCGCCTCCAGCGCGACATCGTCGAGCGGGGGAGAACCGTCGACGCGGTCCTCGAGCAGTACGAAACAACCGTGCGGCCGATGCATCTCCAGTTCGTCGAACCATCGAAGCGCTATGCCGACATCATCGTCCCGGAGGGCTACAACCCGGGTGTGATCGGCACCGTTACGGCGATGATTCGCCACTTCCTGGCAGAGCGGGGCTCGACCGTCTGAGCGCTTCCTCGACGAGGGGAATCGCGGCATCCGCGTACATGGCGTGTCCCTCGGCCGACGCGTGGAAGAGATCCCCGGCCCATACGCCGGGATCGGTCTCGAACGGCTCGAACTCGGCGCCCCACGCTCTGGACTTAGGGACGTCATAGCGATGGGCAACTCGACCGATGGCATGGTCGACGGCGCGAGCGCGCACCCGCGCAACGCCCCTGGCCATTGCGGGGAGTCGAGGGATCGTCCCGAGGTCGCCGACGCCGCACACAGCCACGGCCGGGAAGGCCGTCCCGAGAGTCTGAAGCATGTCGTCGTAGGTGGATTCGAACCGGTTGATCGGGGTTCCTCGAAGAGCGTCGTTGCCCCCGACGCAAACGACGGCGATGTCGCCGCCGGTGACGATCGCTCGATGCGTCTGTTCGTTGCGCACGTCTGCGACCTTCGCTCCTCCGACGGCGACGGAGATGAGGTCAACGCGATATTGGTTCGAGAAGAAGAGGGCAGTTCGTCGCGCCCAGCAAGCGTCCAGGGGCTTCACGCCGGGTGCGGTGACGGTGCTATCACCGAGGACGACCATGCGAAGCGGCGGCATGTCGGAGTCGCCAAAGACACCAGAGGGATCCTGATCGGTGAAGCTCTCGAGGTCTGGGCGTTGGATGGTTTGAGCCATCTGCGCGGTGAGTACCCCGCCGACGGCCAGCGGTCGCTTCGCCACATTCCAGAGTCTGTTGGTCATGTCCGCAGGCTACCGCGAGCCACGAGACATCCAATGCGCGGATGTTGGCATTGTGTGGGACGTTGTGATCACGGCAGGAATCTCCAAGTCGCATGCCCTCTGTCCGAGATGGCAGTCTCGAGATGCTGTTGTAGCCAACGATCTGCATCGTGCGGGTGGCGTACGACACTCCGAGCGCCCGACGAGCAGGCGGCGACACGCGCCTGGGCGCCGATGCACACGGTCTACCGAAGGTTGCGGCGCCGGTGCAGACGATGCGCAACCTCGCCGTAGATGCCGGCATCGATGCGTTGATCGCGCCGGTACGCCCGTCGTACAAGGAGCGATACCCGCTCACGGACATCCAGCGCTATGTCACATGGACACGTGGAGACGGCATGCTGTTCAACCCGTGGCTTCGTGTGCACCAACGCGTCGGTGCATCGATCATGAAGGTTGCTCGAGAGTCGATGACCATCTCGGGAACCGTTGCGGACCGGGAGACCTGGGCCGAGATGCGCCTCCCCTCGAGCGGTGACCATATCGTTCCCGGCGCACTCGCTCCTGTGAAGATGGACGTTGAGAACGACCGAGGCCGCTGTGTCGAGCCGAACGTGTGGATGCTGCATGCCCTGACGCGATCCTCGACTGATCGACGGCGCCGTTGGGGGGGGACCGCTCAAGTATCGACATGGACGGGGCGTTGGGTGCCGAAGGAAGCCGTGCCAGCATCCACGAGCCTGTGGTGTGACCTTCGCCTCTGAGCTTCGCTATGACCCCGTGCGACCATGGGGACTCGGAAGAAGGAGGTTCCGTCATATGACGACTCGCAAGTTCCCGCGCACCGGCTTCTTGGTGCTCGGCGTGTTGAGCATCGGAGCATGCCTCATCTTCGTCGTGCGCGCTGCGAGCGTCGAAGCGACGACCGAGAGGGTTTGGTCTGCAGTGGTATTCGGGGCGATGGGCATCCTCTGGCTCTGGGCGTATTGGTCGTCGCTTCGGGATTGACCGGCCGAGCGTGATCGACGGG
>JAYEIJ010000095.1:0-3175 GCA_034660035.1 Actinomycetota bacterium | reverse complement strand
TGGTCGTCGTATCCATATGAGCAACGTATCAAGGGCGTGTGACAAGAAACGGCTCGTTGGGACAGATTTCTCGAAGAAACTTCGGTTTCTTTCGGGGCTTTGCGCGGCCGGCCTCATCGTCATCGTCCGGACTCCCAGAGGCCCCCCTGCGGATTCGCGGGAGCGAATCCGCGTCCCCCCGTCCTACGGCCGGGGGGACAGGAAGAAGGCCAGCGCGGGTTACGGGATACGGAGTACCGAGTACCGAGTACCGGCTACCTCCGGCGAAGCCGGGCTACGACCCTTCCAGGTAGCCTTCGAGTCTCTTCGCTCGGGCTGGCTGTCGTAGCTTCGCAAGGGCCTTGGTTTCGATCTGACGGATGCGTTCGCGGGTGACCTCGAAGTAATCGCCCACCTCCTCGAGAGTGCGAACCTTCCCGTCGGCGAGACCGAACCTCATGACGAGTACCTCGCGTTCACGCTCGCTGAGGGCTTCGAGAGCCAGGCTGAGGTAGCTCTGGAGCAGGTGGAACGCTGCCGCTTCGACTGGGATCTCCGCTTCGGTGTCCTCGACGAAATCCCCGAGCGTGGAATCCTCCTCTTCACCGAGAGGGGTCTCGAGCGAGACCGGGTCCTGTGCGATACGGCGCAACTCCGACACCTTGTTCGGGTCGAGTTCCAACTCCTCGGCGATCTCCTCGATCGTCGGGTCTCGCCCCAACACCTGTACGAGAGTGCGCTGGGCTCTGGCGAGTTTGTTGATCGTCTCCACCATGTGGACCGGGACCCGGATCGTGCGAGCCTGATCGGCGAGCGCCCGCGTCACCGCCTGGCGGATCCACCACGTCGCATAGGTCGAGAACTTGAAACCCCTCCGGTAGTCGAACTTCTCGACCGCGCGGATCAGCCCGAGGTTGCCCTCCTGGATCAGGTCCAGCAGTCCGAGGCCCCGGCCCACGTATTTCTTCGCTATCGATACGACGAGCCGGAGGTTCGCTTCCACGAGACGCTTGCGAGCTTTGTCCGCTTGGCGAACGGCACGTTCGAGGATGAGTCCCTCATCGGCAGCCAGGGGCGTTCCCGCCTCGAGTTGTTCTTCCGCTCGCGTCCCTGTCTCCGCCTGCATGGCGAGTTCGACCTCCTGCTGCGGTGTCAAGAGCGGGAACCGGCCGATCTCCTGGAGATACATCCGCACGGGATCGGAGACCTGGACGAGTTCTTCGTCCGATAGATTCGTTGCCGCCAGGGTGTCAGTGGCGTCCTCGCGGATCGGGATCCGATTCTCACGCAGGGCGAGAAACACCTCGTCGAACGACTCGTCCGGCGCGCCGACCTCCTCCAGTTCCTGCTGCACTTCGGACATGAGCAGGAATCCGCGCTGGCGACCCCTCGCCAACAGGTCATTGAACACGATGTGGACGATCTCGTTCATTCCCTGCTCCGCTATCCCCTGAGTTCGTTCTGCAACGTTATCAGTCGTGCGAACCGTTCCGAATACCCCTGTTCATCGGCGGCCGCGTCGAACACATCCAATTCAGTCTTCAAGGCCTCGATCCGGCGCTTGAGTTCCCACTGCCGAAGCCTGTTCATCACATCAGACGCCTCGGCCAACGGGCGCTGCTGCATGGCCAAACGCAGCAGAAGTTGCGCCTCCGGCCGGTCATCCGACCCGATTGCGGCTCCAAGGTCGGGGACCATGCCGGGTTCCATTGACTCGACCATCGGCATGATTATCTCGAACGCGGCTCGATACAGGGGGTCCGAAAAAAGATCCAGAGACAGTTCGTGCGATCGAATCCCCACATCGTTGGCAAGCAGGAGACGTAGGACCTCGCTCTCCGTGCGCTGCGACCCGGTCAGCGATTGCTCGTCGCCCGGCGGCGGCGTCCCGGCGCCACGTCGAGTTCCTGTGAGAGCCGCCTCGACCGCGCCGAGATCGACACCGGTCCGACGTGACACCAGGACGGCGTACTCGCGTCGGACCACGACATCGGGGTGAAGCGATATCAGGGCCGCTGCGGCACGAACGGCACGCCCCCTGGCCTCCGGTTCCGTCAAGTCGAATCCCGCGAGTTCCCGGTCGATACGGAACTGGAGCAGCGGCATCGACGAAGCGATCGCGGTCTTCAACTCATCAACGTCTCCTTCCGAGACCAGATCGGCCGGATCCCGCCCCTCCGGGAGCACTGCGACCCGGAGATCGAGATCGCCCGGTACGGATCGCTCGAACCCTCGCTCTGCAGCGCCGGCACCTGCCTCGTCGGCGTCGAACGCCAGAACAACTCTCTTCGAGAATCGGCGGAGGAGGTCGAGATGCTCCTCCCCCATCGCTGTGCCACAGGTCGCGACCGCGACCGGCATGTCGGCGAGATGGAAGGCGATCACGTCGGTGTATCCCTCGACGACCACGGACTCATCGGAACGGACGATCTGCGACTTCGCCCAGTTCAAACCGTACAGAAGCCGAGACTTGTGATAGATCGGCGTCTCAGGCGAATTGAGGTACTTCGGCCCGTCTCCATCCAGGAGGCGCGCACCGAACCCGACGGCGTCGCCGCGCACGTCGTAGATCGGAAACATGAGTCGGTTTCTGAACCGGTCGACCAGGCCGCCGCGACGAGAACGCGAGGCCAGACCCGCGCCGGTCATCGCTTCATCGCTCACGCCCGTATCGCGGAGATGCTTCACGAGCGTTTCCCAGGCGTCCGGGGCGTAGCCGAGATGGAACTGCTCGACGACGTCAGCGTCGTAGCCCCGGCTTCTGAGGTAGCTCCTGGCGTGCCCTGCATCATCTGCGGTGCGGAGGCGCTCGTTGTAGAAGGAAACGGACCGCTCCACAGCGTCGACGAGTCGCTCGCGGCGATCCCGGTGCTTGGCGGCCTCCGGATCCCTCGTCAGCGTCACCCCCGCCCGCCTGGCGAGCAGTTCGAGAGCGTCGGAGAAACCGAGGCCCTGGGTCTCCTGAACCCAACCGAACACGTCACCGGACTTCCCGCATCCGAAACAGTGGAACAAGCCTCGGGCGGGGTCGATCGACAGCGAGGGCGTCTTCTCCGAGTGGAACGGACAGACGGCCATCACCGAGCGACCGGACCGCTTCACGCGCGTCACTTCGGAAGCGAGTTCGACGAGGTCGGTGCGCTCCCGGACGCGATCGATGTCTTCACGTGAGTAGGCCATCAGGGGTGAGCGTAGA
>JAYEIJ010000094.1:0-3232 GCA_034660035.1 Actinomycetota bacterium | reverse complement strand
CCGGTAGCCCGGTGGATCTGATGATCGGTGGACACCAGCATCAGGCGCTCTTCGATCCCGTCATGGTCGGTGAGACGGCAATCGTGTGTGCCGGCTACTACGGCCGCTGGTTGGGCCAACTCGATCTCTCCGTCGACCCGGCCGCGAAGTCTGTAGAGATCGTCAACTACCAGCTGAACACCGTCACCGGAGCGCCGACTGCCGAGGACATCGGTGGTCTCCTCGACGAGATGTACGAGGACGGACTCATCACCAACACTGGCCTGTACAACAGCCTTGTCAAGAAGGTCAGCGGGGCAGTGGCAGCGTTCGAGGACGGTAAGGCGAACGCGGCTGCAGGGAAGATGAGAGCACTCGGAAACGAGGTCGCGGCTCAGGCTGGGAAGAAGATTGATGCCGATGCCGCTGCGGAGCTACTCAAGGATATCGAGAGCTACCTCGCACATCCTGCGGATTCCGACGTTGCGGCACGCATCGCCTATTGGGCCGAGATCGTTGCTCCGATCGTCAACGAACCGGTTGGCTACACGACCATCGATCTCGTTCGCGACTACAACAACGAGTCGAACGTGGGCGACATCGTCACCGACTCGATGTTGTGGAAGGCTGACGAGTACGACAACGGGCTAGTGGATGGATCGGTCGACATCGCGTTCACCAACCCCGGTGGACTACGAGCGAACATCCTCATCCCCGATGGCGCTTCGTTGCCGTACACGGTGACCTGGGGTGCAACGTTCGACGTGCTGCCCTTCGGGAATCAGCTGTTCCTGATGGACCTGACAGGGGTCCAGATACAGGAACTCGTCGAGCAATCGGCCAAGTTGTACAAGGGCATCTTGCAGACGTCCGGCGCAACGTACGAGTGGTACAACGACACCGACGATGGCGAGGGTGCCACGACGTGGGGTGCCACCAATGTCACGGTCGGAGGAGCTGCCCTCGATCCCCTGGCAACGTACCGGGTGGTTACCAACGACTTCCTGGCCGGTGGTCAGGACGGCTGGTCCACGTTCGCCGACGGCGCGAACCGTTGGGACACATACTTCGATATGCATGCCGGATTCGTCGAGTACATCAAGGCGCTCGACGACAACACGATCGACGCCGAGGACATCCCGATGGGACGGATCGTGCGCATCGACGTTCCCTGACAGACACCCAATCTATCGATCGGCCATTTGGTCGCAGCGTTCCCGCAAGCATCAGAGCTTGCGGGAACGCCGCGTCGACGCTTGCTGCCTCCGGCGTCGTTGGATGGCAGGGCTTGCCAGCTCGATGTCGCCAGACGTTGATCTCGCCCCCAAGGTGTATACCGAGGAGACGAACGGGCAAACCTGTCAGCCGACTCGACGGCGTTGGAGTTCACGTTGAGCGGGATCGTGGTCGACGTGCATCCCTTGGGTGCGATATTGCTTCCGACCACTCTGCATTCGTTGTCGCGTAGATCGCTGAGGTGGTCTCTAGCCCTGAATGGCCTACGTGTTTGGACCCTCAGATGGTCATGGCGAGCTGGTGCTCGGATCGGCGTGCCACCCACGCAACCAGTGGAACCAGGGCGGCGCAGCAGACCAGAGCGATCAGTAGTTCAGGCACCACGTCGCCGAGGGTGTGGCCGTGGATGGCGATGTCGTAGATCGGTTGGAGGAAGTAGTAGGTGGGGACCAGTTGCGGAATCCACTGGGGGAGGCCAGGGAACAGCGTGAAGATGACGGGCAGGAAGATGATGATGCCGCCGCCCTTGATCGCCGTGTACATCGTGGTGATGTCCCTGGCCCACAGACCGAGTGCAAGCCCCATGAGCATCAGCATCACCGAGCCGATGAACAGGATCAGCGTCATCGTCATGGGCTGACCGGCCAGCGCACCGTTGAGCGCCAGTGTGACGAATCCGAGGATCACGGCCAGCACGACCGCGTACATGCCCTTTCCAACCAGGATGTCCGACATGCGCGTTGGTGTGACCAACACCGCATCAAGCGTCCGCTTTTCCCGTTCGTCGACCAGAGATGCGGCGGGTAGGAACATGGCGGCGATCATCACCGCATAGATGACCATCATCGGCAGGAACCGGTCGCTGATCGGGACGAAGTCCTGATCACCCACCGGGGTCACAACCACGGTGACCGGAGGATCCGAACCCTCGACACCTCTCACGAGATCGAGTGTCGTCACGGCAAGGATGATCCGGGTCGACGCCAGGCTTTCGCCGGAGACGTAGAACTCGAGATCGGGGTGTTCACCCGCTGCAACGGCTGCGTCGAAGCCGGGAGGGAGCACGAGGCCCGCGTCGAAGTCGTGCGCCTCCACCCGACGGTGCAGCGTTGACGCATCCGGGATGACGGTCGTTTCGACACCGTCGAGGTCGATCGCCGCTGTGGTGATCTCGGAGTCTCCGAGGTCGACGATTGCGAGCTTCGGGCTCACGTCGAAGAGCGAGCCGAACACCGACGAGACGAGGAACGTGATGAGAAGCGGCATAGCGATAGCGAAGAACACCAAAGGAGACCGGGGAGAGAGCTTCAACTCCCTGGCCAGCACGTGCCACGAGCGTTGCAGGTTCACAGTGTCGCCACCCTTCGTCTCAGGATGAACGCACCGGCGGCGAACGCCGCCGCACCCCAGGCCGCCAGGAGGATGAGGGATGGTGCGATCTGACTCCAGCTCTCACCATCCGCCGTCACACGGATGAGCGCCTGGACCAGGCCATAGGTGGGAAGAACCTTCACCCACGTTGGCGACGAGCCCGGGAAGAGCGCTCCAAAGGCGGGGATCATCAGCGGGATCATGAACAGCATCGAGACGAGCAGCGTCCCCATGAAGTCGCGGCCGTAGGAGCCGGCGATCATGCCGAACCCGGTGACCAGCACTGCTCCGAGCAGCAGGATCACGAGGACGGCCGGAGCGTTGACTGCGAATGCCCCGATGAGGAGACCGAGGAGAACAACCTCCGACAGCGCCAATCCGACGCCGAAGATTCCCTTGGCAGCGAGGAAATCCATGATCCGGACCGGCGTGGCGAGCACGGCCGCGGCCGTTCGCTGCTGCACTTCGATCGCGATCAGCGACGACAGCGCGAACGTTTCGACCATCAGCACCATGATGAGGATCATCGGCCGCATCTGTTCCTGCAGGGAGATCTGGTTCCCCGCCCGGTCGGTTCCGAGGACGACGGCCTCGGTGATCGGATCGACGGGGGGTGGGGTCCCCGCGATCCCGAACGCGATCTCGC
>JAYEIJ010000093.1:0-12657 GCA_034660035.1 Actinomycetota bacterium | reverse complement strand
GACAGTATGTCCATTTCGGGGAGAGTGTCGTTTCGTTCCACCGGTCGATCCTGCCTGACCGCACGGCTCCGCATATCATGGCGCGGTTGCCCCACCGCCTCGGAGGATCAGCCCTTGACGACACATCACCAACACGACCCCGAAACCTGTGAGCACTGCCGTCGAAATCGCACTGCATCCACAGACCTCCATGACCGGCCCACCTGGGTCCAGGACGCCGTCTTCTATCAGATCTTCCCGGATCGGTTCGCAAAGTCGGATCGGGTCCGCAAGCCCATCAACCTCGAACCATGGGATGCGCCTCCGACCTACCACGGATACAAGGGTGGAGACCTGCTTGGTGTCGTCGAGCATCTCGACTGGTTGACCGACCTCGGCATCAACGCGATCTACTTCAATCCCATCTTTCGCTCGGCCTCGAACCATCGATACCACACGCACGATTACTACCGCGTCGATCCGATCCTCGGCACCGACGAGAACTTCGACGAACTGCTCTCCGCTTGTCACGAGCGCGGGATCCGCGTCATCCTCGACGGTGTCTTCAATCACTCAAGCCGTGGCTTCTTCCGCTTCCACGACGTGTTGGAGAACGGGGAACAGTCGCCGTACCTCGGGTGGTTCCACATCAGTGGATTTCCACTTAACCCGTACGACATGGACGAACCGGCGAACTACGAAGCATGGTGGGGGATGCGGGCGCTGCCCAAGTTCAACACCGATAACGCTGAGGCTCGCGACTACCTGATGCGAGTGGGCGAGTACTGGGCGAAGCGAGGCATCGACGGATGGCGTCTGGACGTCCCGGAAGAGATCCAGACGCCCGGCTTCTGGGAGGAGTTCCGGGAACGCACCCGGGCGGTGAACCCCGATCTCTACATCGTCGGCGAGATCTGGGCCGACGCAGGCGGCTACATCAACGACGGATCACGCTTCGACGGCACGATGAACTACCCCTTCACAACGGCGACGATCGCGTATACGGTCGGTGATCGACTCGATCAGTCGACGATGATGGACAACCCCTACTACAACGTCGCCCCGGCGACCGACGCCGGCAGGTACCGGGACCGCATCCAGAAGCTTCTCGATCAATACCCCGAACCGGCGGCACTTGCCAACCTGAACCTCCTGGATTCCCACGACACCGCCCGCATGCTCACGATCGCATCAGGTGATGAAGATTCGGTGGTACTCGCTCTGGCACTGCTCCTCACCTTCCCCGGTGCGCCGAGCATCTACTACGGCACGGAGGTCGGCCTCGAAGGTGGAAAGGATCCCGACTGCCGGCGCTCCTTCCCCTGGGATCACGAGGACCACTGGAACCAGCGCATCCTCGATGCGACGAAAGACCTCATCGCCTTGAGACACCGCTATCCGGCGCTGCGCAGTCCTGACTACCGCATCGTCTGGCCCCCCGACGACGGTGACGGTTCGATGTCGTACGCCGTCGAACGCTTGGACGGAGACGAGCGCCTCCTGGTAGTCGTCAATGCGGGACGAGAGCGGGAAACCCTGTCACTCACCTGCTGTGGCGTAGCCGACCTCGTGTGGGGCGACGGCGAACTGACCAACGGTGAGAACCAGACCAGCATCTCAATGGCTCCAAGATCCGCCGCTATCTGGAGACTGCGGAGCGAAGTAGAGGAGTAGCCGGGTAGCCAAGTAACTGGATCCCTTCCTCCTCCCCCAGAGGAGAGCCCGATCGCCTATGCGCGGCAGATGACCTCAAGACCGGGCACGCCGACGAAGCCCTTGTCGTGAGCTACGAGTGGTGCGCCGACGAGACGGGCGGTCGCCGCTATCCACAGATCTGCCGCGTGCCCTTTGTCCTGGAACGCGTGACCCGCCTTCCTGCAATCGTTCCGCAGCATCGCCCACTCGATCGTCAAGGCCCCATGTGGTGGAACGGTCGTTGCGGCCGCCAAACGCTGCTCGAGCAACGCCCATCGCTCGGGACCCCAGTTGTCTCTGAGAGCGCCGTATCGGATCTCGGCAACCGTCTGAAACGAGATGAGAGGTCTCTTGCGACGCAGGTCGTCCTCATAGAGTCTGGCCACTTGACTCATCGAGGCTTTCAGCGTCGCTGAATACACGCTGGTGTCCACAACTACGATCATCGACGATTCGGTCACTCGTTCACCGCCCGCCAGAACGAGTCGAACTCATCACCGTCAAGACCGGGGATCGCCAGATCCTCGATCGACCGAAGCGGTTCGACACTCTTCAATGCCTTCTCCAGGTCCCATGTGAAGTAGTCCGAAGACTCGGGAGGCTCGACTCGCTCAATGGCAGTTACAACCAGAGGATCAGAGCTCTCGCCCGTCTCATCTCCCGCCACTACCGACACTCGCACCGCTCCGCCGAGCAGGCTCCCCACGCCTTGGTCGTCGAGGTCCCCGGCCAATCTCAGAAGGTGTGTCCTACCGAGGCCATCCTCGATGCGGTACCTGCGGGTGTGAAGATTCACCCCGTAGAGCGTCCCGACGATCGCAGCGGACTCCGCCGTGTCTCGCACAACAGCCGATAGTTCAGCTTCCGGCAACGCAATGAGCCGCGGCACGAGACTCGCGGCCATCTCTACATCGCCCGCCTTCGACTCGACTCGGATGTACTCGTGGCTCTCGACCGCTCTGACGAAGGCCCGAAGGGATTTGGTGGCTGTCTTCCCGATCTCCGACGGAGGATCCTCGTTGCGAGACAGGGCATCGACAGACTGCACGAACAACTCGATCGCCTGTACTCCGGCGTCCGAGTCGCCGAACTCGATCGGGAGTTCATCCATGTCGTGTGGTGCCTCGATCTCCAGAACGGCACTCCCCGACTTGATCCCGACTGCCTCCAGGGCAGAGAGTTTCGAAAGGAACGCCGGCGGGCGACCGCCTCCCGAACGATCGTTCAGCGATCGAGCAATCCGATCGATGGTCTCCTGCACAGTCTTGGCAATCGCGGCCAAGTCTGCAAGGGGAATCGCTCCATCCCTCTCGGCGTCCATGCGGATCGTCAACGATGCTCGTGGTGCTTGGGAGATCTCCGGCCTCCAGGTCGGTGTGTCGGCAAGACTACTCATCGGTCCACCGTGCCACGCGCCTGTGACAATTCCCGTAGCAGCACCCGCTTCTTGTCACACGCTCCTGATACGTTGGCGATATGAAGAACTCGATCCTCGACAACGAGGTGAAGGTTCTTGGTGAGACGGCGGACCGAGATCTCACCTCTCAGATACAGGAACAGCTCGATGGCATCCTCGACGACCAACTCGAACAATCTGTTGTCGGCCTGAAGCGGCTCATCGATACGTCCAGCGCACAACTCCTGATCCTGATCGCTGAACTGGATCGGCGACGGCGGTTCAGTTCGAGGAGTTCAAGACCGCCATCACGATGATGAGGATGATGAACAGCGCGGTCAATCCGAGGTAGATCGCCATCAGCACGCCCTGGACGGTGAACATGATCTTGAGCCGTGAGAGAGAATCGATCGCCTCCGCCTCGCTCCCCGACATCGTCGCATCCTCGGCGCTCGAGGCCGACTTCCACAACAGATACCCCATCCACAGCGGCAGCCATGCAACCAAGAGCCCGATGATCGTGAGCGCGGCCAGGCCACCCGAGATGAACATCATGACGGCGAGGAGTTTCATCCACCCGCGTGCCGCGTTGATCGGTTGGATAACTCTCCGGACGGTCTCGTCCCCGTCTCCCGGCATCACTCCAAACGCATCATCCATGAGATCCCTCTTCTTCTTGTACCTGTCTGGTACCTCACACGATACCGAACGGACCTACTCCTTGAGGGCTCCGGTCATCATGCCCCTCAGGAAGTAGCGGCCGAGGAAGATGTAGATCAGCAGGGTCGGCACCGCAGCCAGGAAAGAACCCGCCATCTGAACGTTCCAGGCGATGATCTGGCTCCCCGCCATGTTGTTGAGGGCCACCGTCACCGGCCAATTCTGCGTGCTGGTGAGCAGCACAGCGAACAGGAAGTCGTTCCACGCCGAGGTGAACTGCCAGATGTAGACAACGACGAATGCGGGGATCGAGAGGGGCAGGAGAATCCTCCAGTAGACCTGCCAGATTCCGGCACCGTCTACGGTCGCGGCTTCGATCAACGAGTCCGGGACGGCGGCGTAGTAGTTGCGGAAGATCAGCGTGGTTATCGGTATGCCGTAGATGACATGCACGAGCACCAGGCCCCAGATACTCCCGGCGAGTCCGATGCTGGACATGACATCCACCAGGGGAATGAGAATCGATTGGTAGGGGATGAACATCCCGAAAAGCAAGATGGGAAAGACGATGTTGGCGCCGGGGAACTTCCACTTCGACAACACGTATCCGTTGATCGACCCGAGGATCGAAGAGATCGTTGCGGCCGGTATGACGATCTTCAGGGAGTTCCACACGTTGGGGCTGAGGATCTCCCAAGCAGCGGTGAAGTTATCCAACGACAGTGCGGAGGGAAGCTCCCACATCGTTGCAAGGCTGACCTCCTCGAAACTCTTGAACCCCGTGTTGAGCATCACGTACATCGGGAGGAGGTAGAAGAGCGCCATCATCGTCAGCGGGATGTACACCCACTTCCTGCTCCGATGCACCCCGGCGGTTTGCGCCGTCATCCTTCGGCCTCCTGACGCAGGGAGTACCAGAGATACGGGATCACGAGCACCGCGACGGACACCAACAACACCATGCCGATGGCGGCGCCCCGTCCGAAGAAGAACCCGTCGAACGTGGTCGTCCACATGTAGATCGCCGGCACGTCGAGGGCGACCTGCTTGCCGACCATCGCGATGATCAGGTCGAAGACCTTGAGTGAACTATGTCCGAGGATGATCACGGCCGAAAGGGTCACCGGCCAGAGGAGGGGCATGATCACCATGCGATACACCTGGAACTCGGAAGCGCCATCCACGCGTGCCGCCTCGCGAAGCGCCTCGGGCACGGCACGCAGACCGGCCAGGTAGAGAGCCATCGTGTAGCCGGACATCTGCCACACCGCGGCGATCGCCACGGCGGCGATACCCCATGTCGGTGTGGCGTACCAACGGTTGATCAGGAAATCCAGACCGAGGTTGTCGAAAAGGAGGTTCAAGCCGCTGAGGCGATCGCCCTGCGCCGGATTCATCAGCCAGCGCCACACGACGCCCGTGACGATGAAGGAGATCGCCATCGGGAAGAGGAAGAGGCTGCGATAGAAACCCTCAGAGCGGATCCCCTTGTCGAGGAGAAGCGCAAGACCGAGTCCGATCAACAGGCAGCCGAGAACGAAGACGAACGTGAAGATCACCGTATTGGTGACGTCGATGTGGAACCGCCGATCGGACGCGAGGTTCACGAAGTTCTCGGCGCCGACGTATGTGTAATCGGGGATCAGGCCCTTCCAGGCGCTCACCGACACGCGAGCGGTCCAGATGATGAAGCCGTAGACGAACAGCATCACGGCAAGCAGGGATGGGAGCACCCACAGCACTCCCCACCAGTTCTCCATGCGGAAACGCTTGCGCTTCGGCTCCGGCGCCTCGGCCTGCACGTCCGACTCGGCTTGCACTGTGGTCACGGCCTTCTCGTACTCCCTACGAAAGCGAGCGGCCCGTTCGCCCAATAGGGATGAACGGGCCGCTCACGTTAACTCAATCGATCAGTGCTGCAGATCAGCCCGATGCCTCTGCTGCGGCCACGAGGCCTGCCTGAAGCGTTGCAACGTCATAGTCGAGAAGGAACAGGCCGATGGCCGTGTCGATCTCCGACTTCCACGAGTCGTTGGCAACAACACCGTGGGTGAGGCTGCCGACCACCGTGTCGGATGCCCAGTCGTCCATCGCTGAGAGCAGGTACTCGCCGTAGAGCGAGCGATCACCATCGCTGCGGGCCGGGATCGAACCCTTGACCGGGTTGAACGCGTCCTGCCCCTCAAGGGAACCGGCAACGGTCAGCCATGCGATCGCGGCATCGCGATCCGGTGCGCTCTTGGCGAGCACGAAGCTGTCCGAGAGGAACTGGAAGTTGCCGTCGGTGCCGGGAACTGCCGCCCAGGTGTATCCGGTCTGCGGCTCGCTACCGACCTCACGGAAGAAGCCCTCCTGCCAGTCACCCATGATGTTGAAAGCGGATGAACCGTCGAGCACCAACTGCCCGGCGTCCTGCCATGCAAGCGCCGCCGCGTCCTCGTTCGTGTAGGTGAGGATCTTCGCGAAGTCTTCGAGACCCTTGGTGACCTCGGCTGAGTCCCATGCAACGCTGCCGTCCCAAAGACCGGTCCAGGCGTCGGGCCCCATCGAAGCGAGCAAGATCGTCTCGAACAGGTGCAATGTGGTCCACTGCTCACCCATGGCGAGCGGTGCTTCCATGCCGCCGGTCTTCAGCGCTTCGAGGGCGACGAAGAAGTCATCGAGCGTCGCTGGCATCTCGATGCCGGCGTCGGCCAGAACGGTGGGGTTAGCCCACAACACGTTCGAACGGTGGATGTTCACCGGGACCGAGTAGATGTTGCCGTCCTTCGAGATGAGCGGGATCAGCGTCTCCGGCATCACGTCGAGCCATCCCTGCTCGTCGTACAGGAAGTTGAGAGCCTCGAGTTGATCGGCAGCAACGTACGTGCCGATGAGTTCTTGTCCGGCGTGACCCTGCCAGCTGTCCGGCGGATCGTTCGCCTGCAACCTGGAAGCAAGGACCGCCCGTGCATTCGTGCCCGCACCGCCGGCCACGGCGGAGTTCACGAACTCGATGTTCGGATAGGCAGCATTGAACACGACAATCATCGCGTCGAGACCAGCTGCTTCGCCGCCGCCCGTCCACCATGAGAAGACCTCGACCTGGCTGTCCGTAGCGGCAGCTGCAGCGGTCGTCTCGGTGGTTTCATCCGTGCCACCTGCAGCGGTCGTCTCGGTGGTTTCATCCGTGCCGCCCGCAGCGGCCGTCGTCGTGGTGTCGTCGGAACCCGAGCTACATGCAACGGCCACCATGGCCAGCACGAGCAGGAGACCGAGGAACTTCAGTGTCTTTCTCGTCATGAGAAGCTATTCCTCCTAGCGATCTTCGGGCGAGGTTCGCCCAACACGAATAGGTTACGACTTCTTGTGTTTGTTTGTCAACCTACACACTATGGCGTAGAGTCGTAACGAAACGCAAGATATTGAAAGCTGTTTGATGGGCCGGACGCGATCGAAATCCATGCCGGGCGAAGTCCGCCGAGACCGCATGCTCGCGCTGATCGAGGAGCATGGGTTCATGCGTGGGGCCGATCTCAGCGACATGTTCGGGGTCTCCGAAGTCACGGTTCGGTCGGACCTGGACCAACTCGCTCGAGCATCACTCGTCGATCGGGTCCATGGTGGAGCGATGACACGCGGCCGGACCTCGACAGCCGGACCGTCCCTCGAAGAGACCGAACCATCGTTCGAAGAGTCGACCGATACGCTGGCCGACGAGAAGGCTGCCATCGGAAGGGCCGCAGCATCCCTCGTCTCCTCAGGGGACTCGCTCATCATCGACGTCGGGACCACGACGACCGCCGTCGCTCACGCCCTGACCGAACGCACCGACCTCGAAGACGTCGTGGTGTTCACGAACGGCCTCACGATCGCGATGCAACTCGAGTCTGCAATTCCCCGGTTCACCGTGATCCTCACCGGCGGGAAACTTCGGCCCCGTCAGCACTCGTTGGTGAACCCGATGGGCAGCGGGATCCTGGACCAGATCAACGTCACGATGGCGTTCATCGGCTGCAACGGGATCCACCCCACCGATGGCGTCACGAACATCAACTTGCCCGAAGCCCAGATCAAGACCCGGATGATCAAGGCAGCCCGACACGTCGTGGTCGTTGCCGACGGATCCAAGGTTGGAAACGTCAGCGTCGCGAGGATCGCTCGCATCGACGACATCGATCAACTGATCACGACGGACTCGGCTTCGTCGGATCTGCTCAGCCTGATCCAGGATCTGGGTGTCAGCATCACTGTGGCGACATGACGGCAACGCACCGCCGTCACAATCCGCTGGTCGACGAATGGGTACTGGTATCCCCGGGCAGGACGAAGCGGCCGTGGCTTGGTCACACCGAGACCATCGAGATCGAGAAGCCCGTCTCCTACGACCCCGGGTGCTATCTCTGCCCGTCGAATGCCCGGCTGAGTGGGGACACGAACCCTTCCTACGAGTCCACGTTCGTCTTCACGAACGACTTCGCCGCACTCCGGCCCGACGTCGAACCGTCCACGCACGATGACGGCCTCTTGCGCTGGGAGACGGAAGAGGGAACGTGCCGGGTGATCTGCTACTCGCCCCGTCACGACCTGCGCCTGTCGCTGATGGAGCCTGCCGAGATCCGATCTGTGATCGACTTGTGGAGAGCGCAAGCCGCCGAACTGGGAGAGAAGTACCGGTGGGTCCAGATCTTCGAGAACAACGGCGAGGCCATGGGTGCGTCGAACCCACATCCGCACGGTCAGATCTGGGCGGGAAGCGCCCTACCAACCCTGCCGGAGCGAGAAGACCGGGCCCAGCGCCTCTACAGAGATGAACATGGTTCATCTCTTCTCCTCGACTATCTGGCTCAAGACGAAGGAAGTGAACGCGTCGTCGTCGACGGCGCCGAATGGGTCGCACTCGTGCCGTATTGGGCGACGTGGCCGTTCGAGACGATCGTTGTTCCCAGAGAACCGGTCCAACGGATCACGGAGATCGACGGGTCGGCGCGTACATCCCTCGCCGATGTGTTGAGCGAACTGCTCACGCGATACGACAACCTGTTCGAGCACCCATTCCCGTACTCGATGGGATGGCACGGGGCACCCTTCGGAGAAGACGACGTCTCTCACTGGCAGTTGCACGCCCACTTCTATCCACCGCTGCTTCGCTCCGCATCCGTCCGCAAGTTCATGGTGGGGTACGAACTCCTCGCAGAGGCACAACGCGATCTCAGCCCCGAAGAAGCTGCCGCCCGCCTCCGTGACCTCTCGACAGTCCACTACACCGATCGGAGTCCTGGTTGACGACGCCAGACGGAGCCGTCGACCTCTTCGCCGCCCGCTTCGGTGGCGAGCCGGACTTCGTGATCCGTGCCCCCGGCCGCGTCAACCTCATCGGCGAGCACACCGACTACAACGACGGGTTCGTGTTGCCGATGGCGATCGAACAGGCCACATGGATAGCGCTACGTGCCAGAAACGACCGGATCGTCCGGCTCGTTTCTGCGAGTCACGGGGATGTCGAGTTCAGCCTCGACAACCTGGTTCGAGGAACCGATGGCTGGGCGGAGTACGTCAAGGGAGTCGCGTGGGCCATGGATTCCACGTACCTCCGCGGCTGGGAGGGAGCGCTCGCATCCGACATCCCGATCGGCGCAGGACTCTCGTCGTCGGCTGCACTCGAGATCGCCGGTGCTCTCGCTTTCGCGACCATCTCGGGCCAGACATGGGATCCAACAGCATCAGCCCTCATAGCTCAGCGAGCCGAGAACGAGTGGGTGGGGGTCAGTTGCGGGATCATGGACCAACTCATCATCGCCACGGCCGCAGCAGATCACGCGATGCTCATCGATTGCCGCACCCTCAGTCTGACCCCGGCGCCGCTTCCCGATGATGTCGCGATCGTCATTCTCGACACCGGTACTCGTCGGCAGTTGGTCGACTCCGAATACGACGACCGGCGGAGGGCGTGCGAGCGTGCAGCCGAGGCAGCCGGCGTCTCCGCCCTGCGCGATCTGTCGATCGTCGACCTCGACGAACTGGCCCGAGCCATCGACGCAACCACGCTGCGTCGTGCCCGGCACGTGATAACCGAGAACGCACGGACGATCGAAGCCGCGGAGGCTCTCAAGATCGGGGACGTTCGCCGGTTCGGGGAACTCATGAACGACAGCCACGTGAGCCTGCGCGACGACTTCGAAGTCTCCTCGGATGCGCTCGATCTCATGGTCGAGATCGCGTCCCGCCTCGAAGGATGCCTCGGCGCTCGCATGACGGGAGCGGGCTTCGGCGGATGCGCGGTGGCACTCGTTCGCGACAACGCCGCGACTCGCTTCGTCAAGGAGATCACTCGCCGCTACGCGGCCGCGAGTGACAACGCTCCCTTCGCATACATCACGAAGGCCGCGGCAGGGGCAACTACCCTTGGGATAGGAGGTCGAACCATATGAGCGTCCTCATCACGGGCGGTGCCGGATACGTCGGAGGCACCGTCGTCGACCACCTGATCGACCGCGGCGAATCGATCGTCGTCGTGGACAACCTGAGCCGTAGCCCCGACAGCGGATTGCCCGACGGGATCCCCTTCTACCGGGCCGACATCGGAAACCGGGAGGTGATCGCCGACATCGTGCGCGACCACTCGATCCATGCTTGCTTGCACTTCGCAGGACTGATCGCCGTCGGCGAGTCGGTCGAGCAACCGGGCCTGTACTTCGAGCAGAACGTCTCCCAGACGATCGAACTGCTCGACACCCTCGCCACCCACGGTGTGCGCGAGGTGGTGTTCTCGTCGTCGGCAGCCGTCTACGGCGAACCGGAGCAGATCCCCATCCCCGAGGATCATCCCCATCGACCGACCAGTCCGTATGGATCGACGAAGTCGATCGTCGAGCAGATCCTGACCCAGTACGACCTCTCCGGAATGATGCGATCCGTCTCCCTCCGCTACTTCAACGCCGCGGGTGCCTCGCCGGGCAGATCGGAACGTCACATTCCCGAAACGCACCTCGTCCCGCTGGCGATCGATGCAGCCCTCGCTCTTCGCGATCCCCTCACCGTCTTTGGCACCGATTACGACACACCGGACGGCACGGCGGTACGCGACTACATCCACGTGATCGACCTCGCCGACGCCCACCTCCGCGCCCTCGACTACCTGCGGAGCGACGGAACGTCCGAAGTGTTCAACCTCGGTAACGGCGAGGGGTATTCGGTGATGCAGGTGATTGAATCCGTCTCCCGTGTCGCCAACCGGGAGGTGCCGTTCACCCTCGGTCCTCGCCGGGCAGGGGATCCGCCGGTGCTCGTGGCTTCCGCCGATCGTGCGCAACGGCTATTGGGCTGGGTTCCGCAGCATCCCGAACTGGACACCATCGTGTCGAGTGCGTGGGCTTCGCGAACCCCGGCGTAGCCGACGGGACCCCCGTCTACTTCACAACCACCGACTCGTAGATCGCTTCGTATTCGACCGCCCTCGCGTCCCACGACCAGTCCCGGGTCATCCCGTTGGTCTGCATCACTTCCCAGAGATCCGGCATGGCGGTCCGATAGTGCATCGCACGTCGGATCGTCTTCGTCAACGACGGGTGGTCGAAGGAACGGAACACGAAACCGGTGCCGTTCACCGGATCTTCGTCGATGTCGAAGACGGTGTCCTCGAGGCCACCGGTGAAGTGGGCGATCGTCGGTGTCCCGTAGCGCATGCCGTAGATCTGCCCGAGACCGCACGGCTCGTACTGCGACGGCATGAGGTAGGCGTCGGATCCGGCGAAGACGATCCGGGAACGCGGTTCGTCGAACGGAACGTGAGCCACGGCCGTCGGGTGGCGTTCAACCCAACCATCCACGAGCGGATCGAGATCACCGTTCCCCATGAACACGAACCGGGCGCCTTCCTCGACAAGAGCGTCAAGGTCGTAGTCGACGAGGCCAAGGCCCTTCTGCCCCGACATCCGGCCGACGTTGCCGAGCAGGAACCCGTCGTCGAGCCTGTACTCAGCCAGTAGTGCCTTGCGCGATGCCGAGCGACCGGAGAGATCGGCGACTGAGAACGGCTTCGGAAGGCCGGGGTCTCGACTCGGGTCCCAGTCGTCGGTTTCGATGCCGTTGAGAACCCCGACGATCGGGCGGAACAATCCGCGGATGATCCCGCCGAGTCCGAACGAGGTCTCATCGACGGTGAGTTCCCGAGCATGCCCCGGACTCACCGTGGTCGCCTGGGTCGCCCCGACCACGCCGGCCTTCAGGTAGTTCGCCTCGCCGAACCATTCCATGTCACCACCGAGCACGGATGCCTTCGGACCGAGACCGAGCACCTCTACGGCAGGTCCGAGCGGACCGACCATCGGGTACGAGGCGTTGTGGATCGTGAAGACGGTCGGCACCATCGTCTTCAGGGCAACCGCACCAACATGCCCGTCGTGGAGGTGCACAACGTCGAATCCGTCGGCGAGTTCGGCGACTGCGAGTGAGAAGCGCGCGAAGCGTTCCCAGTTGTCACCGTAGGAAGAGGATGCATCGGGCCCGTAGACACCGGGCCGGTCGAACGACTCATCGAGCCAGAGCGACACGTCGACGCCCCGGTCCCGGTGCCGTCGCCAGGACCCATCCGCCACCATGGGACCGGGGATGTCCGCGTCGCGATACCCGGGCACGGCAACAGTGACCTCGTGATCCGAGGACAGGGCATGCGCCAAACCGGCGACAGCGTTCCCTAGCCCCCCGGTCCGAACGAACGGTGAGAACTCAGCAGCAGCAAAGAGGATCTTCATGGGAATCAAGCTAACAGCAGACAGCGCACAGCAAACAGCGAAGCCCATCCCTCATGGTGGTTCTGGCTGTTCGCTGTTCGCTGTCGGCTGTCGGCTGCGGGCTACGCCCGCGCCGGTCCCGTCGAATGACCCACGACCAACTCGGGAGCGAACACCTGGGTCTGGCTCACACCGTTCCCATCCATTGCGTCTGCA